>NZ_JASGDK010000131.1:0-23403 GCF_047607245.1 Desulfovibrio sp.
ATCTGACCCACAAGGGCCATAACGTCGGGGGTAGCAACGGCTGCGTCAAAGTTCAGGTTGCCTTCCTTGATCTGAGCGACCAGATCTTCAGCACCAACCACGTCTGCGCCGGCTTCGCGGGCTTCAGCCTGCTTTTCGCCTTTACAGAACACGGCCACGCGCACAGTCTTGCCAAGCCCGTGGGGCAGGGTAACGGCGCCGCGCACCATCTGGTCAGAATACTTGGGGTCAACGCCAAGACGAATGGCCACGTCAACGGTTTCGTCAAATTTGGCAAAGGCCGCGCCAAGCGATTTGCTCACAGCGTCTTCGATGCTGAAGCGTTCCTGAAGGTCGGTACCTTCGAGAACTTTACGAAAATTTTTGCCGTGTTTAGGCATGGGATAATCCTTGTCGTTTTGCATCTCCTGCCGCACTTCAGCTTGAGTGAAAGCAGCAGTACAATTGATTTCAACGATGGCGACTTCGGAACTATTACATAGTTGCTGAACTGTCGCCCAAGGCCAGAAAACCTGCAAACTACGGAAGCGTCAACCTCCGCAAAGCGGTATGGCCTTACTTTACGTCAATGCCCATGCTGCGAGCAGTACCCGCAATGGACTTAACCGCAGATTCAATGGTGGCTGCATTGAGATCGGGCAGCTTGAGCTTCGCGATTTCTTCAATCTGAGCCATGGTCAGGCTGCCAACTTTGTTACGGTTGGGTTCGCCAGAACCTTTTTCAATCTTGGCGGCCTTCATGATCAGCACCGAGGCCGGAGGGGTCTTGGTGATGAAGGTGAAAGAGCGGTCAGCATACACCGTGATAACCACGGGGATGATCATGCCTTTCTGGTCTTGAGTGCGGGCATTGAATTCTTTGCAGAAGCCCATGATGTTCAGACCGTGCTGACCGAGGGCGGGACCTACCGGCGGGGAGGGGTTGGCCGCGCCCGCAGGAATCTGCAATTTAATCTTGGCAACTTCTTTTTTAGCCATTTGCTTTATCCTTCATCGCTGCTCGCGCTGATCGGCATGAGGCCGCTGCGCGGGGGCAAGTCATTAAGCAAGGTTAGGTGATATTTGCCTCGGCATGCTATGCAAGTAGTACAAGCACACCGTACGGACAAGGAGAGAATCCCGTCCGCAGAACCCTTGTGCGAAAGGGGTCTAGCCTTTGGAAACCTGTGCGAAATCCAGTTCCACAGGCGTTTGGCGCCCAAAAATGGAAACGGAAACCCGCAGCTTTCCCTTGTCGTAGTTAACGTCTTCAACCACGCCGTTAAAGCCCCCAAAGGGACCTTCAATGACGCGCACATCGTCACCCCTGTCAAAGTTGAACTTGGGCCGCGGGGTTTCCTGGCGTGTTTCCATCAATTCCAGAATGCGTTCGGCTTCGCCATCACGCATGGGGGTGGGACGGTTTTTACCCCCCACAAATCCGGTAACTTTGGGGATGGACTGCACCAGATGCCAGGACAGGTCGGTCATGATCATGCGAACCATCACATAACCAGGGTAGAACTTGCGCGTTGATGTACGCTGCTGTCCCCCCTTGGTGGGTTCGATGACTTTCTCGGTGGGTACCACCACTTCCTCAATAAGGCCCTGTTCCTGCCCGGTGCGGCGCAACTCGTTAATGGTTTTTTGCACACGCTGCTCGAAACCCGAGTAGGTATGCACAATGTACCAGCGAGCCTTTTGAGAGAGCTCGGAAGTTTCGTCGATAGCGGGATCTTTCATATTGGCCTTCAGGACAGTATGGTCTTGATCAGGGATGACAGACCAAGGTCAACCAGCCCAAGAATGACGGCCATCACGGCGACAAAGCCCAACACAGCCAGGGTTGCCTTGCGTGTTTCTTTTACCGTGGGCCAGGTCACCTTGCGCAACTCTGCCTTGGCGTCTTCTACGTAGCGCGCGAAGCGTACGAAAACGTTGGGGGCTTTGTCAGCCTTGAGGTCACCAGCCTGAGCTTGTTTTTTTGCCATGGTGTTGTCCGGAGATAAAAAATGGCAGGGCAGGAGGGATTCGAACCCCCAACATGCGGTTTTGGAGACCGCCGCTCTAGCCGTTAGAGCTACTGCCCTGCGTGCCGTCCGGGGGGCTATTAGCCCCCCAGCGGAATTATGTTACCTGGTTTCGCGATGCAACGTGTGCTTCTTATCCCAGGGGCAATACTTTTTCATTTCCAGCCGACCGGTAGTGGTTTTCTTGTTCTTCCGGGTGCTGTAGTTGCGGCGTTTGCACTCAGTGCAAGCCAGAAGTATGTTAACTCTCATAAGTCTACTCGGTGATTTCGGTCACCACGCCCGAGCCAACGGTGCGGCCACCTTCGCGAATAGCGAAGCGCAGACCAGCTTCCATGGCGATGGGAGCGATGAGTTCCACCAGGAACTGCGAGTTGTCACCAGGCATAACCATTTCCACGCCTTCGGGCAGACCGATAACTCCGGTGATGTCCGTGGTACGGAAGTAGAACTGAGGACGGTAGCCAGTGAAGAACGGGGTATGACGGCCGCCTTCTTCCTTGGAGAGCACGTACACTTCAGCCTTGAACTTCTTGTGGGGCGTGATGCTCTTGGGGGCGGCAAGAACCTGGCCGCGTTCCACGTCGTCACGCTTGACACCGCGCAGCAGAGCGCCGATGTTGTCGCCAGCTTCACCCTGATCAAGCAGCTTGCGGAACATTTCCACGCCGGTGCAGGTGGTCTTAACGGTGGGCTTGATACCCACGATTTCCACTTCTTCGCCGACCTTGACCACACCGCGTTCCACACGACCGGTCACAACGGTGCCACGGCCAGAGATGGAGAACACGTCTTCGATGGGCATGAGGAAGGGCTTGTCGATGTCACGCTCAGGCGTGGGGATAAAGGAGTCGCAAGCTTCCAGCAGGTCGAGAATGCACTTGGCTTCAGCGGAATCAGGGCTGTCAGTTTCAAGAGCCTTCAGAGCGGAACCGCGGATCACGGGCACGTCGTCGCCGGGGAAGTCATAGGAAGACAGCAGTTCGCGCACTTCCAGTTCCACCAGTTCAAGCAGCTCTTCGTCGTCCACGAGGTCGCACTTGTTCAGGAATACCACCAGCTGGGGCACGCCGACCTGACGGGCGAGCAGGATGTGCTCACGGGTCTGGGGCATGGGGCCGTCAGTGGCAGCCACCACCAGGATACCGCCGTCCATCTGGGCAGCGCCGGTGATCATGTTCTTGATGTAGTCGGCGTGACCGGGGCAGTCCACATGCGCATAGTGACGATTGGGGGTCTCGTATTCAACATGCGAGGTGGAGATGGTGATACCACGTTCCTTTTCTTCGGGGGCCTTGTCGATTTCGTCATACGAAATGAACTTGCCACCGTTCTTCATGTTCGCCACTTTGGTGATGGCGGCAGTCAGAGTAGTTTTGCCGTGGTCGATATGGCCGATGGTGCCGATGTTTACATGGGGCTTTTTGCGTTCAAATTTTTCCTTGCCCATTGTACGTCTCCCTGGAGAAAATAATGTTTGCGTTTTACCTGCGTTACAAAAAAGTGCTTTAAGCTTTGCGTGTGTAACGCCTGCTCCTCGCGTAACGGCTGCGGCAGTGGGAAAAAAACCGTTGGGCGGCCCGCTGTCCGCATTCAGTCCCTGGACACCAGGGAACGTGCATTGGCGGACGGGTTGACTGAGGGGAGGAAATCAGCAGGAATGGAGCGGGAAACGGGATTCGAACCCGCAACCCTCAGCTTGGAAGGCTGATGCTCTAGCCGTTGAGCTATTCCCGCACGCTACCGTAGTTCCCCGACAGGCACCCTGTCTCCTACAGCCAAGGCAGTTTTTTGTAACCAGCCACCAACCGTCTGAGCTTATGGAGACGGAAAAGTGGTGGTGGAGGGGGGTGGATTTGAACCACCGAAGTCTTACGACGACAGATTTACAGTCTGTTCCCTTTGGCCACTCGGGAACCCCTCCACTCGTGCCGCTTAAGGTCGGGCAAGTGTCCTTCCTTTGACCGGCGTAATTCTGGAGCTGGCGATGGGACTTGAACCCGCAACCTGCTGATTACAAATCAGCTGCTCTGCCAGTTGAGCTACGCCAGCGGCAAGAGTGCTATTTAGCGACTTCTGATGTGCTTGGCAAGTAAAAAATGCATTTTGTCGAATTTTTTTTATAATTTTCTCTGGCGCGGCAGTCGGATAAGTCCTAAAAAGCAGCGCCAATCCTGAATAAATGCCATTTTCCCGCCTGAAATTAGCTGCAGGTACGACGAGCCATTGTGCAGCGCTCAAACCCGGCCAAATCTCTATGAGTCTCGGTATCTTCAAAAAAATTGTTCGCCCGCAGCAGACGACGTGTGCTCGCACCCTGCGCTGCGCCGTGCTCCAGCAACAGTCGGCCACCGGGTTTGAGCGCACTGCCTGCCGCCTTAATAACGGCTTCAAGGTGTCCCATTCCTTCATGTGGCGAAAACAGGGCGCTGTGTGGCTCGTAAGCAAGCACTTCGCCCATTACCATCGAGCGTTCGTCTTCGGCGATGTATGGCGGGTTGCTTACCAGCATGGCGTATGCCCCGTGCGCCAGAGGTGCCCTGTGCATATCGCCATTCAGGATGGCGACGCTGTGTTGCGCGTTGAGCCGATGAGCATTCTGCCGTGCAGTTTCCAGTGCGTTGCCGCTGATATCCATGAGCAGGCCATGCCAATGGGGGAGTTCCAGAGCCAGAGTGATGCCAATACAGCCCGAGCCTGTGCCCAGGTCCGCGAAATAAAGACCGGTGCCCTGCCTGCCCATCTGGGATTCTAGTTCCCCTGCCGCCTCAAGAGCTTTATCAATGAGCAACTCTGTTTCGGGGCGTGGGATAAGCGTATGGGGAGTCACCAGAAAGTCACGCCCATAAAATTCTTTACTGCCAGTTATGTGGGCCAGCGGTTCACCGGCAGTTCGTCGGCCAACGAGTGCATCGAGGCTATCAAGTTCATGTGCCAGCAGTTCGCGTTCCCCTTGTACTACGCAGGCGATACGATCAAGGCCGAGCACGTGGCTTACCAGCACATGCGCGCAAAGGCGGGGGCTATCCACCCCCGCCTTTAGCAGTGTTTGCGCGGTTTCAGTAAGGTACTGGCGCAGCTTCACAGGGTTCAGGCTCCAGCTTCATCGCCGGAGCGGCTGGTCTTGCGTCTGGTGCCAGCAGGAGCTGGCGTCTTTCGGGAACGGGCAGCTACCACGTCCTTGTCATTCTTGCCATCTTCAGTTTTGTTTTTGCCATTCTTGTCGGAACCGGAAGCGCCGCCTCGGCCGCTTTTGCTCTCAAAAACAAGGGGGAGCAGCTCGTCGTAGTGGTGCACAGGATGCACACTTATACGCTTAAGCAGTTCCTTGGGCACATCTTCAAGATCCTTGGTGTTCTGCCAGGGGATGATCACGTGCTTAAGGCCACGTGCCACGCCTGCCAGAATTTTTTCCTTTATGCCGCCCACGGGCAGCACCCGGCCTTGAAGGGTTATTTCGCCAGTCATGCACAGGTCGGCCCGTACACGGCGTCCGCTGAGGGCCGAGATGAGGGCCGTGGTAAGCGTGACGCCTGCTGACGGTCCATCCTTGGGGGTGGCTCCGGCTGGCACATGCACATGGATGTCGAATTCCGACACAAAGGACGGATTCACACCCAGTTCTTCGGCACGGCTGCGAATATAGCTCAGAGCAGCCTGGGCGCTTTCCTTCATGACATCACCCAACTGACCTGTGAGCGTAAGGCCGCCCTTGCCCTTCATGACAGTGGCTTCCACTGTAAGCACTTCGCCGCCCGCAGGAGTCCAGGCCAGACCAAGAGCCATGCCGGGCATGAGCTTCTTTTCCTTTTCGTCTTCTATGAAGCGCGGCGCGCCCAGCAACTTCTCCACATCGGCCACGTCAACCTTGAAGGGGCCTTTTTTGCCTTCAGCCTTGCGGCGTGCAAGCTTGCGGCAGATAGAAGACAACTCGCGTTCAAGGTTGCGCAGGCCCGCTTCGCGCGTGTATTCTTTGATAACCTTTTCAAGGGCCGCTTCTTCCAGAACCACGTCCTTTTCTTCCAGGCCGTTTTCCTTGATTTTTTTGGGCAGCAGATGCTTACGCGCTATTTCGGCCTTTTCCTGCATGGTGTAGCCGGGCAGGGTAATGACCTCCATACGGTCTCGCAGGGCCGCCGGAATGGTTTCAAGATGGTTGGCCGTGCACAGGAACATCACCTTTGACAGGTCAAAGGGCACATTCAGGTAGTGGTCGCTGAAAGTGTAGTTCTGTTCCGGGTCCAGCACTTCCAGCAGGGCCGAAGACGGGTCGCCTCTGAAATCCGAGCCCAGTTTGTCCACTTCGTCCAGCACGATAACCGGGTTACGCGTGCCGGCCTGCTTGAGGCTCTGGATGATACGGCCAGGCATGGCTCCAATATAGGTGCGTCTGTGCCCGCGGATTTCCGCCTCATCGTGCATGCCGCCCAGCGAAAGCCTCTGGAACTTGCGCCCCAGCGCACGAGCGATGGAGCGGCCCAAGGACGTTTTACCAACCCCGGGAGGGCCAGCGAAGCATAGGATCGGCCCCTTGGACTGCGGGTTGAGCTTACGCACGCTCAGGAATTCAAGGATGCGGTCTTTGACCTTTTCCAGGCCACAATGGTCTTCATCCAGAATCTGCTTGGCGTAGGCTATGTCCAGCCTGTCACGCGAAAGTTTTTTCCAGGGCAGCTCTACCATCCAGTCAAGATAGGTACGCACCACGTTGGCCTCGGAGGAATCCGCATGCATGCCAGCCAGACGCCGCAGTTGCTTGTCAGCTTCCTTGCGTACATCCTTGGGCAGGCCTGCCTTGTCCAGAGCGGCCTTCAGGTTTTCCAGCTCTTCTTCGCCTTCTTCTTCCTTGTCGCCAAGCTCCGTGCGGATGGCTTTAAGCTGTTCGCGCAGGAAGTAGTCTTTCTGCGCCTTATCCATTCCTTCGCGTGCGGAACTCTGGATGCGAGCCTGAACTGTGGCTACCTCCACCTCGCGTTGCAGCTGGGTATTGACCAGCATGAGGCGGTCCAGAGGGTCTTCAGCCTCCAGAATACGCTGGGCGTCAGAGGTCTTCATGCGCATATTGGCGGCGATGAGGTCGGCCAGACGACCCGGATCGTCAACACCTTGCAGAACGGCCAGCACGTCCGGCGAAGAAAGGCCGCGCAATGACAGCACCTTCTCGCTCTGTTCGCGTACAGATCGCAGCAAGGCCTCCACCGTGGGATCTATCTTGGGCGTGGTTTCGTGCAGGGTTTCAATCTGAGCTTCAAGGAAAGGCTCAACCTGACTGAAGCTGCGCACACGTGCGCGGCTTACGCCCTGCACAAGAATTTTTACTCGAGAGTCGGGCATCTTGAGCATGCGCATGACCTGCACAACCGTGCCAACCTGATAGAGATCGTCCGGGCCGGGGTCTTCAGTGCCTTCTTCTTTTTGGGCGCAGACAAGCAGATGACGTCCGTTTTTCAGGGCAGCATCCACAGCTTGAACGGATTTTTCACGGCCAATGAAGAGGGGTAGAATCATGTAGTTAAAAATAACCACGTCGCGCACGGGCAGAACGGGCAGCGTATCCGGTATGCTTTGCATGGCAGCCATGAGGCCGCCTTCGTTTTCCGCCGTATCCTGCGCGAGAGGGTTAGTGTCCCGCTGTTCTTCGTTTTCGATGCCCGGGTCAGTGCTTGAACCGAGCTCTTCCATATTTAGGAAAATATTTTTGTCATTGTAATCAGCCATATAGTCTCCCTGACTGCCTATTATATGGTCTGCATCTGCGTGATGCTGTAGCAGTCTCCCTCAGTAACAATAACGTGATCCAGAAAGCGCAGGCCCAATTGTGGTGCAAGTCTTTGCAGTTCGGCGGTAAAAGTTTTGTCCGCCTCCGAAGGAGCGGGGTTGCCGCCGGGGTGGTTGTGCACCATTATAATACCGCTGGCCTTACGCAACAGCGCTGTCTCAAACACTTCTCTGGGCTTCATAGAAACCTCTGCAACTCCACCTCGCCGCAGGCACTCCCACGATGTAAGCCTGTTTCGCTGGTCTACCAGCGCCAGCCAGCATTCTTCGTGAGGGCAACCCGCCAATCGGCTTTGAGCCATGCGGGCCACTGCTTGAGGTGTTGCCAGAACTTCTCTTTTGCGCATGGCCGAAGCCAGATAACGGCTGCGGGTTTCGCGTATGACCTCAAAAAAGATCATCAGTCCTGGCCCAAAACCGGGGACTGCCAGAAGCTCATCGGGCCGGGCGTCCATGACGCCCCTGATGCTGCCAAACCTTTGCAGCAGTTCCTTGGCCAGAGGTTTGGTGTCCTTCCGTGTGAGGGCATAGCCCAACAACAGTTCCAGTACCTCGTAATCTGCCACAGCGGCTGGTTCATGCTCAAAACGCTCACGCAGTCTGGCTCTGTGGCCTGCGTGCAGTGGTGTCGGGTCTGGCTTTGCTGTCATAAGGTAAGCAGTCTTGGAGGTTATGCAAGAGGCAGAGATGTGACTACAGGGATTTTGCCCGCAGTGGGGCGGGAAAGTGGGGATTGCTTGCGGTGGATCATGCGCGGCCCTGTGCGCGGGCAAAGAGGGCTGTCATGCGGGCGGCCAGAAAATCCAGGCTTTGTTCCGGGCTGCGCCGGCCACTTTTCACGAACAGCTCCGCGTCGACCACAAGGGTCATCCCCTGAGCGATACCTTCTGCTCCCAGGCGCTGGGCGAGCTGTTTTTTTGTGCCAGCGTCCTGTGGGCGCATGCGTGGATTTTCGCCTGCATGGCACTGCCAGAGGAGGCGCAGTTCGCGGGCCAGCAGAGCCAAAAGGGAAAACAGCAGGCTGTCGCCGTCTTTGCTGCGCGCAAGCTCTCTCCATACGGCAGGCAAATTGCCAGCCTGCATGTGGCGTATGCAGGCAAAAACGTCACACTCCGGGCTCCACGAGGCAGTGGAAATCATTGCAAGGCTTATGTTGCCCTCAGGGTTGCCGGGTGTATCGCCAGTGGAATTCCCCGCCACATCCTCGCGCTTTGTCAGCGTTGCGCGAAGCAGAAGCAGTTTTTCGAGCTCATTTTCAATGGCCAGCGCGTCAGGAGGAACTGAAGCGCAGAACTGCTCAAGAGCGTCAGGCTCAAACCGCAATCCAAGCGATTGGCAGCGTTGCAGCACATGTTTTTTAACCGTGCGCTCGTTAAGCCCTTCATGCCGCCATATCCAGCCCTGCTTGTCGGCAAAACCCATGCAGGGCAATTTGCCCAAGTGAGCGGGAATTTTGGGTTGGCCCCGTTCCCAGTTTACTTCAAGGCAGAAGAAAGGCCAGCATTGGTCTGAAGGGCGAGCCAAAGCGTGCGAAATTTTTTTCCACACAGCTGCGGGCCATTGGTTGGCCTGCCGTATGATCAGGGCGCGTGGCGCTCCAAAGAGTCCTTGAAGAGTGAGGTGTTCCCAGAAGCGCTGGGGAGGTTCTTCATCACCCCAATAAACGTGTCGTTCCCACTGAACTGAACTGGCCTGGGGCATAAGACCGCCGCCAGTTACTGGAGGATGCGCGGCCAGCAGCCGGTTCAAATGGGCGCGTAGCAGCTGCCCGTCGGGGCAGACAAGGAAGGTAAATCCGGGATGGGCGGTGCTCATGTTTGGATGCCGTGCTGTAGTGGTCCCGGCAGTGGCCAGACCATTGTGTCAAGGGTAAGCCTGTCAGGGCAGTAGCATACCGATAAACGCTTTTGCAGGGAAGAGGAAAGGAGAAGGGACGCTTTTCTGCAAAAGCGCCCCTTCAATAAAGTGTTCCGTGGAGCGGTATGAAGCCTAGTTGGCCACAATGTTGACCAGCTTGCCCGGCACCACCACCACCTTGCGCACGGTAAGCCCGGCAAGATGGCGCTGCACAGCGCTGTCGGCAAGGGCCGTGGCTTCCATAGCGGCCTTGTCAGCCTCAGCAGGAATTTCCACAGTGCCCCGCAGCTTGCCGTTGACCTGAAGGGCCACGGTAAGCATGTCCTGAGCGGTTGCTGCCTGACTCCAGTCTGGCCAAAGTTCGTCAGAAACCGGGGTGCTGTGACCAAGACGTTCCCAAAGTTCATCACAAACATGAGGGATGATAGGCGAAAGCAAGGTTATGGCTGTGCTCATGGCAGAGGAAAACACGCGGCGGTCAGCCTCATCCATGCCCAACTTTTCCCGCGAAAGGTACATGCTGTTGACCAGTTCCATAACTGCGGCGATAGCCGTATTGAACTGGAACCGATCGCCCATGTCTTCTCTGGCTTTCTTGACCGTGAGGTGCTCACGGCGGCGCAGGTCGCGGGCTTCGGAACTCACAGCGTCTTGCTCGGTGGAGGCGCAGGCCTTGATGGGCAGCAAGCGTTCCTGTTCTTCCGTGAACAGTCGCCATACGCGGCCAATAAAGCGCGAAGCGCCCTCAATGCCGGAATCGGACCAGTCAAAGTCACGTTCAGCCGGGGCAGCGAAAAGGCAGAACAGACGCACGGTATCTGCGCCGTATTTTTTGATCATTGCGGTGGGGTCCACCACGTTGCCCTTGGATTTGGACATCTTGCCGCCGTCTTTGAGCACCATGCCCTGAGTGAGCAGATTGCTGAAAGGTTCGGCAAGTTCGGCGGGGAAGAATCCCATATCGCGAAGCAGCTTGGTGAAAAAGCGGGAGTAGAGTAGGTGCAGAATAGCGTGCTCCACACCGCCTATATACTGATCCACAGGCAGCCAGTATTTAATGGCGTCCATGTTGAAAGGAGCTTCACTGTCGCGGGCGCTGGTAAACCGGGCGAAATACCAGGATGACTCCACAAAGGTGTCCATCGTATCGGTTTCGCGCCGGGCAGGGCCGCCGCACGTGGGGCACGTGCAGTGTGCAAACGAAGGGGTATCAGCCAGGGGCGAACGTCCGTCGCTGTGGGTCTTTACATCCAGGGGCAAAAGCACAGGCAGGTTTTCTTCCTTTTCAGGAACAATGCCGCACTGGTCGCAATAAATCACAGGAATGGGCGAACCCCAGTAGCGCTGGCGCGAGATGTTCCAGTCGCGCAGACGAAACTGCGTGGTGGCCTTGCCTTTGCCCTGTTTTTCAAGGCTCTGGGCCACGGCTTTCTTGCCATCTTCGTTGGGCATGCCGTCAAAGGGGCCGGAGTTGACCATAACGCCGTCGGAGGTGAAGGCCTCGGTCATGCTTTCCGGGTCCAGTCCTTCGCCTGCGGGATTTATGACCACATGCAGAGGCAGGCCATACTTACGGGCAAATTCAAAATCTCGTTGATCGTGGGCAGGCACACCCATAACTGCGCCTGTTCCATAGTCTGCCAGAACAAAGTTACCGAGCCACAGGGGCACGCGCTGCCCTGTGAACGGATGTATGGCATAAGCCCCGGTGAAAATGCCTTCTTTTTCTACAACATCAGACTGGCGATCCAAACGGTCCATATTGCGGATACGTTCCACAAAAGTGCGCACTTCTTCAGCTTTGGAGTAACCCTCTATGAGTTTTTCAACCAGGGGATGCTCGGGTGCCAGGGTCATGAAGGTAACGCCAAAGACCGTGTCAGGCCTGGTGGTGAACACGTCTATGCCTTCGACACCCGTGATGGCTTTTTCAAGGCCAAAGCTAATGGCGGCGCCAGTAGATTTGCCAATCCAGTTGCGCTGCATGGCGATAACGCGGTCGGGCCAGCCACCTTCAAGCTTTGCCAGATCTTCAAGCAGTTCGTCACCATAGGCGGTGATTTTGAGAAACCACTGCGTCAGGTCTTTTTGCACTACTGGGCTATCGCAACGCCAGCACAACCCGTCGATGACCTGTTCGTTCGCCAGTACAGTATGGCATGACGGGCACCAGTTTTGAGGTGCCTTTTTGCGGTAGACCATGCCCTTTTCCAGCAGACGCAAGAAAAACATCTGTTCCCAGCGGTAGTATTCCGGGCGGCAGGTGGCAAGTTCGCGAGACCAGTCATAAGAATAGCCCAACCGCTTCAGCTGCGTGCGCATATTGCTGATATTGGCGTACGTCCATTCAGCAGGGTGGGTATTATTTTTGATGGCCGCGTTTTCGGCAGGCAGGCCAAAGGCATCCCAGCCCATAGGGTGCATCACGTTGAAGCCCTGCATGCGCTTGCTGCGCGCCACCACATCCCCGATGGAATAGTTACGTACATGGCCCATGTGGATGTTGCCCGAAGGATAGGGAAACATTTCGAGTACATAGTATTTGGGCTTATTGCTTTCATGGCTGCAGGCAAAAGCGTTTTCAGCCTGCCACCGAGCCTGCCATTTTTCTTCAATAGCTTTGGGATTGTAGCGTTCTTCGTGTGTCATGGGGGCATACCGATTCAGAAAGATTAATTGGCGGATGTGACGGATCGTTGCAGTTCGCCAGATTCCAGAGCTTTGGCCACTGCGTCAAGAATACCATTAATGAAGTTTTTGGCATTGCCTTCGCCAAATTGGCGGCTTAGCTCCAGAGCCTCATTTATGGAAACTTTGGGCGGTACATCGTTGCGGAACAGAAGTTCGAATACGGCCAGACGCAGCAGCGTCAGTTCCACCCGGCCCATACGGTCTACACGCCAGTTGTGGGAAAACTTGGTGATGGCTTTATCCAAAGCGTCGCTGTTGCTCCATACGCCCTCGACCAATTCCCAGGCAAAGCCTCTGGTGTCGACAGGAACGCCACTTTCTTCACTACGCACGAGATTGTCCGGTGACGTGCGGAAGCTGCGACGCAGTTCCTCGAGGGTCCGGGCCGGTGTGAAGGAAAGACCGTACAAAACTTGAAAAGCCAGTTCGCGTTCGCCGCGTCTTGTAGCATTTTTGGCCTTGGCCATAAGTTTACAACTGCTCCATAACGCGAATGGTTTCCAGCATGGCTGCAGCAGCTTCCACGCCCTTGTTGCCAGCCTTGGAACCGGCGCGCTCAATGGCTTGCTCAATATTATCGCAGGTGAGCAAACCGAAACCGATGGGCATGTTATGCTCCATCATGCTGTGGGCAATACCCTTGCTTGCTTCGGCGCAAACATAGTCAAAATGGGGGGTCCCGCCGCGAATGACCGCGCCCAGGGCAAGAATGCCGTCATACTTGCCGGATGCCGCAAGTTTTTGGCAAATCAGGGGCATTTCGAAAGCGCCGGGAATACGCACCAGGGTAACGTTTTTCGTTTCCAACCCGTGGCGTTCAAGATAATCAAGAGCACCGCCCACCAGGCGGTCTACGATGAAATCATTGAAGCGGGTGGCCACGATGGCTACTTTAAGCCCCTTGGCGTCCAACTGGCCCGCAATGGTTGTCATTGTGCTCATGGCAACTCCTCGGCGCATGGTGATGCGCTTTCATTCTATAGTAATGTGGTGCAAAAATAACAGGGGGCGCGATCCCGAACCGTGCCTACATAAAACCCTGTCGCAGCAAAAATTCCATGTTCAGCCCCGATGATTTCGGGGACGCGTTCTTACCATTTGCAGCAGCTGCCCAAGGGCCCAGCAGGTTGCGCACATACTTGCCAATAAGATCTGTTTCCATATTGACGGACACGCCAGAACGCCAGTGCAGCATGGTGGTGCGCTTCTGAGTGTCTGGAATGATATTGACCTCAAGAAAATCCGGGCCGCGATCATTGACTGTAAGGCTAATGCCGTCAAGGGTTACAGAACCCTTGGAAATGACTTCAACTCCGAATTCGGCAGGAAAGGAGAGGCGGCAACGTATCGATTGCCCCACCTGACGTACTTCGCTCACTGTAGCAAGGCAGTCCACATGACCGCTGACAAGGTGCCCGCCCAACCGGTCGCCCAGTGCCAGGGCGCGTTCAAGGTTGACCAGATGCCCCGTTTGCAGGTTGCCCAACGTGGTGCGCGAGAGGGTCTCGCTTGATGCATAGGCTGTGAACGTGTCTGCTCCGTGCTCTTCAACAGACAGGCAGGCGCCGTTGACGGCTATGGATTCGCCATCAACAATATCGGTCAGAGAAAAAAGCGGGCGCAGGCAGATGCGGCATTCAGCCCCTGTTTTACGGAGTGAGCGCACCTCGCCCTGTCCCTGGATGATGCCTGTAAACATGAAGTTCTACTTTCCTTCAGCAAGCTGCAGCGGGCGCAGTTCAATATGAATATCGCCGCCGCTGATGTGGGTGCCAATAACGCGCATGCGCAGAGCCTCGTCCAGGCTCAGGGGAGCCCTGCCGGAAAAGAGCGGATGCGCATCTTCATCACCCAGAATCATTGGGGCCATATGCAGGCGAAACTCATCCACCACGCCAGATTCCAGAAGGCTGAGGGCCAGATGCCCGCCGCCTTCACACAGAAGATAGGGGCAATGCAGCTCTTCCCAAAGGGTGCGCAACATGTGGGTCAGGTCAGGGCCGCCGCGCAGTGCGGGCCCAAGCGAAAGCACGCGTACGCCCATGTCGCGCAGAGCCTTGGCCGTAGTAGAGGCCGCCGCCGCGGGTGAGGCAAGAAATATGGTCTGCTCTGGCCGTTCCTTGAGGAGGTAAAAGTCTGCGTCCGGTTGGGGCAGGCGTGAGGTCAGCACACAAGCAAGCGGTTGCGGGCAGTCTGGTTCGTCTTCGCTGATGGGGCGCACTGTGAGACGGGGATTGTCAGCCCGAAAAGTGCCGCCGCCCACCAGTACAGCTCCACCGCATCGGCCAATGCCAGCGCGAAGTTGTTGCACTTCCTGCCGGGATTCTTCGGAGCTGATCCACTGGGATTCACCCCGGCGGGTAGCTATACGGCCATCAAGCGTAGCGGCCATCTTCAGGATGACATAGGGCCGCTGTTTTTGCTGCCAAACCAAAAAATCACTTACAAGATCACGGCAGGCTTCTGCGCATACGCCTTCAATTACTTCCAAGCCAGCTTCGCGCAGTTCGCAAGCTCCGCCACAGGCCTCGGGATTGGGGTCGGACAGACCAACCACAATTTTTTTAATTCCGGCCTGGCGCACCGCGTTTGTGCAGGGTGGTGTTTTTCCTTGATGGCAGCAGGGCTCAAGCGTGACAACAAGCGTGCATTGGGACGCGTCTACCCCATTGGCGGCAGCGTTCTTCAGGCAAGCCACTTCAGCATGGTCCTGTCCTGCGGCCCGGTGCCAGCCTCTGGCCACAACCTGGCCGTCATGCACCAGTACCGCGCCCACCATAGGATTGGGCCAGGTTTTCCAGCGGCCCTTTCGCGCAAGGGCAATGGCTTCACGCATGAAGGGGCTGTAATCCAGTTCAGACATGGTGCCTACTCCGGCTGGGGGCTGATGACAGGTGGAACGAAGTTCAGTTTTTCCACATGTACTCCTGCTTCACCGAGCATGGTTGTAGCAAGCTCGTCAGGGTACTGTTCCGCGTAATAAATATGGCGTATGCCGCAGTTGATCAGCATTTTACTGCACTGTACACAAGGATGGGTAGTGCAATAGAGCTCAGCACCGCTGATGTTGATGCCGTGCACGGCAGCCTGGATAATGACGTTTTGCTCGGCATGCAGGCCCCGGCAGATTTCATGCCGCTGGCCGGAGGGAATCCCCATCTGTTCGCGCAGGCAACCCACTTCGAGGCAATGAGGAACGCCTGCCGGAGCACCGTTATACCCTGTTGCAAGAATACGCTTGTCCTTTACGGCAACAGCGCCAACCTTACGGCGGGTGCATGTGGATCGTCCACTTACAAGGTAAGTGATATTCATGAAATATTCAGGCCAAGGTAGTCGTTGCATCGGGCACCCGTTAGAATTTTACTCAGTTTACATAGTGGCGACGTAAAAGCCAAGCTGCGGCGGAACCCTTAAGGAAAAACACTGCGCTGAAAATAAAAAGCAAGAGCGCTCATCTGCCTGCCTCACAATCCAGATCATTTGCGCTCAAAGGCGAAATTCACGGTCCTGCGCGTGGCGTTGGCGCTTCACAAGTACGGCCCGAAGGTGGTGAACCTTCGGGCCGACGAAGGCCGTAAAAAGCATCACGCCTTAATAGGCAAACAAGGGGAACTGATGGGCGAACTCTTCAACATTTTTACGAATCTTTTCAAGTTCCGCAGTGTTGTCGCGTTTTTCAAGAGCCGTCACAATGAACTGGGCCACGGTGCGCATGTGGTCCTGCTTCATACCGCGCGTCGTCAGGGCCGCAGAGCCCAGACGCACGCCAGACGTCACAAAGGGAGAACGCGTTTCAAAAGGCACAGTGTTTTTGTTAACAGTAATGCCAGCAGTATCCAGCGCGATTTCTGCGTCTTTGCCAGTAATGTCCTTGTTGGTCAGGTCAACCAGCATGAGGTGGTTGTCTGTTCCGCCAGAAACAAGGTTGTAGCCAGCTTCGGTAAGGCAGGCAGCCAGAGTGGCTGCGTTGTCTATCACCTGCTGCTGATAGGCCTTGAACGAGGGCCGCAGGGCTTCGCCAAGCGCCACAGCCTTGGCGGCGACCACGTGCATGAGAGGACCGCCCTGAATGCCGGGGAATATCTGGCTGTTGAGCGTTTTGCCCATATCTTCGGTGGACAGGATCATGCCGCCACGGGGGCCGCGCAGGGTTTTGTGCGTGGTTGTGGTGGTGATGTGGGCATGGGGCACCGGGCTCTGGTGCAGACCTGCAGCCACAAGACCAGCGATGTGCGCCATATCCACCACAAGCTTGGCGCCAACTTCATCAGCGATGGCGCGGAAGCGAACGAAATCGATAGCGCGGGGGTAGGCGCTGGCACCAGCCACAATAACATTGGGCCTGTGTTCGCGAGCTTTGGCAGCCACATCGTCGTAGTCGATCCGGCCAGTTTCGCGTTGCACGCCGTAGGAAAAAATTTTGAAAAGACGTCCAGAGAAATTCACCGGGCTGCCGTGCGTGAGATGGCCGCCGTGCGAAAGGTCCATGCCAAGAATGGTGTCGCCAGGCTTAAGAAAAGCCAGGTAGGCAGCCATGTTGGCCTGCGAGCCGGAATGGGGCTGCACATTGACGTATTGGGCGTCAAAAAGCAGTTTGGCTCTTTCCTGGGCAAGAGTTTCAACCATATCCACATATTCGCAACCGCCGTAATAGCGTTTGCCTGGATAACCTTCGGCATACTTGTTGGTGAGTATGCTGCCTTGTGCCTGACGTACTGCTGCAGAAACAATATTTTCGGAAGCGATAAGCTCAAGCTTACCCATTTGCCTCTGTGATTCCAGCGCGATGGCCCGGGCGATTTCCGGGTCCTGAAGCAGAATTTCATCCATGAACTTGGCATCCTTAGCGAAATATACTGCCCGCCACAGTGGCGGGCAGTGATGTGAATAGGCTGGACCCGGCGCGGGGGGCAATTCTGCGGCCAATAGACCGCGAGAGACTCCCGGGTTTTCCTGTTGACACAGGCGGGCTAGTTACAACGCACTATTTATCCCACTTTTTCAATATCAGACTGGCATTGGTGCCGCCAAAACCAAATGAGTTGCACATGGCGTACTCACAGACGATATTTTTTGATCCATCAGCCATATAATCGAGATCACAGGCCGGATCAGGATTTTCAAGGTTGATAGTGCCAGGCAGCATTTCATCGTGCAGGGCCAAAGCTGTGAATACGGATTCTATACCGCCAGCTGCGCCAAGCAGGTGCCCCGTCATGGACTTTGTAGCCGAGATTTTGATCTTTTGGGCATGATCACCAAAGACAAGCTTGATGGCCTTGGTTTCAATGCTGTCGTTGAGCATTGTAGACGTCGCGTGGGCGTTAATATGGCCGATAGCTGCGGGATCAATAGCCGCTTCGCGCAGGGCATTTTGCATGGCTCGGGCCATACCTTCGCCATTGTCGCAGGGGGCGGTCATGTGGTAGGCGTCGCCCGAGGCGCCATAGCCCACCATTTCAGCGTAAATTTTCGCGCCGCGTTCCTGCGCAGACTCAAGAGTTTCAAGCAGCAGCAGGCCAGCCCCTTCACCAATAACAAAGCCATCACGGTTGGCGTCAAAAGGACGCGAGGCCTTTGTTGGCTCGTCGTTATTCTGGGTTGAGAGCGCCTTGAGAGCCGTGAATCCGGCGACACCAAGAGGAGTAACCGTAGCTTCAACACCGCCGCTGATAACAGCTTTGACCCTGCCGAGCAAAATTTCGCTGAAAGCCGTTCCCATAGCGTGAATAGCCGAAGCACACGCCGTGGTGGTGACAATATTGGGGCCCTTGGCACCAGTGAAAATGGAAATTTGGCCCGGACCCATGTTGGAAATAAGCATGGGGATCATGAAGGGCGAAATTTTGCTGGGGCCGTGTTCCAACAGCTTGGCATGATAGGTTTCAATGGTGTGCAGGCCGCCAAGGCCAATGCCGAGTATTACGGCGGTGTCATAGGCATTGGCGTCCGTCACTTCATAGCCCGCATCCTTGAGCAGCATCTGGGCCGAAGCCACGGCAAACTGGGTAAAGCGGTCCATACGCCGCACTTGTTTGGCGGGCATGAAATCTTCGGGCACAAAATTTTTCACTTCGCCTGCGATGCGTGAATCATAGGCAGAAGCGTCAAAAAGCGTGATGGGCGCGATGCCCGACTCGCCTGCGAGCAGTTTTTTCCAGGTGCTCTCAATATCGTTGGCGAGGGGCGTAACGCCACCAACACCAGTGATTACTACGCGGGGACGGGTCATGCATGCTCCTTTGAGGCGGGAAGGGGGCTTACAGCCCCCTCACTCGCTGCAGATCTGACGAACAAACCTTGGCTATTTCTTTTCTTCAATATAGGAAATGGCGTCCTGAACCTTCAGAAGCTTCTGGGCATCGTCGTCGGCGATTTCGATTTCGAACTCTTCTTCCATGGCCATGATCAGTTCGGTCAGGTCAAGAGAGTCAGCGCCCAGGTCTTCCACAAAGCTGGCTTCGGGCTTCACTTCATCAGCGCTCACGCCCAGCTGGTCCACAATAATTTTTTTAACTTTTTCGGCGACATCAGACATGGTATCCTCCAGGTAATTTTAATGATCATTCCAAAACCCGACCTTTGAGATCGGGAGTGTCTTCGGAGCTCCGCCTAACAGTACATGCCCCCATTTACACCAAGCACCTGCCCGGTGATGTAGGCGGCTTTGTCCGATGCTAGAAAGGCCACAGTTTCGGCCACTTCCAGAGCTGTGCCCATGCGCTTGAGCGGAATAGAATCCTCATAGCCTTTACGCACGTCGTCGCTGAGAATAGCGGTCATGTCTGTTTCAATAAAACCAGGGGCCACAGCGTTAACCGTAATCTGCCGGGCGGCCAGTTCTTTGGCGCAGGACTTGGTGAGGCCTAACAGGGCGGCTTTGGCCGAGGAATAGTTGACCTGGCTTGCGTTGCCTATCTGACCCACCACCGAAGAAATATTTACAATGCGGCCCTTGCGGTTCCTGCTCATGATTTTGGCAGCCTCACGAGTACAGATGAAGGCGCCGCGCAGGTTGACGTTAATGACCTGATCAAAGTCCTCGTCCTTCATACGGACAAGGAAGCCGTCCTTGGTGATGCCCGCATTGTTGACCAATACGGCAAGGTTGACGCTGTCCTTGATTTCGCGAGAGAAAAAATCGGAAACAGCGGCGCTGTCGCTTACGTCCAACGCAAAAGCCCTTGCCTGTCCACCAGCTGCCTTGATTTCGGCAACCACTTGCTCCGCTTCGGTGGGGCGGCTCACATAGGTAAGAAAAACCTGAAAACCGTCGCGGGCAAGGGTTTGGGCAATAGCCCGCCCAATACCGCGCGAGCCGCCAGTCACAAGAGCTGTGGGCGTGGCGGTGGGCGTGGAATGCTCTGTACTCATGCTCGTTCTGCCTTTGCTGAGAGTGCTGTTTATAGCGTGACCATACGTTGATTTCAATGCCAGAGAACAAGGAATATCAAATATGTCCTACAGCAAAACTGTGCTCTGGCCTGAAAGCGCCGCCTTCGGAGGCTGGCCTCGCCATGAGGCGTTGTGTAAAATCCGCGCGTGAATAAGGCTACAGGCTGGCGGCTTGGGCGCGGAACATCCAGAAAAGATTAAAATCGCAGCAGGGCCGCGCCCCAGGTCAAGCCCGCGCCAAAAGCCGTGACGAGCAGACGGTCGCCGGTCTTGATGCGCCCGGCGGCACGGGCCTCCGAAATGGCCAGTGGAATAGAGGCAGAAGATGTATTGCCGTACTTGTCCACGTTGACAAAGACACGGTCACCAGCCATGTCCAGGCGGCTTCCAACGGCCTCAATAATGCGCATGTTTGCTTGATGGGGTACGAGCAGGTTCACGTCTTTGGTGGAAAGACCATTGCGGGTCAGCACCTCTTCGCAAATATGCACCATATTGCGAACCGCGTGCTTGTAAGTTTCGCGCCCCTGCATGGTAATGAAGAAGTCGTCGTCAACGGAATCACCCTTGGAGTAGCGGCTGCTGGTGCCTCCGCCCACTACAATAAGATCCCGCTGTGTGCCGTCGCTCTGACACACCACGTCTTCAAGCCCGGCCAGGACATTGCCCGAAGAACCGGTGACAATGCATGCTGTGGCTGCATCGCCAAAGAGTACGCAAGTACTTCTGTCGCTCCAGTTTACACGGCGGGTCAGAGCCTCGGTGCAGACAAAAAGAATTTTTGCGTCTGGCTGGTGGGCCAGAAGGCTGCGGCAAAGAGACAAGCCGTAGATAAAGCCAGAACAGGCAGCGCCAAAGTCAAAAGCCATGACAGGCCCGGTGCCGAGCTGCCCCGCAATGATGCAGGCTACAGAAGGGGAGAGCACATCAGGAGTGCACGTGGCTGTGATGACGTGAGTAAGCTCTGATGCCTCAATGCCAGCTTCTGCCAGTGCCTTGCGGGAAGCCTTAAGGCCCAGGTCGGAGGCGTTTTCGTCGTCGGCCAACTTGTGACGCTGCTTTATACCAGTGCGGGTGACAATCCATTCTTCATTGGTGTCAACCACCTTGGTGAGGTCTTCGTTGGTCAGGACTGCGTCCGGCACATAGGCGCTCAGAGCAAGCAAATGGCAAAGAGGATTCATGCTGTAATACCGTCGGTTAGATGGCGCGTGAGAAGCGCGTGAGCTCCTCGTTGGCCAGAATGGTCTCGGCAAGGTGGCTGTTGGTGCCCTTGCGGACAAAGGTGCCGCCCATTTTGATGGCATTGGTCATGGCCAAGGAACTGGAGCGGCCATGACAGACAATGGCCAGCCCCTGAAGACCCAAGAGTGGCGCGCCGCCGTATTCGGCATAGTCGATAGTGCTGGCAAACCGCTTAAAAGCCCCTTTGGCAAGCATGCCGCCAAGGGCAGGCAGTACGCCGCTGGTGAAGACTTTTTTAAGCATGCGCATAAGCGATGAGGCCAGGCCTTCGCTCATTTTGACCACCACGTTGCCTACAAACCCGTCGCAGACCACTACATCCAGATCGCCGGTAAAGATGTCCCGCCCTTCGGCGTTACCTACAAAATTGAGGTTTTGAGCCATCTTCAGAAGTTCATAAGCTTCTTTGACCTGAGAGTTGCCCTTTCCTTCCTCTTCGCCGATGCTCAGAAGGCTGACGCGAGGTGAGGGGTAGCTTAGCAGGTCCCTTGCGAAGGCGTCGCCCATAAGGCCAAACTGAAAGAGGTGGTAGGGGCGACAGTCAACGTTAGCTCCGGCGTCAAGCACGACCACGGGATTTTTTTCCGTGGGCAGCAATGCGGCCAGAGCTGGACGTTCCACACCCTGAAGGCGGCCCATAATGAACATGCCGCAGGCCACAGTAGCGCCAGAATGTCCGGCGCTGACCACGGCGTCAGCGGCACCCTCCTTAACCAGGCGGCAGGCCACCTGAATAGAAGAGTTCTTTTTGCGGCGCAGAACGTCTGAGGGTTTCTCATTCATGTGCACCACATCATCTGCCTGAACAATATCATAATGCACGTTTTTGAGGTCAAGCTTGTCCAGCTCGGCCTCCAGCTTGGGGGTGTCACCCACAAGCTGGACATGCAGATCATGAAGTCGGGCAGCCTCAATGGCGCCCGGTACCACCACGGAGGGACCGAAGTCCCCGCCCATGGCGTCCACGGCGATGATGGGGCGCTCGTTCATTACTCGCTATCGGTCTTAGCAACGACCTGGCGACCCTTGTACGTACCGCAGCTGGGGCAGACGCAATGGGGCACAGTGGGCTCACCGCAGGAACAATAGATAACGGCGGGAATGGCCACACGATCATGCGAGCGACGCATACCCTTACGGGAGCGGGATTTTTTGTTTTGTTGAACGGCCATGGTATTCTCCTTTTCTGTCCTTACGGACGCATAAGGCAAAGGTATGGCGGGTAGCGCCAAAAAAGGGCTTGCCCGCAAGACTCAGCAGCTTAGTAAAAAACTTTAGAAATGTCTAGGCTCCGTCTACAGTAATCCGTCAGACATGAGCCGTTTTTTGCAAGCCGCCATGCAGTATGAAGTCGAGGCGGCTTGTCAAAATTTGTTTAATTCTTGTGCAGGGTAAGTCCCCGCAGAACAGCCATGCGGGGGTCAACCTCTTCGTGCTCGCAGGCGCAGAGTCCTTCATTGAGGTTGGTTCCGCAATTGGGGCACAGGCCTTTGCATGTCGTGTTGCACAGGGGCGTCACAGGCAAGGCCAGCATAAGTTCTTCCCAGCAGATGGCGGCCAGATCAAGCATGGGCGCGTTGTTTACAAAAACAAGGCGGCTGGCGGTGTCTTCCTCTGGCATGGCAGCGGGGTGTCCACCGGGGTTATCAAGCTCATCGCTTTCTGGCTGCTCTTCAAAATCTTCAAACCGTGAATTGACGATAGCTGGGGCGTCTTCGGCACAGCGGCTGCATGGCAATGCCACTTCGCCGGTCAGAGTGCCGCGTACGAGCCAGCCGCCTTCAGTGGGCAGCACGTAGATGCTGGCACTCAGGGGCTTGGTTACGCGACAATCCATACTGAACTCCTTGATGGAGTCCTGCCAGATTTCCTGGTCATCCAGGTGAAATTCTCTGCCCTCCGGGGGGAGGTCGTTGAGAGAGATGCGATAATTTTGCATGCTGTACCTCGAAAGTTGGACTACATACCCTTGCTCATACCAGTTGTCAAGAACGACGGCAAAGACCATTTTTTTACCCAGCGGCCGGGCAAAGTAGCCGGGTGGTTTCAGCCAGGACTTCGTCACGGGTGCTTTCGGTTGCCGTACTTTGGGTGAGATAGAGTGTCAGTATGATCGGCTGTCCCGTTGGAGGCAGCAGAATACCTACGTCATTGGCCGTGCCGTGATGGCCGCTGCCTGTCTTGTGCCCGACCTTCCAGCCAGACGGGGCTCCCGCAGGTATGCGACTGGCCCCGGTGGCGCATTCCAGCAACCACTGCAGCAAAAGCTCACGATGCTGAGGAGGCAATATACCATTCATCAATAGAGCATTCAGCGTCAATGCCATAGCTGCGGGACTGGATGTGTCGCGTGCGTCGCCGGGGGTTGCCTGGTTAAGCGCGGGTTCCATACGATCCAGACGAAAAGCCTTGTCTCCTGCGGAGC
>NZ_JASGDK010000132.1:0-4984 GCF_047607245.1 Desulfovibrio sp.
GCAGCGTATTGTGGCCGAGGGGCATGAAGTGGGCAATCACTCATACTCGCACCCCAACCTGCGCCTGCTTTCGCCTGCGAACAAGGCGAATGAGATTGCCCGCACGGACGCGATCCTTCGCTCGCTTGGGGCCAACCCAAACTTTGTGCGCCCGCCTTATGGTTCTTATGATGCCTACACGGTGACCGCTGCCGAAGAACTGGGCATGGGCATCATGCTCTGGTCGCTGGACAGCCGTGACTGGAAAAGCCTGCCCGCCAACTATGCGGTTTTGCGCAGCACCCGTGGCACGGTCTATGGCCCCGGCGCCTTGCGCGGCGTGTTTCTTTTTCATGACACGCACAAGCGCACCGTGGAAGATCTGCCCCGGATTATCAGTGACTTGCGTGCCGGGGGCTGCCAGCGTTTTGTGACGGTGAGCGACTATCTGGACGGGCTGCTTGATCCTGAGCCGGGCGTACTTATGACGCGCCGTTCACAGCCCGCCGGGCAGCCTGATGGCCTGGGGCCCGATGGGCTTGCCCCTGCCGCAGCAGCGCGCAAGGCTGAACAGCCTGCCCAGCCCAAGGAAAATTTCCAGGAAATGCCGCCGGAAAGCTACCCCGCTGGCACGGCTACGTTGCCCCTGGCCCGCACCAGCCGCCCCTGGCAAGCTGACGAAAGCGCAGGCTCTGAAGGCCTTCAGTCAAGCGCCCAGGGTGACAATCAGGCCAGTAATATCGACGGCAGCCAGGCGCATCAGCCTGCGGGACAGCCCCCGCTGCTTCGTGTAGCGCCCGTTGCCCCTGGCCCGAATTCGGGTCTGCCTGTGGGCGGCCCTGTTTCCGCCCCTGCCACAGAGACGGCTCCTTCCGGGGCTTGATCTTCTGGAATTTCATGATTGAGCGGCAATGCTGCAACAACCATAGACGTATATGCGAGACCCCCGGCAAGCCGGGGGTCTTTTTGTACCTGAAAACCGCGCCACTGAGAGCGCTGATGGCGGCGCGGCGATTGCTGTATGAATCAGGAAAGCCGGGTTTTAAAGTCGCCGTAGCCAAACTGGCGCAACATGCGAAAATCTGCTTCTCCGCCAGCAGCCTGCCCGCAGATGCCAATGGAGGGCAAACGCAGTCCATTGAATGTGGTGGTCTTGACCATGCTGTAGATGGCCATGTCTTCAAATATGAGGCGCTGCCCCGGCTTAAGGGGGGCGTCAAAGGAATACTCGCCCGCCACATCGCCCGCCAGGCATGATTTGCCTGCCAGACGGCAGGTCCAGGCCTTTTCTCCCGCTTCTCCCGCCTGAACGGCCGCTCCGTCATGCTCATACGTCACGCGCGGCCTGTAGGGCATTTCAATGACGTCAGGCATGTGGCAGGGCACGCCTATGTCCAGAATGACAATGGGTATGTCGGCTTCAATGACATCCAGTACCGTGGTGACCAGCCAGCCCGCGTCCAAAGCCACAGCCTCGCCAGGTTCAAGGTATATCTGCGCCTGATAACGGTCGCTCCACTGGCTGAGCAGGCGGCAAAGCAGATCCAGGTCATAGCCCGGCTTGGTAATGTGGTGCCCGCCGCCCATGTTGATCCACTTGCAGCGGGGCAGCCACTGGCCGAAATTTTTTTCCACTGCGTCCAACGTACGCTCAAGCGCGTCTGCACCCTGCTCGCATAATGTGTGAAAGTGCAGGCCGGAAATGCCGTCCAAAGCCGTGGGGTCGAAATGCCTGCGCCGTATGCCCAGGCGTGAGCCCGGCGCACAGGGGTTGTATATTTCCGCAGCGCCTTCGGAATGTTCCGGGTTTATGCGCAAGCCGCACTGTATTTGTCTGTCTGGGCAACGTCCCTGGTTCCAGGCTTCAATGGCAGGCGCAAATTCCCGCCACTGCGCAAAGGAGTTGAAGACTATATGGTCCGTCAGAGTGAGAAGTTCCGCTACTTCACGCTTGTTCCAGGCTGCGGCGAAGGAGTGTATCTCGCCGCCGAATTCCTCGCGGCCCAAGCGGGCTTCGTCCACAGAGCTGGCGCACGCGCCCCACAACGGGCCATGCCCCTTGAAGCGGGAAAGCAGGGGAAAGGTTGCCCAGGCCGCATAGCCCTTGAGGGCAAGGAGGATTTTTGCTCCGGTGCGTTCCTGCACAGTGTTGAGGATCGCGGCATTGGTTAAAAGCTGGGTTTCGTCCAGCACAAAGCAGGGCGAAGGGATGCGGGCCGGATCGAATAAAAGGTGCTGGCAGTGCATTGAGATTCCTCTGAGTGGATTTGCTTCGCAGGCGCGTGAAGATTAGGGTGCGTCTGCTTTTTGAATTTTGACGCATTGGTGGCGCGGGTGCAAGGGGGATGGTTGGATGAATGTTTTGTGAGGATGATATACTGCCCATCCCCTCTCTATCGGGGGGCAGTGGCAAGAAAAACCTCTTTCGCGTTCTTCACCATCCCGGCCAGCCGGGACAAAATACTCTTGCCTCTGACCGGGGGATATACTGCGGTTGAAGTCGGCGCGGTCACACCCGGTTCCTTGACTGGCAGATCACACACAAGGCCAACAGCGGCGGCGACGTTTCAGCCAAGGCAGAGGGTTCCTGAAATTTTCTACTTTGCAGGCTATTCTGCGCTGCTTTCCTTATGCTTCGTCCAACTCTGCACCTCAATGATATTTCCTTCTATATCTTTTGCGTATGCAAAAGTCCCTGTGCCCAATGTGTCGTATTCTCTGCTGACTATTTCTCCCACAAGCTCACCACCCTCGCTAAGCAGTAAATTAACCGTATCAGCGACATTCTCTACTTCAAAAGCAATATGTGAAAAGCCGTGCAGATTCAGCTTTGGCTCACATGAAGTTGAAGTATCATAGCTAAATATTTCGAGAGTCGGACCCACATCGCCGTAGCCTGGCAACCTCAGGTGTTCACCAACTATATGAACATCCGGCATGCTTGTAAGGCGTTCTAACCATGCCCCCTTCAAATCCCGTTCAGGTGGAACTGGCTTGCATTCAAACACTTTTTGATAAAATAGCGAAAGGGATCGCCAGTTTTTAGCGATGAGATTTGTATGTGCATAACGCATGATAAGTGTCTCTTCTCCCGGTTTTCAGCCAAACTTTGGGCTATGAACACCAGTAAGATTTTTAGCCAATCGAGCAAGACCTGTACAGTGGCCATATCGGACTGATACGAATAATACCCATGTGTTGCTCTGATCGTAAGGCTGCTCTTTTGTTGTTGCAGCCCAGGCCAACCTGTCTTTTGACCTTATTCAGGGTGCGGGGCTGCTGGAGGCCGTTGAAGTTTTCCCCCCAGGGGCCTTGTTTTTTTGAGAAAAAGGCATGGCAAAGGTTGGAAATTTGGCTCTTTGTGAGGAGTGTGTTGTGCCCTGTGGGCACGGAAGCTTTCCCGGTTGCGCTTGTTTTGGCCGCCCGCCGCGTAGACGGGAGTAATAGAGAGAAGAAAAACTCCAGAGCACGCATGGCACGAGTATCTTACACAAAAGTAACGTTTTTTTCCGTCACCTTTCAAAAAAGAAAATCGGCTGCCTACTCGCCAACAAGTAAACAGCCGTCAGAACCCCAAAATACTACTACTCTAATCGTCCGCGCCGTTTTGCGCGTCACTTTGCTGCTGGGCAGCTGGCGCTTCATCCGTCAGCGAATCATCGTGGAAAACATAGCGGTTTTTGCCAAGCTGTTTGGCCCTGTACTGGGCGTTGTCAGCCTTTTGCAGCGCTTCTTCATAGGACGTTTCGCTGCCATCGAACATATATATGCCAATACTGGCGGTAATATCTACCGCTTTGCCATCGCGCTCAAAATGCATTGAAAGTGACTTCAGTACTGATTCAGCCCGGGCAGACATAGCGTTGGGGGTAATGCCCATTGCAAAGACGCAAAATTCGTCGCCGCCAAAGCGCCCCACCGCATCGGCATTGCGGAAGATGCGTTTGAGAGCATCCGCTGTTTCGGCCAGGGCGGCGTCGCCCACTATGTGCCCCAAGCTGTCGTTGAGTGCCTTGAAGTTGTCCAGATCCAGAAAAAGCAGGGCGTGCGTGTTGTTGCCCTGGGGCTTGCACGGCAGATTTTGTACGACTCGTTCGCGGAAGGCCACCTTGTTGTATAGGTCTGTGAGGCTGTCGCGCTGAGAAAGGCGCTCCAGCTCTGCTCTGCGGCGCACCTCTTCGTCAATGTCTACAATCTTGCCCACAATGCGCAGGGGAGCATCTTTCTTGCTGATCCGCGTGGTCTGCACGCGACACCAGATATAACGGCCCATAGCCGTTGGCACGCGCATGACGCCAAAGACCGTGCGTTCACCAGCGCGCACACGCCGCCGCATTTCCGCAAGAGCGGGAATGTCGTCCGGGTGTACGATCTGGTCATTGCGTGGTCGCCCATCAGGGGTGAAAAGCGGCGTGCCTTCGCGGCCAAACTTGGTGTAAAAGTTGGGCGAGCAGGTGTATTGGCCTTTTTCCGTGTCCACATCAAAAATGATGTCCTGCGACTGCTCAAGAATAATGCGGTACCGCTCTTTTTCCTGCTCCAGCTCTTCCTGCATTTGCTTCTGGTCGGTGATGTCCACAACCACACAGTCCAGGCAGGGTTGGGAAATCTCGTGCTCGTCGCTGGACCATGTGCAGCGCAAAAGCGCGGGTATCCAAAGGCCATTCTTGCGGCGCAGGCTCAGCTCCATATTGATTGCCGAGCCTTCCTGCTGCTGACTTTCCAGGCGCCGATACAGCTGCTCGGCTTCAGCGGGGCGCAGAAAATCGGCAAGGCTTGGCATCTCCGGCGGGTTGTCGCCATAGTCCAGAAGGTGCCAGAACCCACTGTTGGCATTGCGGATATCCAGGCGCACGTTGGGTGTAAGGCTGATGACGCCGCCGTTGATGTTGTTGGCCATATTGGTCAGGCGGCGTTCGCTTTTTGAGGCAGATTTTTTGTTCTTTCCCCGCAAAAAGAGAACATAGCCAAGAAGAGCCAGAGCAAAGAGCAGCAGCTCGCCAAC
>NZ_JASGDK010000133.1:0-3058 GCF_047607245.1 Desulfovibrio sp.
CTTGATTTATTTACAAAAATGAATGAGGGATTTTTCGAGGAGGGTAGCATGGTATTGCGTGCCAAGATTGGCATCCCTGCCTTCCGTTTGCCCAAGAATGTGGTTGCCACAGAAATCAACGGTCTGCGTCTGGCGGGTGTGGATTTTCATCTCAACTCCGTCGGCGGGCGCACCGTCGAGGTTGAAGAGCTGCTGGAAACCCACCACGCCGTCTTTATCGGTGTAGGCGCTGGCCTGCCCACGTTTTTGGGCGTACCCGGCGAAAACCTTGTGGGCGTATTTTCAGCCAACGAGTACCTTACCCGCGTAAATCTGGGCCGTGCCTATGATTTCCCCGGTCAGGACACCCCTGCCTTTCCCGGCAAGAATGTGACTGTCTTCGGCGCTGGCAACGTGGCAATGGACGCGGCCCGCACCGCTCTGCGCATGGGCGCTGAAAGCGTGCACATCGTCTACCGCCGCACCAAGGCAGAAATGCCTGCCCGCCTTGAAGAACTGGAACACGCCGAAGAAGAAGGCGTGCAGTTCGCTATGCTTTCCGCCCCTGTGCGCTTTAACGGCGATGCCGAAATGCGCCTGACTTCCGTCACCCTGCAAAAAATGGAACTGGGCGAACCCGATGCCTCTGGCCGACGCCGCCCCGTGGCCATTGAGGGCGAAGTATACGACCTGCCCACCGATCTGGCCGTTGTGGCTCTGGGCACACGCTCCAACCCCATCCTGCTCGATGCCACCCCCAAACTCAAGCAGAACAAGTGGGGCTATATCGAGGTGAATGAAGAAACTGGCGAAACATCCATTCCCAACGTTTTTGCCGGGGGCGACATTGTTACTGGCGCTGCCACCGTCATTCTCGCAATGGGTGCGGGGCGCAAGGCCGGCCAGGAAATCGTGAAGCGCCTGCTTAAATAAAGTACAGCCGCAGCACACTGCTGTTTCAAGGGTGGGAATGTCTGTCGGACATTCCCACCCTTTTTTGTGCGGCATGCCATCGTGCTTTAGTTCGGACCCCCTGGGGCTGCACTGCCTGCCGCATCTTGCCAGTCGGGCATTTACGGTTCATAGTATCCCTATACACCAACCTTCCTCCCGCATGGGAGGCCGGGGCTCCCCCGGAGCATTCATGAAAACCCACTCAGGAAAGCCCACTCATGATCCTCGCAGACCTGCACACCCACACCAAATATTCCCACGGCGGCAACAGCCCCGCCGAAATGTTCGCAGCCGCCCAGGCCAAAGGCCTTGAGATCATCGGCTTTACAGAACACTCACCGCGCCCCTTGGGTTTTGACTATACAAACGAGTACAGGGATAAACTAACGCGCCACTTGCCGGACTACGCAAGTGAAGTTCTGGCGCTCAAGGCCGCCAACGCAAACGGCCCCTGCCGTGTGCTCTTTGGTATGGAAATGGACTGGCTTGAAGGTCAACTGGACTTCACCCGCGCGTCCTGTGCCGCCTATGATTTCGACTACCTGCTGGGCAGTGTGCACTTTATCGGGCAATGGGGCTTTGATGACGGTCCCGAACCCTGGAAAGGCATGTCGCAGGAAGAATGCGAAATCCAGTACACACGCTACTTTGAAATATGGGAGCGCATGCTGGCTTCGGGTCTTTTCAACATTGCGGCCCACCCCGACCTCGTCAAGATTTTCTCCGTTGAGCAATTCCACGTCTGGCTGACCAAACCGGAAAGCCAGGCTCTTGTGCGGCGTGGTCTCGCGGCTCTGCGGCAGTCTGGCATGAGCATGGAAATCTCCTCGGCGGGCGTGCGCAAAGCCTGCCGCGAAATCTACCCCGCGCCTCCCATTATGGTCATGGCTGCGGAAATGGATTTGCCCATAAGCTTTGCTTCCGATGCGCATGTGACGGACGATGTGGGTTACGGTTTTGCCCGCCTGGCCTCCTACGCGAGCGCTTTCGGCTTCAGAGAGTATACAGTGTTTGACCGTGGGCAACGTACTGCCTACCCCATTTAAGGCCAACCCGTCAGAGCATTTAATGAAAAAAATTTAAATGCTCTAACGCTGCACAAGCGTGCAACGCGCCGCAACACAGCGTGGATTCTGCCGAAAATCGTATGCTTCGGCAGGATGACAACTCTGAGATGTAATGCATTTCAAAGTTAATCTACTCTAGAAATGGCTCAGGCAGCCTCCCCGGCAAAACAAGGAAAACTGCCAGCCATAAAGCCATCGGGCCAGCTTCAGCTTTTTCATCGGGCTGAACAATGTTTCGGCAATGCAGCCTCTCGAGGCTGCCCGCCAAAACCGGACAGCCAAAGAACAGCGCCTCTTTCACACAGCCAAGCCTGTTCACCTTGCGTTGAAGTTCGGCAGCAGGAATGATCTATGTTTGAACCGCTTGTGACCATCGAAGATCTGAGTCTTTTTCTGCCCGGCGACGCCAGTCAGCGAATGGTTTTGCACCACATTGACTGGCGGATTGAGCGTGGCCGCCACTGTGCCCTGCTTGGGTCCAACGGCTCCGGCAAGTCTACCCTGCTGCGGCTGCTGCGCGGTGAACTCTGGCCCGCAAGCGGCCATATCTGGTGGCATACGGCAGAGGGGCGCGAACAGTCGCCGCTGGCCGGACGGGCCATGACAACTCTTGTTTCCCCGGCGCAGCAAGAAAACTATCAGCGTCAGGCGTGGGATCTCACAGGTCTTGACCTGCTGCTCACTGGTTTTGAAGACACACCCCTGATTTATTCAGACGGCGGCAATCAGGCGCTGGCACGCCGCGAAGCAGCCGTGCGCATGGCTACCCGCCTTGAGGCAGAAGGCCTTCTGGACCGGGACACGCCTACGCTTTCTCAGGGGCAGTTGCGCCTGCTTCTTCTGGGCAGGGCGCTGTTGCGGGCCCCTGGTCTGCTTTTGCTTGATGAATGCACAGACGGGCTGGATGCCCGCTACCGGGAAATTTTCTTTGACGTGCTGGAAGAATACGCCCCGCGCTGTACTATTGTAATGACCGCTCACCGTCCGGGGCAGATACCCGAATGGTGCGTGGAGCGGCGCTACGTCAGCGAAGGGCGTTTGTACGCAACACAGCCCGA
>NZ_JASGDK010000134.1:0-11777 GCF_047607245.1 Desulfovibrio sp.
GCATTGTCGACATAAGGGGCTGCAGTGATCTTGGTTACCAGACGTTCAAAATACTCTGTGTCTGCTGAACCTGCCGCAAATGTCGCTTCAACCTCCACCTTTCCGTCTGCAAATGGGCGTACGTCAATATCTGTGGCATCATTGCCCTCTGCACGAAGCAGGCTTTTCAACATTGCCAAAGATTCTCCCGTTTTTTCGCCAAGAATAATCATATGTACAGACACGGCGCTTTCCAGAGCTTTCATCTGCAATGGAGCGCGGTTGATGGCATTGGCTATGGGGCGCAACAGAGTGTTCGCCATAAGAACAAAGAGCGCGGCCAGGCAAGATTCGCCCAACAAGTCGGCCCCCGCGCAGGCCCCTATGGCTGCGACCCCCCAAAGCGTAGCGGCAGTGTCCAGCCCGCTCACCCTTCCCTGATCGCGCATGATAATGCCCGCCCCAAGAAATCCCACGCCTGATATGATGTATGAAATGGCTCTGGCTGCTCCATCCGGTCCGGCAATACAGGCCGCAATATCCACAAAAACAGAAGAGCCTATGGCCACAAGCACATTGGTTCTCAGGCCCGCAGTTCTTTGCCTGTACTGCCGCTCAAAACCAACAATGGAACCAAGAATAAAGGCAACCGTTACGCTGAGGCACGAATCGAGAAAAGATTCGAGCTGAAAGCTCTGTATCGCGGCCAAGGTCATTGCTCTCTCCCATACGGTTTGGCTGCTTGTCCCATGAACTCATCTGAGCCCAACAAGGCCGAAGTTTTTACCAAAAAGACAGGTTGCAATCTGTCGGGCGCAACCTGCCTGTACTAGTCAATAAATTGTTTCTCATACCAAAGACCGGCAAAGTCTATTTTTCCGGTAACGGCACACCAATAAAGGGAAGGGGTAAACGGGCATAAGAATGCCAAATTGACAGTTCATAGTCGAGAAAAAATGGCACGGGGACGCTACCAAGCGCAATGCTTGATAGTGAAGAATGTGCGGCGAACCTGCGCACCGTTCAGAATGATATTGGGATATTGATCATATGTGAATATCTATAGCAGCTCATAAAAAAGCGGCGTCACGCGGCAATGGGCACAATACAATCTATTTTGCCTCGCCTGTGTCAGACTTTTCGCTGTGGGCTGATGTAAAAAACTGCGTGTTGGCCCTCACATCGGGCAAATGTCAAATACAATGACCAGTTCTCAAGGCCCTTCTTTTCAAGATTTCCTCACTGGACGGCAAATTCTGCCGCATCTGCCTGCCATGCCGAAATTTTGGCGTTCCTAGTGCGGCGGCCTTTGCCGCTGCGCCCTACACCACCGTGCATACCCCAAATCAATGCTATGAATTGATTGCATAATTAAATATTGGCACGCCCAATGCATATTATTGGGCAAGCCAAAGGCGCATACAGCGCCTTGCGCAAACCAGCTTTAGTTGGGGAGAAAAAAATGAGCAATCAACTGGATTACGAAATCAATAAAGAACTGGGCGAGTGCTATCTTTTCATGGGCGACTTTGACAAGGCCGAAGAATATTACCGCAAAGCCGCCAACAGCAACACCCAGAGCGCCGCTCCCTACATGGGTCTGGCAACTGTGGCCGTGCAGCGTTCCGAACTGGACAAGGCCCTGGTTCTTTACCAGAAGGCTGCGGCTGTGGAAGAAACCGACAAGGCTCTGTGCGGCATTGGTCTGGTTCTTATGGAACAGGGCCAGCACGAAGGCGCTTTTGAACATTTTTCCCGCGCACTGAACAAAAATGCGGAAAATATCGTAGCCCTGAACTGCCTTGTGCGCGAAGCTTACCAGCTGGGTTGCGTTGAAAACGTGCTGCCCTATCTGGAAGACACCTTGCGCACCGGCACTGAAGCTGAAGCTGTTCGCGTGACCCTGGCCGGATGCCTCATCTACCTTGGCCGCAGTGAAGATGCCCGTCAGCATCTGGAAACCGTGCTTGGCGCCAACCCCGCCAACAACAACGCCAAAGAACTTTTCGAAACGATGGCTGCGTAGTCATGGCCTCCGGGCCAGGCCGCTGCCAAAAGATACTCCCCTCCCCACATGATTTTCCGGCCCTTGGCGGGTGCCGGGGCCGGAAAATCTTTCCCTTGGGGAATGGGCGGCACCGTTCGCCTGCTGTGGGCCATTTTGGTTCCAGTTATGGCAACGCAGCCACAGCGAAAAATCCCTGAAAAATATTTTTCAGGGATTTTTGTTTTATTCTCTCCACTTGCATGACATGCCTTCTTTTTCATCACGTTTAAACGCTGGCCGCGTCAGTGCCGTAAACAGACCGCACATACATCTGAATGAAATAAAAAAAGGGGCCACATCCAATACGGATGCAGCCCATATATTTCGACTGTCTATGCTCTGCCACGGCTTATAGCGCTTTCAAAACGCAAGGCTCAACTGGCGAACCCTGCTTCAAAAATAGCCTCACCAGCCTCACGGCCTCTACGAATTACCTGTTGAGCACCTTGATACTGGGTTTGACTTCAAAACGGCACGTGCGATCCCCTGTGCACCAGCAGTCAACCTCGCGCACGTCAAATTCCGTGCCGGTCTGGGCAAGAAGCACACCGGCCAGAAAGCCCTCGTCGTAGTGGCAAACCGTGTGTTCCATATCCGGCAGGCCGGAGCAATCCAGATCTTCAGCCACGGTCAGCGTAAAGTGAGAAGCCTCATAATTGGCGCTTTCAACCCGCAAAATTCCTATGCCGAAATCCAGCAAGGCTTTCTGCACTGCTGCCACAAAGTCGTCAAATCTCTCACGGCGGCCAACAAATCTTTCACAAAATTTGCGCCCCGCAAGCTTGCCGCTTTCGCGCATAATCTCTTCAGATGCAGCAGTGCCATAGCGAGATTCAATAATATCACGCATGGTGTACTGAAAGAGCCTGTACACTTCAATGCGCGCGTTATTGCCAAGATTGGGCCTGCCATCATGAACATTGCCGACAAAATCCCAACTGAAAGCATATCGCCGGGTCAACATGAAAAACCGCCTTTGCAGAGCTTGTGCCGTGCAAACTACGTAGCAATAACAAACAGTCGCAAAACACCGTAAGCTGGCGAGATTTTAAAACTTTCAAACAGCTCGCACCTACAGGATTTGCGGGCAGTTTGTCATGCCCAAAGTGCATGCCCTTTCGCATGTTCGCGTTTTGGACATACTATACAGTGCGGCAAGGCTGCGGTCGGCTAACGGCTTATGGGCGGCACATCGCCACTGACCTTGAGCATGGTTCCCAAGTGACGCCGGGCCAGGGCCAGCTCGCCCTCCGTCACCTCGGGCATGTCCTTGGACCGCACGCCGTTCATGTCATTGCCTTCTTCAACAATGGCCAAAGCGGCAGCCATGCGCCCCATAACACAGAAAAAGCGTACCGGGTCCCAGCCTTGCTGCTGCACCCAGGCTGCAGCCTGCGGCGAATACATGAAATCCGGCTTGCCGTTTGTCAGTGTAGGATGGGCCTCTTCATTGTTGGCCTTGGCCCAGGCACGAAAATTCGGCAGCACTTCAAGAAAACTTAACAGTTCCTTATCAGTGACAGGAGGCTGCTTTTCATAGACAGTAGAAGCCTTTGAGGGTTGCTTTTTCCCTTGGCTGACAGCCGCCAGAGCCTGTCCGGAAAAAAACTCACCGGGCAAACCGGAAGTCAGGGTCAGGCATAGGACGGCCATTCCCGCCAGCAGCGTACGCATGACAGAGCACGCTGCCCGCGCCTGAAATTTCGTGGTCAGTGATGCCATCGGGCGCGTCAGTGCCCGAACATTCGACAACATATTATTCATTCAATACCGAACCGCGCTGAATTTCGAGAGTCTGTCCATATTATGGTACGACTCCACATACCGCAATGTACCCGTTTTACCGCGTAAAACCAAAGAGTGGGTCACTGCGTATTTTGAGCTGTAGCGCACACCGCGCAGAAAATCACCGCCTGAAATGCCAGTGGCCGCAAAGAAACAGTCATCGCTGCGCACAAGGTCATTAACGGTGAGCACTTCACGTGCATCAATACCAGCCTCGTTGATGGCTTCCTTTTCCACATATGACTGGGGATCGAGCCGGGCCAGAATCTGCCCGCCCATACCCTTGATGGCGCAAGCCGCCAGCACGCCCTCAGGAGTGCCGCCCGTGCCCATCATGATATCCACTTCAGAACGTGGGTCTACGGCCATAAGGCCGCCAGCCACGTCGCCGTCAGTCTGAAGCTGGATTCGCGCGCCCGCCTGGCGGATTTCACTGATAAGTTTTTCATGCCGGGGCTTATCCAGCACAAAGACCACCAGGTCCTGTACAGTTTTGCCCATAGCTTTGGCCACGTTGGCCAGGTTCACCTTGACGGGCGCATCCAGATCAATGACATCACGCGCCTCACGGGCCACCACCAGCTTTTGCATGTAAAAGCTGGGGCCAGGATTAAACATGCTGTTCTTGGGGGCTACGCCCACCACAGAGATAGCATTGGGGCGGCCATAGGCCAGAAGGCTTGTTCCTTCCACCGGGTCCACGGCCACATCAAGGCAGGGGCCCACGCCCATACCAACCTTTTCACCATTAAACAGCATTGGGGCGTTGTCTTTTTCGCCCTCGCCGATGACTACCAGACCGTCAATATGAAGAGTGGCAAAGCTGATACGCATGGCGTCAACGGCAGCGCCGTCTCCAGCCTCCTTGTCTCCGCGCCCGAGCCAGCGAGCCGACGCCAAGGCCGCCGCTTCGGTAATACGCACAATATCCAGGGCCAGATTTTTTTCCGGTGCTTCCACCATATCTTCCTCCACTCGTTCTTCGTTATCCAACACACTGCTCTTACCCCAGCGCGCTGCCGTCTTCAAGAAAAAACCCCTTGCACTCCCAGCTCCAGGCAGACCGCCACTATCCGGTGAGCAGTCTGCCCGTTGCAACACCACTGCGATCTGATGAAATGCGTGGGACCGCCGGCAAGCTTTGAACAGAACACTTTAACCTTGAAAAAAGTTCACCTGTTCTAACGCTGCAAAAAAGCGCAGCGCCGCAACTGGCCATGCCAGCCCCACCCCATCAGCTTTCACTTCAGCAATAAAACATTGGGCACATGGCCCGGTAAAAAAACTTCTTCAATTAGTCCTGTAGCCAGAATACCTAGCTTCAGCCCAAAAACGCTACAGAAAATGTTATGGCAGGCGGTAACGCCCAGCTACAGGGGCCTGCCATCCGGCACCGAAGGGCATGCGGCTGATAAAAAGCGCCAAAGGCTCCTGCCTGCGTTTGAATTCCGCCATAAAGAGCTTGCTGCGCACTTCAAGCCGCAGAGGGGAAGAATTGTCGCCCACAGGCGGTGTTGCCGGGAGCAGCAGATCTTCAAGCACGGGATCGAGTTCCGCGTAAGGCGGCAGGCTGTCCTCATCTTTCTGGCCGGGGCGCAGTTCTGCCGAAGGGGCCTTGTCAAAGACCTGCTGCGGAATAATCTGTTCCCCTTTGTGCGCGTTGTACCAGCGCGCCACGGCGTAGGTCTGGGTTTTGGTCAGGTCGCCGATGACGGCCAGCGCGCCCACAGTGTCGCCATACAGGGTGCTGTACCCCATTGCGGCTTCGCTTTTGTTGCCCGTATTGAGCACAAGGGCCCCGGCGCGGTTGGCCAGAGAAGACAGCAGGGTTCCGCGGATGCGGGCCTGAAGGTTCTCAAACGTGGTATCGCCCGGGCGGGCCTCAAAAAGATCCAGACCAGGAGCAAGAACCTGCGTAAAAGCAGTCATGGCTGGCTCGATGGGCAGGGCTACTGTGACAACGCCGAGATTTTGCGCCAGACTGAGGGCATCCGTTACCGAACCTTCGCTGCTGTATGGCGAAGGCATCAGTACGCCAGTAACATTTTCCGCACCAAGAGCTTCCACAGCCACGCAGCACACCAGGGAAGAGTCAATGCCGCCGGAAAGGCCCACGATAACTTTTTCGGCACCGCATTTACGGACAAAATCGCGCGTGCCAAGGGTAAGCGCCCGCCAGCAGTCTTCCTCAACGCTGGCGCACAGGGGCTCTGGAGCCTTGACGCCCGACGATGCGCCTCCGGGCGCGCTTGGGGCCGTATCCACCACAAGCACGTCTTCTTCAAAGGCCTTTCCCCGTGCCAACAGTTGGCCCGTGGGATCAAAAACCAGGCTCTGGCCGTTATAGATCCGGCTGTCGTTGCCGCCCACAAGGTTGACCGATAGGAGGTGCACGTGATGCCGCGCAGCCACATGCGAAAGCATGTGTTCGCCCGCCGCCTGCGCACCTTCGCTATAGGGAGCCGCAGCCATGTGGATAAGCGCATCGACGCCGCGCTGCACCAGTTCCATAAGTGGATTATGCCCGCTGGCGTAGCGGGTTTTCCAAAAAGCTTCTTCTTCGCTGTGGGCGTCTTCACACAAAACCACGCCCATGCGCCAGCCGCCCAGAGTCAGAATACCGCAGGAGATGCCCTTATCAAAATAACGGCTGTCTTCCGCATCAGGCCCGGAACCTTGGGCGCCGCTTTGACCGCTCTGATAAATCTTGCGCGAAGCCACCTGCCATGTTCCCTTGTGTACCAGTACGGCGGCATTGGAAAGCAGACCCGAGGCATATACGCTGGGCACAGGCGCACCCACAAGCAAGGCAGGCCCGCCCTTGAGAGCTTCTGCCATATGGTCGAGCGCCTTGCGGCAACCCTCGGCAAAGTCTTCGGCACACAGATAGTGCCCAGGCGCGACACCGCACAGCGCCAGTTCAGGAGTCACACACAGCTCTGCCCCGGCGGCGGCAGCCTGTTGCACATTTTCAAGAATGCGCTCCATATTTCCGGCTACGTCGCCAGTGATGCTATTGCACTGCAAAAGGGCTATTTTCATGCCGCTGCCTCCCCCGTGTTAAAGGTATCCGTGTAAAGGTCCGCCGGGTGCGGCCAGAGCATCCACCCTGCGGGTGGTGGCCGGGTCCTCTTCCAGGGGGGGAGCGTGGAAGGGCTTCAGGCGGGCGTCCATAACAAGCGGCGCTTCACATGACCAGTGCTTGGCCCGCGTTTGCGCGCGAGCCCCGTACACATCTGTGGCCGGGTCAGACCGGGTAAAGGCCACCCACAGAAAATTATCCATATCCTGCGCGCAAAATGCCGCGTCATCCGCCACGACAACCAGCGGAAAAGCCTCGCGTCCCGGCCAGTGGGCCAGGGCAACTGCAAGTGCTTCCATGGCCGGATCAGGCTCGTTTCTGCCCAGCGTATGCTTGGGGCCACGTAGCGCCAGCAGGCCGGGCCCAGCCACGCGCGCATCCCCGAAGCCCTCGGGCAGGGGCGGCATGTCCGCAGCCGGGCCCGTCAGTTCCAGCCCCAGTTCGCGCCGTTTCTCGCCAGCAGCGGCCCATATGAGCTTGGAACCTTCATTAAGCCCAAGCCCCGTATAGTCCAGAGTATCATTGGTGCTGTGCGTGATGAAATGCAGATCACGCGCGAAATCCGTACGTTCAAGCAGGTGGCGTAAAAACTGTGGCGCATGGCTGGCACTGAGGCCGGGGGCGTCTTCATGAGCCGCTACAAGAACGTACTTGGCAAGGGCGGTTTGCGTAGTGCCCAACAGGTGCAGGGCCATTGTCAGCAATTCACGCGGTCTGCGAGCGGCCTCATAGGGAGTGTAGCGCTCGCTGCCCAAGGCAAGCAGCAACGGATGTACGCCAGCGGCGTCTACAGCGTGGACCTCGCGAACGCCCTGAAAGACCTGAGGCACCAGAGGCCCGGTAAGTTCGTGGATGAAGTCGCCAAAAACCGTGTCTTCCTGGGGCGGCCGTCCTACGGCGGTAAAGGGCCACACCGCTCCTTTGCGGTGATACACCGCATCCACCTTGAGCACAGGAAAATCGTGAGTAAGGCTGTAATAACCCACATGGTCGCCAAAGGGACCTTCGGGCTTGGGCGAAGGCATGATATGGCCGCTGATGCAAAAATCCGCTTCGGCCAGTGCGGGCAATGGCAGGCCTTCGGCCCGCGCCAGCTCCATGCGCCGACCGCCTAAAAGCCCGGCGAAGCGCAGTTCGCTCAAGCCCTCGGGCAAGGGCATGACTGCGGCCACGGTAAGACTTGGCGGGCCGCCAACATATACGTGTACGGGCAAGGGACGGCCTGTGGCGATCGCCTGGGCGTGGTGCACGCCAATGCCACGATGTATCTGGTAGTGCAGGCCCATTTCATCCGGCGCGTACTCATTACCGCTCTGCTGTACACGATACATGCCAAGGTTGGAGGAATCAGCTCCAGGCCTGGCGGGGTCTTCGGTGTAAACGAGCGGTAAAGTGATAAACGCACCGCCGTCCATAGGCCAGCAGGTCAACTGGGGCAGATCCGCAGGCTTGCAACGGCATTCGAGCACAGGCACATTACCGCCATCGCCCCCGCTGCCGCGCCGCACCTTGGGCAGCATATGCCAGAGGCCCGGCACTGCGGGCAACGCGCGCCAAGGTTTTTTGAGAGCAGCCACGGGATCGGCCTTGGCGTCCAGCACAGCCTGCACCGCAGGCAGGCTGTCTCTGAAAATATAGTGCAGGCGTTCGCGCGTGCCAAAAAGATTGCACAGCATGGGAAAAGACGTGCCCTTGACCCGCGTGAACAGCAAGGCCGGAGCCTTGGCCCTGAAGGCCCGCCGCTGGATGGCCGCCAGATCCAGATACGGGTCCACCTCCGCGTCGATGCGCTTCAGATGACCGTTCGCTTCCAGATCGGCAAGACATTCCTGCATGTTGCGGTAGCCCATCAGCAAATCTCCTTTTCCTGTCCGGCTGGTTCAACTGGTTTGCCCGATTCGGCCAATCCATTTTGTCCGGCCAGCGCAGTTTGCCCGGCAGATTCAGTGCTTTTGTCCGCACAACCCTGCATAGCGGGTAAATGATGGCAGGCCAGAGGCTGCACCGCCGCCACGGGGCGCTGCCCTGACAGCGTTTGCCTGAAATGCTCCAGAATTTCCGCATGATCGAAAACCAGCGGTTCGGGCAAGGCGTCCAGGGGATAGAACGCTGCCTGCGCCGCGTCATCGCCAGCCTGAATGGCATCGGGATTGCGTGCCTTGCCTGTGAAAACTACCGTAAGAGTGTGCTGACGCGGGTCACGTTTGGGGCGGGAATACACGCCCAGCAAGCCTGTCAGACCAACATCCAGCCCGGTTTCTTCACGCATTTCGCGCATGGCGGCATCTTCGGCCTGCTCGCCTTCGTCGATAAATCCGCCCGGCAGGGCAAAACCTATGGGGGCATGCCTGCGGCGGATTATCACCACGCCCCTGTCCGGCTCATAAATAACCACATCAGCCGTGGGCGCAGGGTTGCGAAAGCAGGAGTAAGGCTTGCCGCAGTGCGGACAAACAATGTCTTTTTTCATTCCAGCCTCAGGGTTCTTTGCTTTTGGCTAAAGCCGCAGGCAGACGCATACTAAGCCAGCACGGGCCGGGCCGCAAGAGTTAGCAGCCAGCGTGCGACTATTGTTGACAAAAAAGTATGGCTGCCATACAAATGACTAATGCACGATAAAGACACAAGAAAAACCGCTGTGGAACTCCGCATTCAGCAGGCAGTTCTGGACGACCACGATGACCCTGACATCCAGCGTCTGCGCAACAACCACATCTGTTTTGCCCTGCTTTCTCTTGTAAACCAGTTTTATGCGCTGGAACGTCAATGCCGCAATTTTGGTACTGATGTGGAGATTTATCTGGCTGAAATCCAGATGATTATGACCATTCATAATGCTGAAGGCATTCATGTGAACGGGCTTGCCCAAAAACTGGGAATAACCAAGGGCAGCGTATCTGAAATGCTGCGTAAACTCGAACGCAAAGGTCTTGTGCGCAAGGAAAAAGATCCGCTAAAAATGACGCGGCTCAATGTTTATCTTACCGCGAAAGGCACTATCGCCCACCAGAGCCACATATTTTTTCACCAAAAATTGGATAATCTCGTGCTTGAAACCGCTGCAGAGCACGACCCCGAAACTGTTAAGATTTTCGCGCAATTTTTAAATAACATTCTTGGCCGCCTTACCGCTTTCAGCAAGGCAGATACGCAACCTTTTGCGCCATGTGCAGAGCAGCAAAGCAAGCTTGACGCCTGACATTCACCTGAATCCGCCAACTGGCTGCAGGAACGAGCATGAGCAGACACGACATGATAGGCAAAGGCGAAGCCTTCACAGGCCTGAGGTCGGGCAGGCAGTATGAATTCATGGCCAGAGTGTTTGGACTGAACAACGATTTTTACAGCCGTGCCCTTGGGGATTTGCGTCTTGACGACGGCATGGCCGCTCTGGACATGGGCTGCGGTACGGGCGCACTGAGCTTCGCACTGGCGCAAAAGTCTTCGCCACGCTGCAATATACACGGTGTGGATCTTTCTAAAGACCAGATAGCCTATGCCAACAAACGCCTTGATATTCAGGGCGGCCCGCTGCATTTCAGCACAGCTTCTATGGATGACGCGCTTTTTCCCGATGCGGGACTGGACCTGATCGTGACCTCAATGGCGTTGCATGAAGCCACGCCGCAAGTACGCCGCACAGCTCTGGCCAACACCGCACGCATGCTTAAGCCCGGCGGCAGATTTCTTTTGGTGGACGTTGCAAAACCGCTTTTACGTGGATGGGGCCTGCTGCTGCGCCCGGTCATAGCCCTGAAAAAGAAGCACCGCGACAACTGCAACAATATTTACGCGGATATTTGCGAAAATTTGGGGCTGATTCGGACAGAAGACAGCTACATCAATCCCATCGTTCGCAGGCAGGTTTTTGTTCGGCTTGGGCTGCCTGCCAGCAGCCCGCAAACTCCTGAGTAGGGGTATTGAAGGCCCCCCAGCCAGAACGGCTTCCGCAAAAAAATATCAAAGCAGATTGACTTTGAAATGCTTCACACTTCAAGGTTACTCTGCTGAAAAACGCAATTTCAGTAAATATGCGCTGTGTTACGGCGCGCTGCACCCTTGCGCAGCGTTAGAGCATGTAAACTTTTTCAAAGTTAAAATGCTCTATTCTTCGACAATAAATCCGGCAGACTCCAAACACTTCTGGCTCACAGCTCCAGCGCGGATTATGCGCAGACGCGGAGCACGCCCCCCTGCACCGCCGTCCTCATCTGCCAAAGGTTCCACAAGCGTCGAGGGCAGCCCCCCCTGTGGCCGCGGGGCATCTGTGACCACACAGGGTATTTGCCCCCTGCTTTCCAGCGCTGCCAGTAATTCGGGAGCCAGTTTTTCCACCTCGCATGCGGGCTGCCCCCCATTCAAATTGGCGCTGCTGGCCGTAAGCGGGCCGCCCGCCTCACGTGCCAGAGCAGCTGCCACAGGATGCGACGTCACGCGCACAGCCACCTGCCCGCGCTCATTCACAAGGGCTGGGGGCAACACAGCTTTCGCAGGTAACAGCACCGTGAGGGGCCCCGGCCAAAAGGCGGCAAGAGCTTCCGGCATGGCCGCAATATCGGCCACAGCCCGCACCTGTTCAATGTCTGCCGCCAGCAATAGCAGCGGTTTGTGGACGGGCCGCCGCTTCAACTGGTAGACTAGATCAACGGCCGCGGCATTTGTTGCCAGACAGCCAAGACCATAAAACGTTTCCGTAGGAAAAATCAGCGTATGACCGCTGCGCAGACAGGCTGCAGCCTCTTGCAGATTCTGGCAGAGCAATTGGAGAGACATGGCAGGTAAACCTTTACGATGTATCAGTGTGGGCAAGGTAAAAACACCTTTCTGGAAAGACGCAGCAGCCCACTATCTTACACGCATCAACCGCTGGCGGCCCCTGGAATA
>NZ_JASGDK010000135.1:0-4960 GCF_047607245.1 Desulfovibrio sp.
CTAGTGGAAATTGTTGAGCTGCCAGACCATCCTTGGTTCCTTGGGTGTCAGTTCCACCCCGAATTCAAATCTCGGCCTATGGACGCCCACCCTCTCTTCCGCGAATTTATCGGGGCTGCTAAAAAGCACGCCAAGGTTTAACGCTTGAGGGTTTAAAGACATCTCATAGAAAATAAAAAAGGGAGGGCTAACCTCCCTTTTTTATTTTCTGCATCCGATGGACATTCGTTAAGCCAACACCTTGAAAACAATGGGGCAAAGTTTATATTAATCCATCTCAAAACGTGTTTTTGATTTCGCAACCTCTGGCTATTGCATAATTTTTGCCACTATGGCACAGTACTTGTAAATAAAAACTTTCCTGAGGACATTCAAGGCGGAACAGGTTCATGGCACTGGAACTTCGACAACAACTCAAACTGGCTCAGCAGCTGGTGATGACCCCGCAATTGCAGCAGGCCATCAAGCTGCTCCAACTCTCGCGTATGGAGCTTCTGGAGACTGTGCAGCAAGAAATGCTGGACAATCCATTTCTGGAAGAATCCCAAGGCGATGACGGCTCAGCTGAACCTGCTGAAGACCGAAGGGAAAAAGCCACTGAAGAAGTATACGACCAGGATTTGGCCAAGGACGCTGACTGGGAAGACTACTTGGGCGAATTCGCCAGCACTCCCCGCCTTGTGCAACCTCGCGAATTCGAAGTTGCTGAAGACATTTCTCCTCTAGAAGCCCGCTACTCAGCCAAACCTACCCTTGAAGGGCATTTGCTTTGGCAGTTGCGTCTTTCTTCGCTTACTGACGCTCAAAAAGATATTGGCGAAGTCATCATTGGCAATCTTTCCTCCGCAGGCTATCTGCACGCCAGCATTGATGAAATTGCACAGATGACCGAATCGGACCCAGATGACGTATTGGTTGTGCTTGAAAAAGTGCAACTGTTTGATCCCGTGGGTGTTGCAGCGCGTGACGCGCGCGAGTGCCTACTGGTGCAGATAAAAAGCCTGAAATACGACCGCGATCCCATACTGCTTGAACTGATACGCTCACACCTGGAAGACCTTGAAGGCAAGCGCTATAAGCCGCTGCTTCGCAAGTTCAAACTGGATATGGATGAGCTCAAGGAGTATCTGGACATCATCCAAAGTCTTGATCCCTTGCCAGGGGCCAGCTTTGGAGGTGGAGAGCCAACCTACGTCAGCCCAGACGTCTTTGTGTACAAAATGGGTGACGAATTCGTCATACTGCTCAACGAAGATGGCTTGCCGCAATTGCAGCTTTCCAACATGAGCCAGATGGACATGAAGGACGCCTCAGACAAGGAAAAAGAATACTGTACGGAAAAGATGCGCTCGGCCAGCTGGCTTATCAAGAGCCTTTATCAGCGACAGCGCACCCTGTACAAGGTAATGGAAAGCATTGTCCGGCATCAACAGGCCTTTTTTGAAGTTGGTGTATCGCGCCTCGCTCCTCTCATTCTCAAGGACATTGCAGATGACATCAGCATGCATGAGTCCACTGTCAGCAGAATTACAACCAACAAATATGTGGCCACACCCCACGGTATTTTTGAGCTGAAATTTTTCTTCAATAGCGGTTTGGAGCTGGATGACGGAAGTCAGGTGGGTTCCGAGAGCGTCAAAGCGCTCATAAAAAAATTCATCGCCGATGAAGACTCCAAGTCTCCCCTGAGTGATGAACGCATTGGTGAAATGTTAAAAGACCACCTCAAGGTCAACATTGCACGGCGTACTGTGGCAAAATACCGCACCGCCCTTGATATTCCTTCCTCTTCCAGACGAAAGGAACATTTTTAGTTTTTTGATCGCCTGTGGCAGAACGTTGTATAAAACTGCCCACGAGGGAAAGACAAAAATTGCGAAAACCCGGGCCTTTCGCCGGATTTTCACCGCCCTAAAGGGCGGGTTCCTGGTTCTCCGCGTGGGGAACTGCCATAATAAGGAGGATTATATGAACATCTCTTTCGCCTTCAAGAACTTTGAAGCCTCCGACCACCTTAAGAAATATGCCCGCCGCCGCATTGAAAAGCTGGGGCGGTTTTTTGGCAAATCTTCCGGTCTTGAAGTAAGCGTCGTGTTGACTGTAGACAAATTCCGCCACCGTTGCGAAGTTACGGTCATCGGTGAAGGACTGCATATCAATGCTACCGAACAAACCTCAGACATGTATGCTGCTATTGACCTTGTGACCGACAAGGTTGAAGCGCAGATCAAGCGTCAGGTTTCACGAGTAAAAACACAGCGCCGCAAGGCACGCAGTGCTGATGTGGATGTCTTTACCTATAACATTGACGCCGAAACTGAAGTTGCATTGCCTGTGGAAGGAACAGACCGCCTGGCTACCAAGCCTCTGCACCTTGATGAGGCGCTCATGCAGCTTGATTCCATTGGCAGCGAGTTTTTGGTGTTCTTTAACGCAGAAAATGGCCGCATCAATGTGGTATACCGCACGCGCACAAGCAGCTACGCGCTGATTGACCCCGTCTTATAACTACTCCTGATTCCCGGCTGCCGATCAGGCAGCCGGGAACTTAGCGGGGGATTCATGCACACCACAAAACAACAACCCGAAGAGCCTGCAGCTGAAATCTGTACAGCTGAACAGCCCGTGGCCGTGTGCATAGTAACCGGTCTTTCTGGCGCGGGTAAAAGTACGGCCCTGAAAGTTTTTGAAGATATGGGCCATTTTGTGGTGGACGGGTTGCCTGCGAGCTTGGCTCCTGAAATGGTCGCCATGATGTCTCGCCCCTCTATGAGCCATTTCAAGGGCATTGCCCTTGGCATGGATCTGCGGCAGAGCAACTTTCTGGACGAAATCAACGACGCATTGTCTGACCTAACGGCCAAAAATGTCCGTCCCATGCTTCTTTTTATGGAGTGCGACGTTCAGGAGCTCCTGCGGCGTTACGCGACGACCCGCCGCCCTCACCCGCTTGAACGTGAGGGGCTGGGTCTTGAAACTGCCCTGCTTTCCGAGCGCAACAGCTTACGCCCGTTACGGGAAATGGCCGACCTCGTCATTGACACGTCCCGCTTCTCCATTCACGACCTGCGGCGTGCCATTCAGAAGCGCTGGAGCGATAGCAAAAGCAAACTCCGCGCCATCAAGGTCAACGTAATTTCCTTTGGTTTCAAGTACGGTGTCCCGCGCGAAGCCGATTTTGTATTTGACCTGCGCTTTCTCAGCAACCCGTACTTTGTTGAAGAGCTGCGCCCACAATGTGGGAAAGACAAGGCAGTTGCGCAGTACGTTTTCAATCAGCCGCACGCACGTGAATTTCGCGCCAAGCTGATGGATCTGCTTTTGTTCATGTTGCCGCTTATGGAAACTGAAGGCCGTTACCGCGTCACCATTGCTGTTGGATGTACTGGTGGACGCCACCGCTCAGTGGCCATGGCCGAAGAAATCTGGCAGGCTTTAAAACAGGCTGACTATCCGACCACACTGGAACACCGACATCTTGAACTTGGCTAAAAAAGCTGGCAGGCTTTGAGTCGAGAGGAATGCCATGACGGACGAAAACAAGAAGACACAGGTGGGGATCATCATCGTTTCGCATGCCGACTATGGTTCGGCAATGCTGCGTACTGCTGAATTTATTCTGGGGGCGCAAAGCGATTGTAGTTCCATTAGTGTGGACGTTGCCCACGAAGTGTCTGAAACCGTACGACGTCTCACTGATGCAGCACAACGGCTGGACAAGGGGGCCGGAGTCATTATTCTTACTGATATGTTCGGCGGCACCCCAACCAACCTGGCTCTTTCACTTATGACCACGCATAAGGTTGAAGTTGTGACGGGGGTTAACCTCCCGATGCTTCTTAAAGTTTTTTCAACACGCGAAAAACCTTTGGAAGAATTGGCGCAACTGGCAGGTGAAGCGGGTGCAAAGGGAATTGTGGTCGCCGGAAATATGCTGCGTAATAAGGCCCGAGCCAAAAACGACGGCTAATTATATGTGGTTCCGCGTTGATAATCGTTTGGTGCACGGGCAGGTTATAGAGGCGTGGCTTCCCTATACTGGTGCCAGACACTTGGTGGTTGCCAATGACGAGCTTGCGGCTGACGAATTGCGCCAGCAGATAATTGAACTCGCAGTGCCGCAGCGTATTATCACCCATTTCATTCCTGTACACGACCTGGCCAGAACGCTTGACGCCTGCGGCGAAGACAGCTTTGTTCTTTTTGTTAACTGCCAGGATGCTCGACGCGCCAGCGGAGCGGGCATCATTATGGAAACTCTCAATATTGGCAACCTGCATTACGGCCCGGAAAAAATACAGATCCTTCCCCACGTGGCGTTGTCTGCCCAGGACAGGGAAGATCTGCACTCTATCCAGCAGCACCTTGTACAACTGGATTTTCGCAGTGTCCCCACAGAAACCGTAAGGGGTCCCCATGAACAACTTATATGAAATGACGGTAGTTGGGGCACCTTACGCTTTTTTTTTGCCCTGGCAGGTGCAGCCCGCTCTTCCTGTATAATTGGCATTATTGACCGCCCCATTTGTCTGGCCCTCATTGCAGGAGCAATTACTTCTGACTGGAGCCTGGCTCTCCCTTTAGGCATCATCTTTGAGCTGCTGTGGCTGGACGCCCTTGAATTGGGCAGCGTTGTACCTCCATATGGCAGCCTGAGCTTTTTGCTGCTTTTTCCATTATGCAGGCACTTTGAACTGACAGAACCCGGCAGCCTGCTTATTCCCCTCATTCTTTGCATGCTCGCAGCTTATGCCGCTGCCTATGGCGAACACCGCCAGCGCATCAGCCAAAACCCTATGGTAGACAAGGTTGAAATGTGGTGTGCGGGCAAACCCGGCGGGCTTGCCCCGGGGACAGCTCTTTTTTTCTCGTCTCTACATAGAAGCCTGTGGCAGATCACGCTCTACTGCCTCTGCTTCGTAGTGATCTTCAGTCTAGTTCGCACCCTACAAAATACCCA
>NZ_JASGDK010000136.1:0-12233 GCF_047607245.1 Desulfovibrio sp.
CTAAAACCCATATTGCGGGCTCTGTCTGTAATGGGGAAACTTCTGCCTGGGATGCTGGGTGGTTATAAAATTTCGGCGGGATTGCGACTAGAAAGCAGATGAACGCAGATAATTGCACTCGCTTCGTCTGAAACACGCCTGTTATGCCGCATGTAGCGCAAAGAGATGGCGTTTCCGCCCCACGGCGGGTGGCTCCCCATGCGGTCGCTAAAACAGCGGCTGACCGCCGTCCTTACACCGTCAGTGCTCCCTTCTGCCCCTTCCTTGCGCCCCCTCGCAGGAGTAACGTCAAGCACAGCCGCCAATGGTCGCACTCAAGGCCTGGCGGCGCATCCCCGAGGCATCATGCACAAGGCACAGCAGCGCATCCCCGGCATCGTCATTGGCGGTACGGGCAGCAACACGGGCAAGACGACAGTCACCCTGGCCCTTCTGTGCGCGCTGGCTTCTCGTGGCCTTGCGGTTCGCGCCGCCAAAACCGGGCCGGATTACATAGACGCGGCCTTTCACGCCGCCATCACAGGCCAGCCAGCCGCCAATCTGGACACCTGGATGTGCCGCCAGCTTCCCCCCAATCCCCAGGAAAAGCCCCTTGCAGGCGGCAATCGTCTGCCGCAAGGCCTGCAAAACATCTTCAGTCGCATGTCGGCAAGCAGTGCCTCTGACGGTGCGCCGTGTATGCTGCCCGACATGCTGCTGATTGAAGGCGCAATGGGCCTTTATGACGGCGGACACCGTGGGGCTGGCAGCACGGCCCAACTGGCGGCCCTGCTCGATCTGCCCATCCTTCTGGTGTGCAGCGCAGCCGGGCTTGGCCAATCAGTGGCAGCACTGGTTGAAGGCTACTTGCGCCACAAACCGCAATGGTTGAATGAGCGCAGCACTCCCCCGCGCTTTCTGGGCGTCGTCTGCACCCACATAGGCAGTCCGCGCCATGCTGACATCATTTCAGACGCACTGAAGCCGCTGAAAAAATCTGACAATATCCCTCTGCTGGCCCTGCTGCCGCGTGCGGGCGCGCCCGAACTGCAATCCCGCCACCTTGGCCTTGTGGAAGCCCGCGAGGCCTTGCCCGCCCTGGACAGGGCAGCGCTCGCTCAATGGCTGGAAGACAATTGCCGTCTGGATGAACTGCTCAAATTGGCAGGCGTGGTCAGCCCCAAGGCAAAAGAAGCTACGGACCGGGATGCAAAAGAAACTGCCGGAAAAGCAAGAAAAAAAAATGACATTCAGCTTGGAGACACGGGCGGTACAGCGGCCTCTACCCCCGCGGAGAATCAGGCAAACTGTGACGGCCCCGTCACATCAAAACTGACGGCAGTGATGGCTGCCGCGCCTGTGCCCCAAAATGCTGTGCCCGAGAATGTTGCGGCAAAGGATGTTACGAGAACCGATACCCTGACAGCGCGTTTTTTTCCGTCGCGCCAGCCGGGCACAAAGACTATCCGCAAAACCGCAACACAGTCAGTCCCTCAAAACGCACGGGCTATTCTGGAAAACAGTTTTACCCAGCCTCTCCAGGCCTATGTGCCCGCACAAGTAAAGCAGGCATGCAGCAAACCACGCCCCATAGTCGGCATGGCATGGGACGCGGCTTTCAGTTTTTGCTATGCCGACCTACCCGCCTTGCTGACAGAGCTTGGAGCGGATGTCGTGCCCTTTTCTCCATTACATGATGCCGCGCCGCCCTCGGGCTGCACGGCTCTGTATTTTCCCGGCGGCTATCCGGAACTGCACGCCGAAGAGCTGGCAGGCAATGCCTCAATGTTACAGGCGCTGCGGGGGCTGGCGCATAAAAACCTGCCCATATATGGCGAATGCGGCGGCTATATCTACCTCATGCAGTCGCTGCGTCTGGAAGGCCAGTCAGACACGCGAAAATATGTCATGGCCGGGCTTTTACCCATAAGCTGCACCATTGGTAACAGCCGGACAGCCCTTGGCTACCGTGCCGCCCTTGCCCTGCCCGGCTGGCTCGGAAACGACGCCCGCCCTGCCCCGATGACACTTCCGCATACTCTGCCAGACGAAGCGCAGGCTGGTGTCATGCAGCCAAAGCACATGCTGAAGAGTGATGGGCAGCTAAACGACAGACAGCCCGACGACATGCAGACATACGGCATGCTGGCAGGTGGAGTGTTGGCAAACGGCGTGCAGCCCAATAACGTGCGAGCTGACGACCTGACAAAGGCCGACGACAAAAAGGCTCCCCCGGCAACGGACAGCCTGCCTATACAAAAAATTTTAGCCAGCGAACTCAGCTCTGCCAAACCTCTTTGGGTGCGCGGGCACGAATTTCACTATGCCCGTGAAGATGACGCCCCGCTGCCGCCCCACTGCGCGCGCCTCTGGCAGCTGCATGACAGCAAGGGCAGTTTTTTGCGGCAAGAGGGTTGCCGTTGTGGCTCTGTTGCCGGAACATGGCTGCATTGCTACCCTGAGGGATCGCGTACTTTCTGGCGGGCCTGGCTCAAAATGGCCACGCCTTTGCCGTAAACATCACGCCGGGGTTGCCCGGCCTGCCGAGGTTCACATGACACACAATCATCCGGTGGAGCTGGATTCAGCCTGTACGCCGCAAGATATCGAAAGCCGTTCCTTTGCCATCATTGACGAAGAACTGCCGCCGCCTCGCCCCTTTGAAGGCCCGCTTTGGCAGGTGGCCCGCCGCTGTATTCACACCTTGGGCGACACAGAAATCATCAATGACCTGCGCCTGAACCCAGCAGGACTTGAGGCAGGCGTGGCGGCTCTTATGCGGGGCTGCACTGTCTACACAGACACGCGCATGGCTGCAGCCGGGCTGCCCATGCGCCGCCTGACGCCGCTGGGCGTCACGGTTACGCCCATTATGGCCCTGCCGGGACTGGACGAGCTTGCCCGCGCAGGAGGCACCACGCGTTCGCGCGCAGGGCTGGAATCACTTGCCCAGCAGATGAGCGGGCACATTATGGTTATCGGCAACGCCCCCACTGCCTTGCTCGGCCTGTTGGACGTGCTTGAACAGGGCGCGCCGCCTCCGGCCCTTATCGTGGGCATGCCCGTGGGTTTTGTTAATGCGGCGCAAGCCAAAGAGCTGCTGCACCGCACCTCCTGGCCGCACTTTACTTTGCTGGGACGCAAAGGCGGTTCCGCTGTGGCTGCGGCCTGCGTCAACGCCTTGGCGGATATGGCCCTGGAACAGCGCGGGCTTGCTCACGCAGCAGCGCTGTAGGCTACGCCTTCCAAACCTACTACTGGCTCAGGAGGTTTCGTTTTTCCGCTTTGTCGATTTTTGTGGCGAACGCCGGGCGGGAAAGCATCAGACAACGGACGATGAAGAAGAAAAAATAACGTCGCTTTTATACAGACCGTTGTGCCCTGCGGGCACAACGGCTTTTCTCTTCTTTAGTCTTGCCGCCTACGCGGTGTGATGAGGAGAAAGAGGGACGTTACCTTTGCGGAGAAATTTGTGCCCTGCGGGCACGGCGGCTTTTCTTTTCTCTAGGTTTGCCGCCTGCGCGGCGGGCGGCAGATGGGGGCCTGTTAGGGGCTTCGCCCCCTTCGCGCCCCCCCCCTTGCATCTCCCTCGAAGCACCCCTGTTCTACCACGACCAATAAGTATTTTTTTTCGGGGCGGCTACGCACGAACCTCGCCGACGTGTCGGCTTCGGTTCTTTATGGCGCCGCCCCGGCGATAGCCTGTTTTTCGCCTGAAAAACTGTACCACCCCAGTTAAATTGCTTATGCAGCTGCGCCTGCTGACTTTGAAAACGCTGCTCTCGTCCCGGGCTCACTGACTCGCCTTAACAGGGCCAGATGGCCCAAACAGAGACTCTGGGGAAGTCCCGTGCCCGCAGGGTACTCCCTATGCCGCAGAAGCAACTTCCCTCTTTCCCACCCGCTTGCCGAGTAAACACCTGCCAAGGCACAACACCCTTCTCTCAATGGCCCCCCAATTTACGCGACAACCCATCCCCCCAAGCACCAGACGCTCCCAGCCCCTCATCCCGCGCGAAAGCCCACGATGGCATTGCGTGGCGCGCAGGGAGATCACCCGACCAGAGGGAGGGAAGCTCCCGAAGCAAAAGCCGCGCAGCCCTCGCGCAATGACGAAATATGGAAAGCCCTTGGAGGCTAAACCGTGGGAGTAGCGAAAAACGGAAAACTCAGCGGGGTCGTCCGGGGGGAGTGCAGAGGGGGCCTCGGAGGGGCGGCAGCCCCTAACTGGCCCCCATCTGCCGCCCGCCGCGCAGGCGGCCCAAACAAAAATTATGAAAAAACCCCGTACCCGCAGGGCACAAAATATTGCACAGTGCGATCTTAAACTCTTCAGTTCCTCGAACATTGAAAACACAAAAAAGCCGGATAAAGCACACGTTCAAAAACGTCGCTTTACCCGGCTTTTTAAATTCATGTTAAAAACTGCGCGCTGATCAGTTTTTTCCAGCCGCTGTACCGCCGTCAGGCCCATTCGCCCGCGTTTCAGGAGTAATAATTACAGCGTCTGTTATTTCTTCATCAGCAGAACCACCGGATACGCCATTTTCTGAAGCGTTTGTCGCAGACGGCGTTACCGCCGCATCCACATCCAGTACAGGGGGCAAAGCAGCCTGGGCATCGACCACGCGGGCCTCACCCAGGGCAAGGCGCTGTTCTTCGCTTTGCGGCAAAGGAATATAGTTCTTGTCCACCAGCACAATGCCCGTGCGCTCCAGAACCTCGCGCCGATAGGCGAATTCCTGCTGCATGCGGTGATGGCGGTAAACAAACATGCGGTGCACAAGGTAGCATATGGCTATCATAGCCGCTATGCTGCCAGCTATCCAGGGAATATAGGGAGTGAGGGACTGCCCAAGGCCCACAAGCGCCGAGAACGCGCCATCCACAAAAAAGAGCGCGGCCCCAAGCAGCAGAATGCCCAGCAACACAACGACAGTAGGTGCGTTACGGATGATGGCGTAAAACCGTTGCAGGCGTTCCGGCACCTGATCCGCATCGCTTGAAGCAGCGCCCGCTGCTCCGCCGATGCCGTCCGCATCGCGGGCCTCTCGCCCAAGAAAGTGTGAAACCCAGGTTCCGGCAAGGTGCACTATCAGTATTAACCCCACAGGAGCAAGAACGGCGGCCAAGGCCCAGACAAGCCAGGGAAAGCGCGCTAACGGAGGCCCGCCCGGCACTTCGGGCGCGGCATGCATGACACCGTAGAAAAAGGCTACCCCGCCCACCACCAGTTCCACAAAGAAAATGGCGATCATAAGATACAAAAGGGCATCTTTGTGCTGACCAGCGTACCAGGGCTGGCCGGATGTGGAGCGGCTTTTGGCGGCTCCGGCTTCCGCCTTGCTTTTGGCCCCGCTGGAAACTGTTGATTGGTGCTCTTTTTTATCGGCTGTCTGCATGCTTACCTCTGGTTGCGGAGCATACTTTGCCGCAGCCCATCCCGCAAGCCCCACATCCGGCATAAAGCGTACCCGAATGTAAAAGCATTCACAGTACGGCCTTCACTTGCTCACAGGCGGTATCTGTCTTACTTTGCCTGCATACAACTTCAGGAGTGGCATATGCACGTTCTGGTAACTGGCGCAGCAGGCTTTATTGGATACCACCTGACTGCGCGTCTGCTGGCCGATGGGCACAGCGTTGTGGGTATAGACAATTGCAATGATTACTATAACGTGCAATTAAAAAAAGACCGGTTGGCCCAATTGGCCGCCTTGCCGCAGGCCGGACGTTTTCGCTTTGAAGCCCTTGATCTGGCCGACGGGCCGGGCATGGCCGCGCTTTTTGCCCGTGAAGGCTTCACTCACGTGGTCAACCTGGCCGCGCAGGCTGGCGTGCGCTACAGCCTTATCAATCCTGAATCCTACCTCAGCGCCAACCTCGTCGGCTTTGGGCATATTCTTGAAGGCTGCCGTCAGAACAAGGTGGGGCACCTGCTCTTTGCCTCGTCGTCGTCGGTGTACGGCCTCAACACGGCCCAGCCCTATTCGGTACAGCATAACGTAGACCACCCTGTCAGCCTTTATGCGGCCACCAAAAAAAGCAACGAGCTTATGGCCCATGCCTACAGCCATTTATACGGCATACCCTGCACAGGCCTGCGGTTTTTTACGGTTTACGGCCCCTGGGGCAGGCCAGACATGGCCCTGCACCTCTTTACCACAGCCATTGTACGCGGTGAGCCCATCAAGGTTTTCAATCAGGGACACATGCGCCGCGACTTCACCTATATTGACGACATAGTGGAAGGCGTTGTACGCCTGCTGCCCCTGGCCCCCGGCCCGGACCCGTCCTTTGACCCTGCCGCCCCCAACGCGGCGACCAGTTCTGCGCCCTGGCGCATATACAACATCGGCAACAATCAGACGGTGGAACTCAACGACTTTATCGCCGCTCTTGAAGACGCCCTGGGCATGAAAGCCCACAAAGAAATGCTGCCAATGCAGCCCGGCGACGTACAGGCCACCTGGGCCGACATAAACGACCTCACCACACTTACGGGCTTTGCGCCCTCGACCCCTCTGCGCGAAGGCATAGCCCGCTTTGTGGATTGGTATAAAGAGTATTACAAAATATGAACGACATCCCTATCATTACCGGCGCTCCCACCCCGGCCCGGCCCGAAATTCTGGCGCCTGCGGGCGACACTCCTTCCTTTCTGGCGGCCCTTGCTGCGGGAGCAGACGCCATATACCTGGGCCTCAAGCATTTTTCAGCCCGCATGCAGGCTGAAAACTTTGGTCTTACCGAACTTTCGCGTCTTGCGGATCTGGCCCACGCGGAAAACGCCCGCGTGTATGTGGCCATGAATACCCTCGTCAAACCAGACGAACCCGCTGCCGCCTACCGTCTTATTTCGCGTCTGGCCTCGCAGGTAGGCGCAGACGGCCTTATTGTGCAGGACCTTGCCATGCTTGATCTGGCACGTCAGGCGGGCTTCAAGGGCGAACTGTCGCTTTCAACGCTGGCCAACCTCACGCACCCAGGCGCTCTTGTTGAAGCGAAAAAACTCGGCGCCAACCGCGTTATCCTGCCGCGTGAACTTTCCATTGATGAAATCCGCCTGATGGGCGAATCCTGTCCGGAAGGGCTTGATCTGGAACTCTTTGTCCACGGCGCGCTGTGCTACTGTGTTTCGGGGCGTTGCTACTGGTCCAGCTATATGGGCGGCAAAAGTGGCCTGCGCGGACGTTGCGTACAACCGTGCCGCCGGGTGTACCGTCAGGGCGGACCTGCCGCCCAGGCGCTTATCCGCAATGCGGAACGCGAAGAAATGGACCGCGCCCGTCAGGAACAGTCGCGCATGGATATTGCCCGCAAAGACCGCAAGGGCAACTTTGGCCGTGATGGACGCGATAGCCGGGACGGACGTGACGGGCCAGGACGCAGCCGCAATGAAACAGCCGCGTTTGCCCAGGGCCGCAGGTCGGGCAGGCAGAGTTCCATGCGCTCGCCGGGCCGCAAAGAACACAGCGGGCGCTGGTTCTCCTGCCTCGATCTCTCGCTGGACGTGCTGGCCAAAACCCTGCTGGATATTCCCCATCTCGTCTCCTGGAAGATCGAGGGCCGCAAGAAAGGCCCCCACTACGTCTATCATGTGGTGACGGCTTACCGCATGCTGCGTGACAATCCGGGCGATTCCAAGGCGCGCAAGACCGCCGAAGAAATTTTGCAGATGGCGCTTGGCCGCCCCGTCACGCGTGCGCGCTTTTTACCGCAAAAAGACAACGTGCCCACCACCCCTGACGGTCAGACCAACTCTGGCCTTCTGGCAGGCAAGATTCGTATTGAGCAGGACGGCAGCGTGGTGCTCAAGCCCCACCTTGAACTGCTGCCGCAGGACTATTTGCGCGTGGGTGTTGAAGACGAACGCTGGCACGCCACCCTGCCCGTAACGCGGCGCATCCCAAAGGGCGGCAGCCTCATCATCCGTCTGCCCAAACACAAGACGCCCAAGGCGGGCACGTCGGTATTTCTTATCGACAGGCGCGAACCCGAGCTGATGCGCATTCTCAAAGGCTGGCAGGCTCGTCTTGAGCAACTGCCCAGCCGCCAGAGCAAAGCGGTGGAAACCAACCCGCGCATGCCCGTACCCGTGAAAGCCAGACCCAGACCCGACATGTATGTCCGGTCCACCATTCCGCAGGGCAAGGAAATGCGCGGCGGAAAAAACCAGCTGCAGGCTCTTTGGCTGTCCCCGCGCAGCGCCGAAATTTCGCGCACAATGGTTTCGCGCATATGCTGGTGGCTGCCCCCCGTGGTCTGGCCCGGCGAAGAAGAAGCCCTGCGCCGCAGCATCGGCAGGCTTTGGCGTGAAGGCGCGCGGCACTTTGTTTGTAACGAACCGTGGCAGCGTGGGCTGTTTCCCGACAGTCTGGATGAAGATTCCGACCTGCTGGCAGGGCCGTTCTGCAATGCCGCCAATGCTCCTGCATTGGGCGTTCTGGCGGGCATGGGCTTTACCGGAGCCTTTGTCAGCCCAGAATTGCCCCGTGAAGACATGCTGGCCCTGCCCAAACAGAGTCCCCTGCCCCTCGGCGCGGTGATTTCAGGCTTCTGGCCTGTGGGCATAAGCCGCTTCGGCCTTTTGGGCGTCAAGGCCAACGAGCCTTTCCTGAGCCCTATGGGCGAGCCCTTCTGGGCGCGGCAGTATGGCGGCAATATCTGGATTTACCCGGGTTGGCCTATGGACCTCACTGCCAAACGTCAGGAAATGGCCGCTGCCGGATACGGCTTCTTTGCCCATATGCAGGAAAATCCGCCAGCCAGCTTGCCTGAAATGAAGCGTGAAAGCCTGTTCAACTGGGAAGGTTCGCTGCTGTAGCAGCCAGACTGCTTTCGGGATTACTTGGAAGATTATATGCCGCGCAGCGACCGGACGGTTATCGGATAAAACCCGGCAGCACGGCGGACTATCTGGCCCGGTTTGACGAATCTGACAAGCAACAGATGCTTCAATGATATTTGATGGGCATGACGTATAGGGGACTATATGTCATGCCCTCAATTTTTTGCATCTCGTACAGCAGTTTCGAGCTGGATTGGATTATGGCAAAATATTTGTGAAATAGTTACAACACTGCCTCTTCTGCCAATGCGTGATAAATAAAAAAGCCTCTGTAATCAGAGGCCTTTTTTATTTTCAAAACAAATATAGTTACCTATGTTCCCACCGTAAATCGCTCACGATGATGCCTGGGATTTTCAATTTCATCCAGCATAGCCAGCGCATAATCCTCCACACTCATGTAGCTGCGTCCGGTGGCAAGCTCTATAACCAGATTATCCTTCCCGGTGCGGTAGTTACCCGTGCGCACCCCTGCCTCAAGGATATTGGGCGGAGAAATAAACACCCAATCTATACTTTTCTCGGCCTGAAGCAGGTCTTTTATGGCCGCCGTTGATCGCGCCCCACCCTCATACTCCGGGGGGAAGAAGTAGCTGTTCATCAGTCGTACGCCAGGAGCCACCTCGGCGGTTCCCGCGCCGCCCACCGCCACCAGCCGCTCAATGCCAGCCTGTTTCACAGCTTTGATGATGCTTTGGGTTCCCCGTGTCTGCCGGGCAATGCGCTCTTGCACGGAATCTGAACGTGGAGGGGCAAAGGCGTGCACCACCACATCATAGCCAGCCAAGGCCTGTGCAAGCGCCTCGCTATCGTTCACGTCAATCTCCTTCACGGCAAGGACGCCGGACGGAGTTATTTTCTGCGGGCTACGGGTCAGAGCCAGTACCTGATGCCCACGTGCAACGGCTTCTTTACGTATTGACGTTCCTACAAAGCCCGTAGCGCCAATGATCGCTATTTTCATATGTTGCCTCGTTAGAACATAGTATTGCTGTTTTCCGCTTTTTCCGGCACCGGCTGGATAACGTCCCAATGCTCGACGATTACCCCGTCCTTCACACGAAAAACATCAAGAACGGCCTCGCCCCTATCCTTTGCGTCATTAACCGAGTGAACGTGCAGCCATACGATATCACCATCAACCGCACTACGTACTACACGCGCTCTGGATTGGGGATTCGCCTTGAAAAAATCCAGGTAGTAGGAAACAAAAGGTTCTTTTCCGTCCGGCACTGTGGGGTTGTGCTGTTTATAGTTATCTGCAACAACCTTTGCGGCTTCGAGCACCTGATGTTTGTTGAAAAACTTGTCGTAGAACTCCAGCACCAGAGTGCGATTGTTCTCCTCAGCCTTGAAATCACGCTCTGCTTGAGCGATGGCAGTTCCAGCCTGGGTCAGCAGAAAAATGGCGCCTGCAAGAAAGACTACTTTCAGAGACTTCATCATGTTTCTCCAGAGTGCAGATTGTTTGGGCGGGTTGCGCATGGCGTTCCGCAGATTTACCACTGGCAAATTTCAATGGTGTTATTTTCAGTCATGGTCTATAAATTAGACCTTCATTATAGCTAGCAAAACCTGCTGCCCCGCGCAAGATAGTCAGCGGAATAATATCAGGTCATTGTTTTGTGACCGCGCCATTGAAAGGGAATGGATATGAGCAACGAAAAAGCGCAACATGACGGGAGCTTTGAATTTGAGCAGCCGTGCCCCATAAGGGACGTGCTTGACCGGATCGGCGACCAATGGAGCCTGCTGGTATTAGAGGCTCTGGAGATTCAAACCTTGCGGTTCAACGAATTGGCGCGCGAAATCGGCGATATATCCAAGCAGATGCTTTCACGAACGTTGAAGCGCCTGGAGCAGGACGGTTTCATCCTGCGTACAATATACCCTGAAGTGCCGCCTCGTGTGGAATATCAGCTCACCGGCCTTGGCCGCTCCTTTCTTGTGCCCATGCAAACGCTGATCGTCTGGGCAGACTCCAATCACCACGCTATCTGTAATGCGCGTGTGCACTACGCCAGAAACGGCAAATGATGACCAAAAGGCCGTCTAGACCTTGCCGCCTTGAACCGCCAAAACCCTTGGGGGACTTCTGACGAAGGCATACCGTTGCAAGCTCCGCGATGCTTCGCCGTGCCCGCTGGTTTACGCTGCTTCTTTCTAAGTATAAGGTCAGATGGTTGGGCAACACTGTTTCAAACAGGCAGATCTTGAAGCTGACAACGTTATACTATTGAAATAATAAATTTTTCCTATTTGTCATTTCAAGTTAAAACAAGCTGGATCAAAGTATCTTTCAAAATGCGTATCTTCAAAAATTTATGGCGCATGCCGCGCTATTTCACAGTGTAATGAATCTTGCTGCTCTGACTCGCAAATGGCCCCCACTACCGGGCATATGTTACAATGCAGAATAGCCTGCCACAGCATATAATCAAGGCACGATCGCACTTTCCGCGCGGCCTGGAACAGCCGGAAGGCAGTTTGCGCTTCGGCGCAGACGCCCTTTTGCTGGCCGCTTTTGCTGCACGTTATCTGCCGCCGGAAAAGCGTCACCCCGGCGCGGCAAATGGCAACCCTTTTGTTGTGGCGGAGCTGGGTTGCGGTTGCGGAGCCGCCTTGCTGGGTCTGGCCATGCGCTGTCCGCAAGTATCCGGCCTGGGGCTGGAGCGTGAAAAACCGCTTGTTCAGGCGGCTGTGAACAATGCCGCTCTTCTCGGTTTGTCGGACCAACTGCATTTTGCCAGCCTTGACCTTGCGGATGGAGCAGCGCTGTCAGCCTTGCGTATTCCTGTTCAACTGTCAGCCACAATGGAGCCAAGGGCAGCCAGTCTGTCCCGCCACAAGGCGGGGATGGAGCAACAGGATTTAGTTCAACCAGCCAGCAGCAGGCTGGACATGGTTATGGCCAATCCCCCGTACGACAGAAAGGGGCGCCCTTCTGCCAAGAACATGCGTGAACACGCCCTGCGTGGCGTCTGCGCTGCTCATGGGCATAAAACAGCGCTGGATACCTTTTGCCGGGCTGCGGCCACGCTGCTGCGACATCAAGGACGTTTTTTCTGTATATATGATGCTCCGGCTCTGCCACGCCTGTGCGTGGCCCTGAATGCCGTCAGGCTTGGCGTAAGACGTATTCTGCCAGTACAGGCCCGTAAGGGCGAACCTGCCCTGCGTGTGCTTGTGGAGGCCCGCAAGAACGCTGCTCACGATACTGTGCTGGAAACGCCGCTGGTTCTGCACGATACACCTGATCCACCAGACAGATCAGGAACGCCGCACACGTTGGGCGCACAGGGAGCGCCCGGCATGTCAGACGCCAGGCGCCGGGCCGGGCCGGGCTGGTCCGCCGAAGCCCTGACCTTTTGTTCCTGGCTTGGCCCCGCGCCGTCTTCTGTCA
>NZ_JASGDK010000137.1:0-34516 GCF_047607245.1 Desulfovibrio sp.
ATTTATCGTGTTTGAATAGGCTGGCGTGAAGGCGTTCTGCACTGCAAAGCAAATAAACAGCCCCGGCTTTTGTTGAAGCCGGGGCTGCGATGCTCGTCTGAGCCGACAAAAAAAATGCTTGTGACGTTGCCTGTTAGGGCGCGCTTGTTGCGGGGGCCGTTGCGCCAGCCTGTGCGTTTTTGTTGGCGGCGTGGATGGCGGTGCCGATTTCGCGGGCCAGGGTTTCAGTGAACTGGGTGGGCGCTCCTGTTTCCATGCGAATTTGTCCCTGTGCCAGCACTGCTATGCGCATCTGGCTGTTGGATAGGGCGTTCCGGCTGGTAATATTCTTAAGAACAGCCCGGCTGGGTCTTGCGGCGCTGGGCACGCGGCGCTGTACCAGCAGCACGTCGGCCAGCACGGCAGTTCCGCCGCTTCCCGTGAGGTCAGATGCTGTGTCATACCCCTTGCTGACCGCGTTGCGCAGATGGGCCGGGTCGGTAGTTCCGGCAGACAGCACCGTCAGCTGTACAATATAGCCAGCCTCGCTGGGGTTGGCCACAATAGTGAAACCGCTGCGCTGCAACCATGCTTCTGTTTGCGCACGCAGGCCGAAAACACGGCTGGTGTTGTCGCGCACGCTCACATACACGGAATCAGGAACAGAATCGTCGTCCTGAGCCTCCTGAAGTTTGCCCGAGCGCAACACTTCAAGCTTGCCGGGGTCAGCAGGCTGACGCACGCATGCCGCCAGGGGCAACAGGCTCAGGCAAAGCAGCAGTATGATAAAATGTAGTCCTTTCAGTGTCATAAAAACCTCGATCATTGCCATCCAAATTCTGACGGCGTGTAATGGACACGCAAGACAGATGTCTTTTGCGTGTATGCTTGTGAACCTGCATTATCCGGGCCAAATTCAAAGTGCTTCGATCAGAATTCAGTCAGGCCAGGATGTTGGATCGTCTGGCAGTTTGACGAAGCCGAAGTTGAGAGCAAAATTTGGCAGAGCAGGATTTGAGGGGGAATAAATTTGTTATTGAGGCGGCAACTTTTTTGGCTGTGCCTGGCCGCTTCTTAATTTTGGCGGAGTGGGGTCAGGGCTTTACGGCCTTGACAATTTCGCTGCTCAGTTTGTCTTCCAGGGCGGGAAGGATGTCGTCGCGGCTCATATTTTCGCCTTCGGCGCTGACATTTACCGTGTGCATTTCACTGGGCTGCTTGCCCTGCTTGCTGGTGCCTACCCGTGCGCGCATGCCCCAGATATTGCTTGTGCCACCGTCAAGCATGCTTACGCCAAGGCCCAGCAGCAGACCTCCGCCTACACCCCAGGCCGCGCCGCGTCCGCCCCCGGCGCTGCCGCCCACAAGTGCGCCAAGCATTGCCCCCGTAGCTGTATGCCCCAACGTTCTGCCCGCGTTGGCCGGCGTGCTGCGTGAGCCCAGCGGCATAACGTCTTCTACAGCCACATGCAGCGTCAGGTCGGCCTCCTTGGCAGATTCGGCGGGCACAAGCTCCCGTTCGCTCTGAAGATAGGCCGTGAGCATAGATTGAAGGTCAGCGTTAAAAGTGGCGCTGCCTCCGCTTACGTCAACAAAAACACTTTGCCCCGGCTTGGCCTTGATGGCTGGCAGCGGGGTGGCGTCGGCCTGGTTGGCGCGCGAATCTGCCGGAGTGCCGGGCGGAAAGTTTGATCCGTCCGGGCTGGCGCTGTTCTGATGAGAAGAGCAGCCCGCCGCAAACAGGCACAGCATTGCAAGGCACAACGCCGCAGCAAGCCGGTATGGTATTGGACATATATGCATATAGCCCTCATTTTGACTGGAATCTTCTATACTATTACCGCAAGGTGTATGGGCCTGTCCAGTTCGGGCCGTTCCTTCATGTGTGGAAGGCGTTGTGTGAAAGGCATATGGCGTTGCACAATAATAATAAAAAATTTCTGTCCGGCCCTGGCGCGGGCCATGCATCGCAGCCTGTCTGGCTGCCCCGCGATCTCTGGCCAGCCAGGGCCGCTTCGGCGATGCACACTTGACGCCTGCGGGTTTTATCGTATCTTGCCGTTACATAAAAGGCGCGCCAAAAATGCTGGCGCAGCCGGAAAGCAGTTGAGAGGCAGCATGGGCAAACAATTGATAATAGTGGAATCTCCGGCCAAAGTTAAGACCATCAAAAAATTTCTTGGGCCGTCTTATATGGTGCAGGCCAGCGTGGGTCATGTACGCGATTTGCCCGCCAAGACTCTTGGGGTCAACGAAGAAGACAACTTTTCGCCCCACTATGAAGTTATTGAAAACAAAAAAAACGTGGTCAGTGAACTGCGCGCCGCCGCGGCCAAAGCTGACACCGTATATCTTGCGCCCGACCCCGACCGCGAGGGTGAGGCCATTGCCTGGCATGTGGCGGAGCTCATCCGCGACAAGGCCAAGGACATAAAGCGCATCCAGTTCAACGAAATTACCGCCAAAGCTGTCAAAGAAGCGTTAGCGCATCCGCGCGAACTCAATGGCGACCTTTTTGATGCCCAGCAGGCCAGGCGTATTCTGGACAGGCTGGTGGGCTATAAAATTTCTCCGCTTCTGTGGAAGACCATCAAGCGGGGCATATCCGCCGGGCGCGTGCAGTCTGTGGCCCTGCGTCTCATTGTTGAGCGTGAGGAAGAGCGCGAAGTTTTCAAGCCAGAGGAATACTGGCTGTTCAAGGTTCTGCTTTCAGGTGATGTGCCGCCTCCATTTAAGGCTGATCTGACCAAGGTCAACGGCAAAAAGGCGGTCATAGCCAATGCCGAAGAGGCTCAGGCGCTGGAGGATGCTCTCAAGGGCCAGCCCTTTGTGGTGGAGAGCGTTGAACAGAAAGAGCGCGAGCGCGCGCCGCAACCGCCGTTCATTACCTCTACCTTGCAGCAGGCGGCCAACCAGAGGCTTTCCTACACAGCCAAGCGCACGATGAATATCGCCCAGCGCCTCTATGAAGGTGTGGAGCTTGGCGATCGCGGCCTGACGGCTCTCATCACCTATATGCGTACGGACTCGACGCGCATTGCCGATGAAGCGCGTGACGCTGCCAAGGATTTTATTGCCGGGCATTTCGGTAAGGACTATCTGCCCAAGCGCGCCCGCGTGTACAAGACCAAGGGCAGCGCACAGGACGCCCACGAAGCCGTCCGGCCTGTAGATGTGACCATCACGCCCGATGAGGTGAAAAGCCTTCTGCCGCCGGACCAGTACAATCTCTACCGGCTTATCTGGTCGCGCTTTGTGGCTTCGCAGATGGCCGGGGCGCGTTTTCACGACACTACCGTTACCATTGCCTGTGCCCACAGCCAGTGGCGCGCCAAGGGCGAGCGGATGCTTTTTCCCGGTTTTCTGGCAGCCCTGCCCCGTGCGGGAGAAGACGGCGATGCCGAACTGCCGCCCCTTGAAGCCGGGCAGACACTCAAGCTGGACAAGCTGGACAAGGAACAGAAGTTCACCCAGCCCCCGCCACGCTACAGCGAAGCCAGCCTTGTGCGCGAGCTGGAAGAGAGGGGCATTGGGCGTCCTTCTACCTATGCTGCCATTATTTCAACGCTTCAGGACAGGGAATATGTGAGCCTGGCCGAAAGGCATTTTGTGCCCACGGATCTGGGGCGCGTGGTCTGCCAGCAGCTGACCGAGCATTTTGTCCGGCTTATGGATGTGGGCTTTACCGCCCAGATGGAAGAGGGGCTCGACAAGGTGGCGGAAGGCAAGGAGCACTGGGTGGAGCTTTTGCGCGCCTTCTCCGACGACTTCAACCCCACGCTGGCCGCGGCTGCCAAAAACATGCAGAGCGTCAAGGGCGGCATTCCCGCCGATCTGCCCTGCCCGGAATGTGGCAAGCCGCTCATGATAAAGTTTGGCAAAGCCGGAGCCTTTCTGGCCTGTTCCGCCTACCCCGGGTGCAGCTACACCAGCAACTTTGCCCGCAACGAAGAGGGCCGGGTAGAGGCTGTGGCTGCGGAAAAACCGCAGTACGAAAAAGTGGGGCAGTGCCCCCAATGTGGCCGGGATCTGGTTATAAAGAAATCCCGCACCGGCAGCAGTTTCATTGCCTGCACGGGATACCCGGAATGCAAGCACGCGGCCCCGTTGTCCACAGGCGTGCCCTGCCCGCGCTGTGAAAAGGGGCAACTGGTAGAAAAAAGCACCAAGCGCGGCAAGCTGTTCTATTCCTGCGACCAGTACCCTCAATGCGATTTCGCCTTGTGGGACAAGCCTGTGCCTGGCCCCTGCCCGCGCTGCAATTCACCATATCTGGTGGAAAAAAAGAGCCGGGCGGGCACGAAAATTATCTGTCCCGTCAAGGGATGCGGCTATGTGAAGGAGGATGGTGATGAGCAAAGCTGATCTGCCCGGCGAGACGGGTTCTTCCGAGGCTATGGCCGTTCCCGTTTCTTCAGGCAGTATTGCCGCGCCCTGGGCGGAAACTCTAGAAGCCCGTGTGGCCAGCCTGCTTGGCAAGGGTGAAAGCTTGGTGCTTGTGACGGTTGTCAGCCGCACAGGCTCCGCCCCCCGTGATGCGGGTACCCGTGCCCTGTATACGCAGAATGGCCCCGAGGGTACTGTGGGCGGCGGCCTTCTGGAAGCCCGCGCTATGGAAGCGGCGGCCCAGAGTTTGTTTATGGGCCAGTCCAGCCAGGTTGTTTGCGACATGAGCGGTTTCACCCCGGGCAGCGACATGATCTGCGGCGGGGATATGGAGGTGCTGTGTGAGGTGCTTCGGCCTGACCACGCACCCCTGTTTGCACTGTCTGCCCAGGCGCTGCGAGCTGGAGTGGGCGGCATGTGGGTTGTCGATGTGAATCGCGAACCACCCTTGCGGCGCCTTTATCTCGACGGGTTGCCGGAACGTGCGGATATGCCGCCAGACGCGCCCTTGCCGCCTGACGTGAGCCTTGACATAGCCCCGGTGCGCACCCTGCTGGCGCAGCGCAAAGGCAAGCCCGGTCTGGTGGAAGAAAGCGGATGCCGTATCTACGTTGAACCGCTGGCAGCGCCGCCAGTGCTGCTTTTGTGTGGCGGGGGGCATGTGTCCCTTGAGGTGGCGCGCTTGGCCCACGCCTGTGGATTTATCATAGACGTGGTTGACGACAGACCGGAATTTTCCAATCCGGAACGCTTTCCTATGGCGCGGCACTGCCATGTGCTGCCTGCCTATGAAAATCTGGTGGAAACCTGCGGCGTCGGGCGGAACCACTATGTGGCCATTATCACGCGCGGGCACGGTTTTGACCGTGAAACCCTGGCGCAGGCTCTGGTCAGCCATGCCCAGTATATCGGCATGATAGGCAGCAAAACCAAGCGTGATCAGATTTATGAAATTCTACGCGCCCAGGGCGTGCCTGCTTCGGAACTTGCCGCCGTTTGTTGCCCCATTGGGCTGACCATTGATGCAGAAACACCGCAGCAGATCGCCGTGTCCATTGTGGCCGAGTTGCTGGCCGTGCAGGCGGGTACGTTGAAGCGGTTGCGGTTTGAAGAGTAACAGCGGCTTGAGCCTGGCCTGTATCCATAGATACAGGCCGGAAGATTTTGAACTTTTTCACGCTGTGTATTTTAGCTGACTCGCGTTTACTACTGTAAATATTCCATCAAGACATTCACAAGCCAGCCAGCTTGGGGGATGTGATCATACCCCTGTACAGGCGTGGGCTGCCTCCGTTCGAAAGCGCTTTTTTCCGTTTATATGGCTCATGCTTGACTTTTTGTGTGACCCAAGAGATTCTTAACAAGTTGAAGTCCGGTGCGAGGGCATTGGCTGAACTGTCGAACTCGCTCCGCTGGCAAACTGATCTATCAACGCAATGGGCAAGCGTAACATGTATGGCACATTGCTGGCGTAAACGCAGCAATGTCTGAGCATCAAAGATGGCGGCCAAGGTTCCCATCTACAAGAGCCCGTGCCCACAAGCCCGGAAGTGCGCCGATCCCTGCCACGCCGCAGGGTGGTCGTGAATACCAATCCGGCTGCGCAGCAAATACCAGTATTGCCTGAAATGCTGCTCCACAGGCTGGGCCTGATGGCCTCCCCCCCACGAAGTGCATTGGTTCCTGGAAGACGATCGGCGTTCTGAAACGTTGGAAGAAGCCCGGTCCATTTTTTCGGGTTTGATGTGATCTGCAAACATACTTGTGCGATTGAAGGCATAACGCGATAAAAGCACCGCAGAAGCCTCTGGTACAGAGTAGGGTCGGGCGTCTACATTTCAAAGTCTGCACTATAAAAGTTATCATTATGAAAAATGTCTCGTGTCAAATCGAGACGTCAGAACGGGGAGGCTGGCAACAGCATGGCACAACGGACAGACAAGGCGTGCAAATATTTTTGTTAATAAATACAGTATGTTACATAAAATCAATACGTTGCCGTAACCTGCTGAAATAAAATGATATTCTCAGAATATGGTTCCGCTGTTTCCCGCCTCCGGTTGATTGCTTTTTGCGGTGAACTATGTTTTTTAAACTGAGTTTCTGCCCGATTTTATAGACTGGGCGGTTTTTTTGCGTGTGATAACGCGCTTCCTTATGGAGTAGTTCATGACCACCAGACCTCTTTTCTATCTCCCCTTCATACTTGGCTTTTGCCTTGCATTGATTGCCTGCAGCGGCGACAAGAACGCCAAACAGGGGGGCATGCGTTTGCCTGTTGCTGTCTTTGACGTTGTAGCCAAAGATCAACCCTGGCCGGCTGAATATCAGGCTCAAGCCTCTGGTTCGCGCGCTGTTGAAGTGCGCTCACGTGTTGAAGCCATTATTGAAAAGCGCCTGTATGAAGAAGGCGACTATGTAAAGCAGGGCCAGCTGCTCTTTCAGCTGGAACGTGACCGTTACGAAGCTTTGATGCAGCAGGCGCAAGCCCAGTTCACCAACGCCGAGCGCGAATGGCGGCGGGTTCGTCCCCTGTATGAAAAGAACGCTGTGTCCCAGAAAGAACGCGATAACGCCCTGGCCTCATATGAAAGCGCCAAGGCCGCCTTGCGCGAAGCCAAAATCAATCTGGACTACTGCCAGGTTACGGCTCCTGTTTCCGGCTATAGCAGCAAGGAAAACTACACGCCCGGCAACCTGGTGAGCAATAATTCCCTGCTCACTTACGTGAACCAGACTGACCCGATGTACATTGATTTTTCCATCGCGGCCCCCGATCTCATGACCCGTCAAAATCTGGCCACTGAAGGCCGCCTTGTGATGCCTGCCGACGGCCGGTACAAGGCCGAGCTGCGCCTGCTTGACGGCAGCATGTACAAGGGAACGGGCGAAGTGACATTTGTTGACAGCAAGGTCCAGCCGACTACCGGCGTCATCAAGGCTCGTGCCGTGTTTAATAATGCTGACCGCAGCATCATGCCCGGCCAGTATGTGCGCCTGTATATGGAAGGCGACATCCTCAAGGATGCCGTGCTCGTCCCCCAAAAGTGCGTGCTGCTTACCCAGAAGGGTTCGCTGGTCATGGGCGTGGACAAGGACGACAAGGTGTATCCCATTCCTGTTGTTGTCGGCGTGTCCGTTGGCGACAAGTATCTTGTGCTTGAAGGGCTTAAAGGCGGCGAACGTATCATCAGCGAAGGCATGATCAAGGCCCGCCCCGGTTCTCAAGTGAGCATAATGCCTTCAGGGGGCCAGCAGCCTCAGGAAGGCGCGGCCAAGAAGTAGGTTAAATATGGCTGTTTCCACAAAGCCGAATTTCTTTTTGCGAAGACCCATTCTTTCTGCGGTCTTGTCTATTGTCATCACCCTGGTGGGTGCGCTGGCCATGCGGGCTCTGCCTATTGCGCAGTATCCTGATCTTGTGCCGCCTACCGTTAACGTCAGTGTGGTCTATCCCGGCGCTTCGGCAGAAACCATTGCCTCTACCGTGCTGGCTCCTCTGGAAGTGAACATCAACGGCGTGGAAAACATGCTGTATATGACTTCCACGGCGGCCTCCGGTTCGGGCTCGGGCAGCATCAACGTGTACTTCGCGTTGGGCTCCAACCCCGACATGGCGCTTGTCAACGTCAACAACAAGGTCAACCTGGCCCAGACGGTTCTGCCCGAAGCGGTACGGCGTCAGGGCGTCAGCGTGCTCAAGCGTTCACCGGCCATGCTGCTGGTGTTTTCGTATTTCTCGCCCGATGGCCGTTTCGATCAGGTCTATATCAATAACTGGGCCCAGATCAACGTTGTGGACGCCCTCAAACGTGTTGAAGGCGTTGGCGACGTAACCATTTTCGGCAGCATGGACTATGCCATGCGCATCTGGTTGCAGCCCGACAAGCTTGCCAAGTATGGCGTGTCTGTCAATGAAGTTGCCGCAGCCATTCAGGAGCAGAACTCTCAGTACGCTCCTGGGCGTCTTGGCGAAATGCCTTCCCCTGACTCGACCCAGCTTACCTGGCAGATTGATGCTCAGGGCCGCCTGGTGACGCCAGAGGAATTTGGCGAAATCATCGTGCGGCAAGGGCCTGACAGCGCCATGCTGCGCCTCAAGGACGTGGCCCGCATTGAACTTGGCGGCAAGGACTACAGCGTTACCTCCCGGTATAACGGCATGGTGGCACGTATGGGCGCGGTGTATCTGTTGCCCGGCGCCAACGCCATCGCCACCGGCGACCGCGTGCTGGACAAGCTGGCCGAAATCGGCACCACCATGCCTGACGGCCTTGATTATACCATTCTCGTGAACACCAACGACTTCGTGCTTGAATCCATTCACGAAGTTATCTCCACCCTGGTGGAGGCAATGATTCTGGTGTTCATCGTGGTTTACGTCTTCCTGCAAAGCTGGCGGGCCACCATTATTCCCTGCATAGCCGTTCCTGTGTCCATCATCGGTACTTTCGCCGGTCTGTATGCTTTCGGCTATACCATCAACACTCTGACGCTTTTCGCCATGGTGCTTTCCATCGGCATCGTGGTGGACGACGCCATCGTTGTGCTGGAAAACGTGGAACGCATCATGACCTCGGAGCACCTGCCGCCCAAGGAAGCCACAGCCAAGGCCATGAACGAAGTCACGGCCCCCATTGTGGCCATTGTGCTCGTGCTCTGCGCCGTGTTTATTCCGGTGTCCTTTATGGGTGGTCTGGCAGGGCAGATGTACAAACAGTTCGCCATCACCATTTCGGTGTCGGTGGTGCTGTCGGGCGTGGTGGCGCTTACGCTTACGCCCGCACTCTGCGCACTTCTGCTCAAACCGCACAGTCATGACTACAAGCCCCTGAAAGGCTTTGTATGGTTCAACTCGTTTTTTGACAAAGTGACTGACGGCTATGTGAGCATAGTCGACTTCCTCAAGGCGTCCAGCATGCGCGCCCTGCCGCTGTTCGCCCTCATGATCCTCATCTGCGTGTGGCTGTTCAGAGTGGTTCCCGGTGGGCTCGTGCCCAACGAAGACCAAGGCTACATTCTGGGTATGGCCATTCTGGACGAAGGCGCTTCGCAGCACCGCACCACGGCCGTCAACAAGGTTCTCACCGACTTCATGCTTAAAAACCCGGCCGTGCAGAGCATGGGTACCCTGTCGGGGCTGGACATCACGTCCCTTTCCGTCAAGAGTAACTATGGCACCTTCTTTGCCCTGCTTAAACCCTGGGGCGAGCGCAAAAAACCCGACATGTCTTCTGATGCCGTATTGCAAACCGTTGGCGCGGTTACAGTCATGCAGCCAGAAGCAGTCATTATGGGATTTGCCCCGCCGCCCATCAGCGGCATGAGCACCACGGGCGGCTTTGAAGGATATATCCAGATGCGCGGCACCGGTAACCTTCAGGATCTGGAAGGTCAGGCCAACAAGCTGGTGCAGGAAGCTATGGCTGTGGATGCTGATGGCAAGCGCAAATATCCGGCCATCGGCATGCTGCGCAACCTGTTCTCCACGGGATCGCCTCAGCTTTACGCCAACTTGGACCGCGAACGCTGCAAGGATATGGGCGTCAGCATCAGCGACGTGTTCACGGCTATGGGCGGCACCTTTGGCGGCGCATACGTAAACGACTTCAACTACATGGGCCGTACCTTCCAGGTACGTCTGCAGTCCGAGGCTCAGTACCGCTTGTTGCCCGAAGATCTGGGTGACGTGTATGTGCCCAATAACAAGGGCGAAATGATTCCCCTGACTGCGATTATGACCCTTGAGCGCCGCACTGCCCCGCAGGTGGTGGAGCGCTATAACGTCTTCCCGGCTGCCCATATTATGGGTGCGCCTGCTCCCGGCTTCTCTTCGGGACAGGCCCTCAACCAGATGGAAGCCGCGGCCAAGGCCTCACTGCCCACCGACTACAGCCTGGGCTGGGTGGGTTCGGCCCTTCAGGAAAAACTGGCAAGCACGGATACAACCACCATTTTTGTTCTGGCCCTGGTCATGGTCTTCCTGATTCTGGCGGCCCAGTACGAATCGTGGTCCTTGCCCCTTTCGGTGCTCACGGCCGTTCCCTTCGGTGTATTTGGCGCCCTGCTGGCCACCTGGGCCCGTGGGCTTTCCAATGACGTGTACTTCCAGGTCGCCCTGGTGACTCTGGTGGGCCTTGCGGCCAAAAACGCCATCCTTATCGTGGAATTCGCGGTTGAAGCCTGGCGTGGCGGGCGCAGTCTTGACGCGGCGGCGAGTTTTGCCTCCCGCTTGCGTTTCAGGCCCATCATCATGACCTCCCTGGCCTTTATTCTAGGCTGCGTACCCTTGGCCATCAGTACTGGCGCTGGCGCTAACAGCCGCCATGCGTTGGGTACGGCGGTTATCGGCGGCATGCTGGCGGCCACGTGCATCGCAACGCTCTTTGTGCCTTACTTCTTTAAAATAATCATGCAATTGTCCTTGAAACTCCAGGGCAAGACGGATCCCAACGCCGGCAAAGACGGTACCGGCAACGAACAGGAGGATCTATGAGTTCCATCAGTACTGCCGGACGCATGAACATGGCAGGGGCCATTCTTGCCCTGTCTGTGTGCGCGCTTTCGGCCTGCTCATTTGCGCCCCGCTATGAGCGTCCCGAAATGGACATGCCGAACCAGTGGCGCAAGGTGGAGGTGGGAGCAGCCCCGCTGAACACTGACTGGTGGACCCGTTTCAATGATCCGGTATTGACCGCTATGGTGGATGAGGCTCTGAAGAACAATCAGGATCTGGCCGAATCTCTGGCCAAGATTGATTCAGCTGCATCACAGGTGGGCGTTGCCACGGCGGACCTGCTGCCTTCGGTCAGCGGTTCGGCCTCATCAATGGCCGCTGGCGCGTCTGAAAAGACGCCCAATACCATGCCGTTCAACAAGGCTGGCCTTGATCGCACCACCACCACCAATCAGGCAGCGTTGAACGCTTCCTGGGAGCTGGACCTCTGGGGTAAATACCGCAATAACTACACCATGCTCAGCGACATCCTCATGAGCACGGTCATCGGCCACGAAGGCCTGCGCCTTTCGGTGGCGGGGCAGACGGCACAGGGCTATTTTGCTCTGCTGGCTCTGGATATGCAGCTGGATACGGCCCGTCGCACCCTCAAGACCCGTGAAGATGCCTTCAGCATCTACACGAGCCGCTACAAGCAGGGCGACATTACCGAGCTTGACTGGCAGCGTGCCCGTGCCGAGGTGGAAATTGCCCGCGCCCAGGTGCATACCAGTACTGTGTCCGTAGACAAGGCTGAGGCTGGTCTGGCTGTTCTGCTTGGCCGCTCGCCCCGCGATATTATGGAACGCGGCATGCCGCGTGGCCATGCTATTGGCATGCTGCCTTCGCCTCCTGTGGTTCCCGAAGGCCTGCCTTCGGACCTGCTGCAACGCAGGCCTGACGTACGCGCTTCCGAATTCACGCTGATGGCCTACAATGCCAATATCGGCGTGGCCCGCGCCCAGTTCTTCCCCTCCATATCCCTGACGGGCATGCTGGGTACGGTCAGTTCCGCTGTGGGCAGTCTCTTTACTGGTCCCGCCGGAGCCTGGAGCTACGGCGTCAGCGGTTCAATGCCTCTGCTGGACTTTGGCCGCACATGGTACAACGTCAAGGATGCCGAGGCGCGTAAAAACGCTTCCATCGCAGTATACCGCAAGACCGTGCAGACGGCGTTTCAGGATATGCGCACTTCCTTGACGGCTCAGCGCGAGGCTGACGCCATTGTGCGCAGCATGCAGATTCAGGTGGAAAGCCTGCGCCGTGCCACAACGATTGCCCGGTTGCAGTATGATAACGGCTACACAGACTACCTGACCGTGCTGGATGCCGAGCGGCAGCTCTTTGCCGCAGAATTGCAGCTGGCCTCGGCTCTGCGTGACCGCCTGAACAGCGTTGTCAGCGTGTGCATGGCCCTTGGCGGCGGTTGGAGCGATCCAGGCGCAAGCCCAAGCTTCCCCGTGGTCAGCACAGAGAAATTGCTTGAACAGGAAACCAGCACCGGATCTTTGGGTAAAGCTCCTGTTTCCGGCAAGCCTGCGGTACAGCCCGTTAGCAAGCAGCCCTCAGGGCAGGAGCAGGCCAAGGGTGGCGTGAGCCTGTAAAAGCTCAATAGCAACTCATTGTGGGATTTTGTAAAATTCGCACAGTGAATTAGGCTGATTAACTCAAAAAGCCTCCTGACTATTGTCGGGAGGCTTTTTATTTTCCTTCAAAAATTGCAGCCCGGAAAAAGTATCGCTGGGAGAAATCGTTCGTATCCCCTGAACGTTGAGCAGTTTGTTGTGCATTAAATGCAGCGCAGGCCGTGCCGTTCTGATGTTTTACACGAAACTTTACATCTTTGATCGACTATCGTAAGAGCAACTATGGACAAGTCAGTGTACATCGTTTTTTTCCTGCTCTGCGCGTTGTTGGCGGCTCCGTTGTCGTCATCTTACGCTGCTGACGCCGTTGTGCAGGGGCAAAAAGCCCAGGTGGCTGACAACGCGAAAAAAAGCGCGTCCGCCACTGATAAAAACCAGAAATTCAAGCAAACATCCTCTGCCAAAACTGTATCTGTAAAAAAACAGAAAAACGGTCTTCACGCCCGCGAATGGAGTTTCAGCGAGGGCAGCAGTCGCGATGCCTGGCAAAACCAGGGTATGCCTGCCGATAATTTGCAGGGGCGCGCCGTGGGCAGCCCGGTACCGAAGGATATTGCTCCTGACAAGGTTGTAAACACATCCAAGGGCATAGACAGCGCTCTCAGCCAGGCAGAAAAAAGTCACAAAAAAAAATCACCCATCGCTTTGAGTGTGGACGACGAAAGCTCCTCCTGGCGTGAAACCGGAACAAGCGAACTGTCGGCCGATGAAAATCTGAATATGGAAAGCCGCCACGTGGTGCGGGCCTACGCTGATACGGCGGTGAGCGAGGACCTGAATATAGGTCTCGGCCCGGAGCTCATACTCAGAAACGAACAGCGCGAGCGTCCTTCAAACAATAAGCAGCCTGATTCCGTCTTGGGCATGGGCATGCAATTCAAGTTGGATTTTTAAAAAGCAACTTCAATACGCTTGGCGGAAGGGCAGCACGCCGCCAAACAATGTGGTTTTTGCCATAATTATTTCCCGGCAGAGCGGCAACGTTGAAATATGAAGTATTTCAGCGTTAATCTGCTCAAAATATTCGGGTTCGAGGACAAGGGGAGCGGCCCTTTTCACTCTGTCAGGTACGGAAAGTACACGGCAGGATGGAAAGGGCCGCTTGGCGTATCAATCAAAAACGCCGGTGTGAAAGGCGTACTTGCTGCCGGGGCATGGCCGCCTGATCGGGGAGTAGACATCCATCTGCATGCGTCGGTATTCTGGCGCAGATTCTCATTAAGCTGCCATTCTCCAGCCGTACTTGCCTGGTGTGTGCCCACAACTCTTTGCAATGTAATGCCTTTGATGGCTTGGCACCGTACTTGCTTTTCCTCTTGCGCGGCGACAGCTCGGCTGGTTGAAGCGGTTTCTGTTTGAAATTCTTTGGCAGCTGAATACAAAAACGCCGACACAAAGCCGTGAGTGCACATTGTATGCGCTAGTAGCGGCTGCGTGAGAGTTTTGAAGCTTTGAAGATGCATATGTTCAAAGCCAAATGCTCCAGGAGGAATACATGGCGCTTTCAAATTTTCTTATCCGCCCACCCACTGAAGCCCAGCAGAGTCAACCTGTTGGCCAGCGCCGCGCTGCGTCCGCGACTGCACCGGGCGGACCCAGCTTTGCTGCGGTAATGCAGGGGCAGGCACGTCAGGCAGAAGATGGCGCGCAGTCGCAGCAGATTGCGCACAACCAGGGGGCGCAAGCATCCGCAGCAGCTGGCATGCCTGTCAACTTTACCAGTGGGCAGACGCCATCTCGTAATATGGTGTTGGCCGGGCGCAGTCCCAGCGACCTCATGCGAACCCAGGTCTTTAACAAAGCCCAGACTGACCTGCGCCAGACGCAGGCAATCGAAGGGTTGATGCAAAGCGTGAGTGGTGGTGGTTCCACGTTGGATCTGGCCCGCAGCATGGGCACGGCCCGACATCTGCGCTCAATGACAAGCGCCATTGGCGACAAGATGAGCGGTCTCAGTGTCTCTGACTTTATCCACTCTCGCACGCAGGGACAAAGCAAACCGCGTCAGACTCGCAGTAAAGCCAGTGCAGAAGATATGGAAATGGGTAAACTCTCCGCCCAGTTTGAGTCTGGCCGTGACGGCGTCGCCGCTGTGGGGTATGACCGCAACGGCGGTACTTCCTATGGCAAGTATCAGGTTTCGTCGCGCGCGGGCAGCCTCGGGGATTTTCTTGATTTTCTGGACAATGAAGCGCCGGACCTTTCCAAAAGGTTGCGTGCGTCCGGGCCGGGCAACACGGGTGGCCGCAAGGGCGCTATGCCCGATACGTGGCGGGCCATTGCCAGTGAGCAGCCCGAGCGCTTTGAAGATCTTCAGGAAGCCTATGTGCGCGAAAGCCATTATAAGCCCGCTGTAGAGGCCATAGCGCAGCGTACCTCCCTTGATGCAGACAAGCTCTCCACCGCCATGCGCGAAGTTATCTGGAGCACAGCGGTGCAGCACGGGCCCACTGGCGCGGCGCGCATCTTCGCCCGGGCGGATGATATGAGCGGAAGCCCAAATGACCCAGGGTATGAGCGCAAGCTCATCAGCAATGTGTACAAGGTGCGCTCCGGCCAGTTCGGCTCGTCAACCAGCGAAGTGCAGGCTGCTGTGCAGAACCGTTTTCGTCAGGAACGAACCTTGGCGCTCAATCTGCTGGATGACGGCCACAAATCCAATCTGGCCTGATGTATGGCCTATAATTCATGAATACTGTTGCGCCATTTTCTCACAGTACACCGTGTGATTCAGCTTTGCCCGCCTGTGGCAAAGCTGAGGGCGATGGCGTCATTGTCATCAACCTGACCCGGTTCGGCGATTTGTTGCAAAGCCAGCCTCTTGTGCACGATCTGCACAGGGCTGGCTTGCGAGTGGGACTGGTTTGCCTTGAAAACTTTGCTTCCGCGCTGCCTCTTTTGTGCCATGTTGAAAAAGCCTGGCCCCTGCACGGCGCACGTCTAATGGCAGATGTGAACGGCAACTGGCGGCAGGCAGCCTTGAGCCTGCTGGGCTTTGTTCACCGTATCCGTCAGGAGATGCCCGGCGCGCGCGTAATCAATCTCACGGCAACGCTGCCTGCTCGTTTGCTGGCCCGCATGCTGGCTGTATCGCCAGAAAATATTACGGGCTTCGGTATGGACGAAGAGGGTTTCGGCTTCAGCGGAGGCATCTGGACATCTTTTCTGGCCGGAACCGTGCTGCGCCGTTTCAATACCCCCTTCAACTTGGTGGATACCTTTCGCATGGTGGGCGCGCATGCTTTGTCTGTGCCGGAAAGGTCGCAGGTATTTTCCGGGCAGACGCAAGATTCGTCACAAGACTTCGGGCTGCAATCGCCGCCAGTCAGCGATATGGACTTTGCCCGTGCTCTGCTGGAAAAGGGCTCTGCTGTATCTGGCACGTCCAGCCACAAGGGGTATGTGGCCATGCAACTTGGCGCCAGTGAGGCCCGGCGCCAATGGCCCGTGGCGTCATTCGCCGCTTTGGGCGACAGGTTGTGGCGCGAGGCCGGACTTTGCCCTGTTCTGCTGGGCAGTCCGGCGGAAACATCTCTTGCAGCCGAATACATGCAGGCCGCCGAATGCCCGTGCATAAACGCCGTGGGGCAAACCAGCATCTCACAGCTGGCGGCTTTGCTCACCCTATGCCGCCTGCTGGTCACCAACGATACAGGCACAATGCATCTTGCTGCCGGACTGAAAATTCCTTGCCTGGCGATTTTTCTGGCCACGGCCCAACCCTGGGATACTGGCCCCTACCTGCCGGGCTGCTGCTGCCTTGAGCCAGCCATGAGCTGCCACCCCTGCCCCTATGGGCGTGCCTGTCCATATGAATACGCCTGCCGCAAAACCATCAGCAGTCAAAGCGCGGGGGATCTTGTTCTGGAGTGGCTTGGCACCGGAAGCTGGGATGCCGCGCTCAGGAAGAACAGCCATATAGCCCGTGAGGCCCGTGTGTGGCTGACGACAAAGGACAACTATGGCTTTGCCGACCTGCGTTGCCTTTCCGGGCATGAAGGTGAAGACCGCAGTCTGTGGCTCTATAAGCAACGTAATTTTTGGCGTCAGATCCTTGACTCCCTGAAAGGGGAGCGTTCAGCCCCGCTTACGCCTGCGGACGCAGCCAATGATAGTGGCCGCGCCATTGAGGATGCCGGATTGGCAACGCGGCTGTGCCCTGCCAGAGAGACTGGCGAAGCCCCGGCATTCAGCCCGGCCTTTGCCACGAACATAGGGGACTGCCTGACGCAATCGTTGAACTTGCTGAACTTGCTGGAAGAGCAGGGCGGCCTTGTGGGCAGAAGCGTCACAGCAGGCCAGTTGTTTTTGAGAAATTGTGAACGGCTGCAAAATCTGCTGGACGCGAACTCGGCGTTCACTGCTATGGGTGGTTTCTGGCGTGAGCTGCGTCAGCAGCGCGGCGGGCATATGAACGAGCTTATGGATTTGATCCACCAGTTGAAGAACAGTCTAATATTCTGGAAACAAACACTATAAATAAAATGGCATATAGTTTGCTTTTAAACTGTGTCGCAGATTGACGGCAATTTATTCCCTATGGGGAGTAGGAGGGACAACCATGATTATTGTTGATGGAAATAAAAGTTCCAAGACCATAGCTACTTTTGACAACCTGGAACAGGTGCTGACCAGCTTGATGCAGGAAGAAAGCCTGGAAGGTCGTGTGATCACGGATGTTCTGGTGAACCACGAAGCTTTTTCGGAAATCTATCCCCATCAGGCAGAAGATATCACCTGCGACTCCATTTCGTGCGTGGAGGTCCGCTCCGTGCCCAGCAGCGAACTGGCCGTAGATATCGCTGGCGAAATGGACAAGGTTGCCCGGATGATGGGGCACGGTGCGCGTGAAGTTTCACGCCTGTTCCGTGAGTCATCGGATACTGACGCGCTTGAACTTTTTCAGGATCTGCTGGACGTCACGCGCGATTTCATGAATATGCTTGGTGATTTGCGCCAGCGGTACGCTGATGAAGAAGCTGCGGAGTTTTCTGAAAAAACGGAAAAGCTTTCAAATCTGCTTTCTGAAATGGGCGATGCGCTGGAAAATGAAGACTGGATTTTGCTGGCTGATCTGCTGGAGTATGAATTTTTGCCCATCTGCACCGATTGGGGGCAGGTTAGCGAGCGTCTGCGCGAAAAGATCATAAAGCGCGTTGCCCAATAGGGCGGCAAGGAGCATTTATGGCTCATGGGATTTGCCTGCTGGACCAGGCGCTTGACCTGGCCATGCAGGAGATGGCTGCACTTGAGGACGGTGCGTATGAGAAGGCCGTAGAATTGGCTGAAAAACGCAACGAAGTCACCAGTATGGCTTGGCATATGCTTGAGAGCGGCAGTGTCGAAGAATACCGGGGGCACCTTATTGAACTCAACCGTGTGCAGGAACATCTGACCAGCCTCGCTATTCAGGCTCGCGATTCCTTGCGCCAGGATCTGCAACGTTCCCGCCGCGAGCGCCAGCGTATGAGCGGCTATCATCAGGCCATCGGTCAGGCCTTGCAGTAGCGCGAAAAAATATGTGTGTAATTGGGGCCTACGCTGCAAAACGGCGTATGCCCTTTTTTACAATGGTATTTCATCAGCAAGCGGCCTTTTTCATGCCGGTTGAGTGCGTAAGAGCGCTCAGTCGGCTTCAAAAAGGCCGCTTGCTTGTTGTCTGGCAAAATGGTCACTGTAAAGGCAGCTTCAGGGAGCAGCCCATTTTTTGTTTGAGTTTTAAGCGGTTCAATGACAAAAAAGTGTTCTAGTTGGCAGACTTGTTTCCTTGCCAACCCCCTCGGGCGTATGATTTTGCTGGCAAGGCCACAACGGCCGGGCGCGCGATGTTTACTATTGTTCTCATTTCGCCTAGTTTGACATAATTTTCTATATAGCTTGACTGTGGTTTCATGCTTCAGAGATGTGCCCGTTTTCAATGGAGGCTGCTCAAATGGATTCACAGAAGACCGTTTTCTTTTACTGAGGAGTTTAGCAATGGAAAGCCAGTACTGGAAGCTCGACCCAGACTTGAAATATATGCAAGTCTACTCAATGAAAGAAGAAATACTGGGGCTCCCAGAAGGTGATCTGGTTGGACGGTCCTTTTTGGACTTTATGAATCCCGATGATGCCGACAAAATTCGTGACGTTTTTTACAGTAAAGAAAAAAAGCCCCTTTCATTCTCGCATGTGGTCGTGCGTTATGTTTCCATGCGCGGTTTTTTACTGGTTATAGAAATAAGCGGCGTTCCCGTATTTGATGAAAATAACGTGTTTCTGGGGTTTCAGGGTACGGAGAAAGATCTGGCGGCCATTCCGATTCAAACTGATGAAAAAGATGTTCCGCAACTTGAATTGATATTTGGGCTGGCCCCCATTGCCATTTGCGCAGTTGGCCGGGATGGCCGGCTGCTGGCTGTAAATGCCAAGTATGCAGATTTGTTTGGCAGCTCTTTGATGTCGCTGATGGGGATCAAGGTTGCAGATATTGACGAGGAAAGGGGTGAGAAAATTGTTCAGGATTTCAAGCATCTTGATTCTGGCGTATCCGTTCCCGATCATGAAGTGAGCATTAATAATAGAGACTACCTTGTCTCTGTTACCCCGATTTCCAGCGCATCCAGTTCGGTGGTGGCTATTTGCGTTGTTCTTCTGGACATTACAGAGCGAAAACGCCTTGAGCATGTGGTGGCTGTGGCCAATCAGCGGCTTGCTGAAATGAACACCAGAGATTACCTCACAGGGGCATATAATCGCAGATATTTTGATGAATTTCTGACCCGTGAATTGCTGAGCCTGGGGCGCACTGGCGGTTGCCTTAGCGTGGCATTCATTGATGTGGATTTTTTCAAACGCTACAATGATGTGTATGGGCACCTTGCAGGTGATCATTGCCTTATCAGTGTGGTCAAGGCCATGACTGAAGCTCTGTTGCGCGCCACTGACTGTCTTTTTCGCTACGGAGGCGAGGAATTTGTTGTTGTCATGCCTGGCACGGACGAAGCTGGGGCTCTCGCCATTGGGGAGCGTCTTCGAGAGTCTGTCTACGATCTAAATATTCCGCATTCAGAAAATTCGTGGGGCCGGGTTACTATCAGTATTGGCTTACGAACCATTGAAGCCGCCTGCGCCTACTGTAGCATGAATTCCAGTGACGAGATTATCAAGGCTGCGGATGAAGCGCTTTACAAGGCCAAGGCTAGCGGAAGAAATTCCATTGCAGCCTCCAGTCAGATATGTACCCCTGGGGGAAATTAACCTGTTGCTGATTTGCTACAATAGCAGCATCAAAATTTCGTATGCCGATTCCTGTTAATGAAGAAACCTTCACAATTCGCAGATCAAATATGACAACAGGCTCATCGTGCGGGTAAATGCGTAATCGCTGGGCGTGATAGCTTTTTTGGGCAGCAATTTGGGGTGTTGGGCTTCAAAGTATTTTATCTGTGCGTAGTAATAAAAAAATCAAGAAGATGTCTTCGATAATTTGTTTTTATCTCCAAGCCGCTATAATTCCTGAAATGTGTATTGTGCGTTGCCGAAAATAATTTTTTGAATATTTTACGCGATGTGACGCTGTTTCTTCGCTTCTGCTGTCAACATAGGTATGCATTCTTTTCAATGAAGAGGATGTATATTTTTTTTCTCTCCTTCATCCATCGGTAAAGCCAAAGTAAAATATCGCGGCCATACATGGGCAAGCGTGCTGACATCGCGCCAGGGTTTTGCATTATGTTTACTATTTCATCATGGCCGCATAGTTTAGCGCAATATCCATGCATAATTTCGGCTTTTTTTCCTTATGCATAACGAACGCCCCGCTCCGTTATAGCTAATTCCACCGGGGCCGCAGAGATCGCTTTTTTATGATGGGGTTCAGCTATGAAAAGCAAGGCGTGGAAGACCTGTCCTGATTTGAAATATCTTCAGGTTTCTTCAGAGAAAGAAAAAATACTGGGTCTGCCGAAAGGTGGACTGATTGGGAAATCTTTTCTGGATTTTATGGATCCCGAAGAGGCCAGTAGGACACGCCAGTTTTTTTACGGCACCGACGGGAAGCCTCGTTCCTTTTCCCGTGTGGTTGTGCGCTATCTTTCCGCAGAAGGTTTTTTGCTTGTTCTGGAGATCAGTGGCGCTCCCGTGTTTGATGCGGCTGGTCTTTTTCTCGGTTTCGAGGGCGTGGACCGTGATGTTGCCGCAATACCAACTCATATAGCCGGAATAGATGTTCCGCAACTGGAACAGATATTTGGCATGGCCCCAATTGCAATCTGCGCCGTTGGGCGCGATGGGCGGCTGCTGGCTGTCAATGGCATGCATGCGGCTTTATCTGGGCAATCCTTGATGTCTTTAATTGGAGTTAAGGTCGGGGATCTGCACCCTGAAAGTGGGCAAAAAATTATTCAGGATTTCAAGCTGCTTGATGCGGGCGGGCAGGTTGCTGATCACGAAGTTGTAATCGAGGGGAGAGACTATCTTATTTCTGTCACGCCAATAGCCAAAGAATCCCGGTCAGTTGTAGCTATTTGCGTTATTCATTTGGATATTACCGAACGGAAACGCCTGGAGCATCAAGTGGCTGTAGCCAATCAGCGCCTTGAGGAAATGAATACCAGGGATTACCTGACTGGGGCATATAACCGCAGATATTTTGACGAATTTCTCACTCGCGAGGTGTTGAGTCTGGGGCGTACTGGCGGCTGCCTTGGCGTGGCATTCATAGATGTGGATTTTTTCAAATTTTTTAATGACGCATACGGGCATCTTGCGGGGGACCATTGTTTGACCAGTATCGTCAAGGCCATGACAGGGAGTCTGCTGCGCTCCACTGATTGCCTGTTCCGTTATGGAGGCGAGGAGTTTGTTGTGGTCATGCCAGGCACGGGCGAAGCTGGCGCAATTGTCATAGCAGAACGTCTTCGCAAGGCTGTCTATGATCTCAATATCCCGCATGCTGAAAGTTCGTGGGGCCGGGTGACCATCAGTATTGGTTTGAGAACCATTGAAGCCGCGTGCGCCCACTGCGAAATGAGCACCAATGAGGAGATTGTCAAAGCTGCGGATGAAGCCCTGTACAGGGCCAAAGCCAGTGGGCGCAACGCCATAGCATCTTCCAGCCAGGTATGTGCCTCCGGGCCGGAAGGCCTTTAGAAAAGCCGCCATCTGCCTGCGCCCCCAAGCGCTGGGTAATCCGATGGGCGCGGAGGCTGTGAAGTATGGCGGCACAGACGATGCCAATATTGATGCCCACGCAGTAGAAGCTACTGCGTGGGCATCCTGTACCAAGCGCGCCGCTATCTATTTTTTTACTTCAACCCATATGGGGTTGGTGACGGCGTAGCGGCCTTTGCCGTCCATTACAACAAAGTTGTACCATGTATCCTTTTCAGGGGTAGTCTCAAAGCTGTAGGACACGGCGTCTTTTGTGTCGTTGAATTCTTTTTTACCCACAGGTTTGCCTTCGCTGTATACCTCAATGCTTTTCAGGCCGTGAACGGCTTGCAGTTCGGCGTTAAACGTGATGGCTTTTCCCGCCGTTACGGTTTTGGTGGAGCCGAACATGCTGTCGCTGCCAGGAGTGATGATGGGCCCCATAGTAACGTAGCTGTTTCCGGCCTTCAGGGCTGCCATGTAAGATTTGCTGCTCACTTTGCCATCAACGTATGCGTATGTTCTGATAATGCCGGGATAGAGAATGGACGTTACATCGTGCTGGTCCGAGCCGGAACTGAGATAGATCTTTTTCCCTTTATTCCAGTAGGCCATTGCGGCATCAAGAGCGCGCTTGTCCATATTCTTGGGATCTTTCAGGTCAATGGTAGACTGGATCTCAAGAAGATCAAAATCATCGCTGCCCGGGGCGTTGCCGTCTTTTACGCCGTCCCGGTTATGAAGGAAGCCATAGTCGGTGTACGGGTGGTTCATGACGACAAGAGCGCCCATAGCGTGCCCGGCCTTGATGATTTCCGCAGGGGTAAGGTCTGGGGATATGGGTTTCTGCTTGTAATCTGCCCCAAGAATGCCCCAATGCCCCCAGCCGGGCGAAACTTCAAGGCTGGAGAGGAAGGGGTTGCCCGTTGTGCGCGCAAGCTTATCCATTTCTGCGTTATTGCCCACAGAGTCGTGGTCAGACACGGCAAGACAGACCAGACCAGCCGCCAGCTGCCCCTTGTGCAGTTCCTTGATGGGGGTTGCGCCGTCGCCAATGTCCGAGTGCTGATGGATGTCGGCACTGTACCATTTTCTGCTGGAAGTCTGGATAGCAGTGGGAATGGTAATAGTTTTTTTAAGTATTTCTTTGGGCTTGACGGTTTGCTTGAGCACTACGGGCAGGCTTTCAAAATCGCTGCCGTGGGTGATGGTAAACGTCAGTTCGTTTTCGGGCGCAGGAATGTCCGCGCGGATTTCATGCGTCTTGGGATCTGAGAAAAAGACTGTTCCGCCAAGGGTTTTGACGGTTGAGGTTGTGCCGCCAACCTTTATCTTGGCATGAATGGGTTCGCCTTTTTCGTTGACCACCTTAAAAATGGCCTTGGCACCATCCTTCACCGAGAACTGAACTTTTTGGTCAGCCGCAAGCGCCATCAGCTGGCTGTTCGAGGGGGTATAGCCCTTGGCTTCAACATGGGTGCTATAGTTCCCCTTTGGAAGCTTCATTGAGAAATTGCCTTTCTCGTCAGTCATTTTCCACACAAGGGGTTGCATGATGTCTTTTTTGACCGCATCAGCACCGTGGGATTTCACAGTTTCCTTGTATGCGCCCTCTTTGCTGATGATGACAAAAGCGCCGGGAACAGGCTTGCCGCTGCTGTCCTTAACCTGCCCCTGCACAAGGGCAAAGGGCAGCGCCGGGTCTTTTTCCTGGTAGCGCTCAAGTATGGGCGCTGTTTCACCCTTGTCGATAACGATAATTTCGCCTGTGTATTCGTATGTTTTTCCAGGCTCTATGGTTCGCAGCACATACAGGTCTTTGTAGCCGCTGGAACCTTTGTAGGTGTTGGCTCCGTCAACCTGCACGGCAACCGCATAGTCCTTGCCGTAGGTGACAATAAAGTCGCCAAAGCGTTCCTGCACGTCTTTATCCGCCCCAACAGCAATACCCGTGGCCTTAAGGTCGGGGTAGTAGCCAAAGGGACCGTACATGCTGGCGGCAAGGGTGCTCAGCGAGTAGCCGCTGTACATGTTTTCGTAGGGCTCATTGCCCGCGGGGTTGTGGACAGTGGTTTTCAGGCCGATGTAGTTTTTATCGGCTTCGAGCGTGTACTGGATGGTGACACTGAGGGGGAGAGTATGCCCCTTGGTCCAGTAGCGGCTGTTTACCGTAACCACGATTTTATCTTTTTCCTGCTTGCAAAGGATGTCCTGTGAAGGAACATGCAGCAGGTCTTCATTGTTGTACGATCCGGTGGCTGACCAGAGGTCGTTAAGAAATTCTACGTCATTGACGAGGTCTGTTCCGAATTTGCCGTCTTTCATGACTGCAATGTCAAGGATGCTGCCGCTGGTCATGTTCCAGTAATTGTTGGAACCAACAGCAAAGGATACAGCGATTTTTCCATTATAGATGGTGAAATCTTTTTCGTGAATCGCCATGCCCTGATCAATGGGGGTAGCCCCTTTTATGACGCCCAGAGGCAGGGAAGGGGAAGTTCCGGCAAAGCACACAGAAGGCAGTGTTGTAGTGGCAAGCAGCCCTGCTGTGGCAATAAGGAATTCTCTACGCTTCATTTTGTCTCCTGCAATAGTGTGCAGCCCAGGGCATGCCTTGAGCCGAGGATGCGCCACGCGGATGTGCTCCGTCGTGACAGAAAATTTATTTATATGTTGAGCTATGCGTATGTTGCACACCTTGATATGTGCTAAACAGCTTTGCTGAGAAAATAGCGAAAGTATTAATAATTTATTCTGTGTCTGATAAAGAACATTTAATAATCAGCTATTATAATTAGTATGTGAAATATCTTGAGGTATTGAGTATTTGGCTGCCCAATTGCTTTCCTTCACTGCTGTGCCGATATTTCAGAGATACAAAAATCAAAATGAGCAGGTCAGGCAAGCATTATTCACAGTGGGCGTGCTATTCAAAAATATGGCAGCCAACACAGGCTGGCTCCTTGCACGCAGGTAAATATCAGCAGGTTTTTATTGTGGCTCTGTAAAAAGCCGCTCTTCAAGTTTGTCAAAACTAGTTTATCTGCAAAAAATTTCAATAAAAAATTTTTCCGATTGGATAGTCATGAAGAAAGTATGTGGATATGATGTGATAGGTGTTAAAATTTTTAATATAGAGATTCATAGGTTCCAGTATACAGTAATGTTTCATCCTGTATGACTGTTTTTTAAGGAGTTTTATAGTAAAAATGGTTTACTTGAATGGAGATGTGCGGTTTGTGCTGGCCGACCCCATGTGTGTTTATGAGCCAGGGGCAGTTGGCAAAAATATGTTCGTATTATTACGAAGTTGGGCTGCGCCAGAAGCGCAAGGGAGGGCGGCTGTAGCACTTTTGTGTAGTCCAGCACCCCAAAGATGGGAGAGGTCAGGGAGAGGTATGACAAATAAACGAAAAAAGGACTCGGGTATTGCTACCTGAGTCCTTAAATTTCGTGGGGATCACTTGAATTAATAGCTTAATGTGCTGTCTTAACTTGATTAAAAATATTTAAAATTTTTCGACACCGTCAGTCCTTTGTTCAAATCTAGCCACTAACAGTAATTTTGCTACTCTAAACAGCATATGTAGAGGTTTCTACTGATTTGGATTGAAGATAAAGCTCTATTTCATCCTCATTGTTAAAGTGAATGTTATCTATTTTTTTGATATCTGATTTTATATTAGTTCCATAGAAGTTTTGATCAAAAAGCTCTCTCCATTTGGCAGGGTAGCATTGTCGAATAATAAAGGATAAAAAGAAAAGAGGTGTTATTTTATGCTGACAGCCTATGCGGATTTGATTTTTGTGTCCAATATGAAGATGTGCAGCAGGATGAATGCCGTTGCTATAGGCCGTTGGATCGTAATCGTATCTAATTGGAGTCACAAGTTTATTCAGCTCAACCTCATCCTTAAGGTACTGCCGATACTGCTCATTAGTAGCCTCAGGAAATAATTCTCTAAATTCTTCTTCTGTTATAAATGAATAAGGATTATCATAATATGCTAAGGAGTATTTTCCATTAAATTGTGGACATTCTAAAAGCAGCAATGATTGATCAAATAAAACAAAATTTGCAGCATTCGATTTATATATGTATTCCCAAATTTGCTTGTAAGAAAATTGGCGGAACAGTGCCCCAGGTTCCTTAATTTTTGGAGGAACCAGAGAATATGTTTCAACAAGCTCTAATTTATTTAGAATTAAGAAACACTTAGTTAATTGTTGTAAAAAGACTTTATTCTGCATTTTTTTTCTTGTGGGAAAGCTTCTTATTAACTAATTCTCTTATCTTATCCGGCCCCAACGTTTCAACGAAACGATCGAACTCCTGTTCTTCTTTTATTTTTTTCATGCTAATATGACTCATATCGTCAGGTATGATTTCCAATGCTTCTTTGGGCGGATATACGAACTGCATGGTTGGAAATTTATGCTTTGCCATTTCCAATTCTACTTTAAATTGGGCGGCACTATGTCCCATACCAGTAATTGTTACCCATCCTTTCGATCTAGTTAACGCGGTAAAAATTTTATTCCGATTTGTTTTTGATCCATAAGACATCACAGCATCTATACCTAAGATATATACAGAATACGCTTCATTGCCTTTTGCCTTGCTTAGGGTTGAAAGAGTTACTTTTCCTTCTTTTTCAAAATCAACTAAATCATAAACGTCGGCATGAATGTTATTGAAACTTATATCTAGCTTAAAAAGCGCAGAAGATACTGAGTTAAGATAGCTTTTTGCGTTCCGGTCATCGATTGCGATAACTAGAATATCGTCTGGGCGCAGGCCTTGAGTAATATCATTCTCGATACTTTCCGCACAAAATTCAACTTCGTCTTCGAATTCTTCAAATACTTCACATCTGATGATCTCATTTAGATCTTGAGAAGCCGACAGTGATGTTAACGTATTTTCGATTGGGCGCTCTATGGTGACCATGCTACCGGCCTTAAGTTCACCATCTGTTATTCGATATCCAGCGCTGACCCATCTGTCTTCGGTCTCCAGCATTTGAACTATCCTGGAGTAGATGCCAAAACCAAGAGCATGAGCACAGACCAATATTTCGCGCGGATTTCGATAGCACTTATACAATATAACATCACTTGCAATTCCGTGTGTTATGTCAGCGCTACTAGGGATGGCATTTGAAAAAATACTTTGTAATTCATCATATGCCCAAACAACTCTGGCATTTTTAGTGCTTGCAGCGATCAAGTTAATGAAAGAAATGGGAAAATCTTGTCCTTCATCAATAAACGCGAAATCGTATTTTTTTACGGGAGTTGGGCATAGTGCCAGAAATTGAGAACATACAACGTCAAATGGTTCTTTCCCTCTCCCATATGCTTGCGAGAATTTCATTGGGGAAATGCCGTTGTCTATGCAGGCCTGATAATAGGCCCCATTTGTGATCTCTCCACCCCACCCATGCAAGACAAAAACCCTATTTTCAAAATCTGGATTTTGACCATCAGAGAAATGACGATAAAAACGCGTAACTAGCTATTGTACGAGTTGGTATAAGCTTTTTGTGTAAAATGTTAATAATATTGTTGCATTGGGGTTTTCTAAGTGGGCAAGGGCCGCCTTCATTGCGAGAATTACTGTTTTTCCCGAACCAGCTAGGCCCCTGATTCGCTGGACTCCAGTATTGTGCTGCATATACCCATGTCGTTGTTTATTATCAAATGTAGTTATTTCGGCTTCTAGTTTATTGACCAAGTCCCCCTTTGATCCTGAAGTGACGTTTTTTCTTAATTTAGGGCGTGGTAAGACCACAGATCCGTCAACAATACTTATAATTTTGTTAATAGTGTTGCTATTAATTGTATTGTCTATTTTTTTATATACCGCTTTAAGCTCTCCAAATCTGTTTATTGCAAGAGATAGAAGGTCTCCTGTATAATTATCAAAGCCTGGAGCATATAATATTGTTTCAAAACTGAAGCTTAATTCCTTGCGATTCTCTCGAAGTTCTCTGTATTTGATGAGCTTTGAATATATAAGAGAATATAACTCATCAAGAATTTCATCATCTGTATCAATGCTTTCGACATCGCCAGTTCGCGCAAGAGTCGTTCCAAAAAGAGTTAACCCCTTATTCTCACTAATAAGTAGTACACTTGCTCTGAGCAGTGTATTGTCTTCATTGGTTAAAATGGGAAAATCATAGAAAACGTAACAATTTCCCAAGCACAACGAACTTTCGTTGTCTTCAAAATAGCTAATTAAATCTGAAGCAAAACTATTTTCCCTAAGTCCCGATCTATCAGGTATGACTTGTATTGGCATAGCTTCCCCAAAATCGTTCTAATTAAATGCAAAACGCGTATATAAGTTTGGCTACCTTTTTAGCATTAGCACTGCAATTTCTCTGACAAATATTGTGAGTCCACTCCACATTTTCATTCTAAAAATATTCGTTCCACCCGGATCCGCCGGAATTTTTTATGTTACGGCAAATAAAAAAGTGCTTGGGCCACAGCGAAAAGTATTTTACGAAGGATAGCGTAAAGAAATGAGGACCGCAATGCGCTATCTATGTTCAATATTCTGGGCTATTCTTGAGTGGGGGATCATGCGGGGAAGAGGAGAAGCCACCGCGCAAATGCAGTATCTCTAACCCCTCACGAGTAGTGAGGGCGCACTTACCAGTTTCCTATGGAAAACTAGGTGCGCTCTGGGAGGCTTGGTGCGGAGAGGCAGCGGCGGGGAACATAAAAAAATGGCGTGCGTGTCTGTGGTCTTTGCGGAAAGAAAAAAGATAACCCACTATGCTTTACTTTGTAAAACGTGGGTGACCCGACCGCCAAAGACAGAAAGACAAAATTCAGATGCCATCTCTCGCCAGCATCTGACTGTGGAGCGGATGAAAAGCGAGGCTTCGATCCCCGCGAGCGTGCCGTTCATAAGTCGCTCTTAGTCCCTGCCTTCCATCTTTTGACAAGTGCATCTGTCATTTCACCCGGACGGACATTGAGGGCTTCCGCAAGCTTTATCAGCATGTCGACGTTAGGCCATTTCCGCCCAGTTTCCATCTTTCCAACGAACCCCTTGGATATGTCCACTAATCCTGCAAGTTGCTCTTGAGTCATCCCGGCTTTCAACCGGTATTCGCGTAAGACATCTCTGAAGTATAGTTTTGCTATTTGCTCTTCCATGGTTGCTAGATAACTCTTGCATAGGACGCGTTTATTCCCTATAGGGAAGAAAAGCGTCCTATGGGGAATAAAATATGCGAATAGAATATTGTGAGCCAGAGGGCTATTATCTGCTCGGACAAGAGCAATATGCGGGGATAACCGCTGATGCCGTGCTGGCGCGTTTTAAGGTCGCTACAGGCATAAAATCAGAGGTGGAGCTTGCAGGCTGGCTGGGAGTGCGGCAATCACAGATTTCAGATGTGAAACGTCGAAACATATTTCCAGCGAAGTGGCTTTACCTTTTGTTGGAAAAGCGGACACACTACAATCCTCTATGGGTACTGACTGGCGAGGGAGAAGCATACACAGAAGAGGGGTGCAAACAACATTTACGTGAAATCCGCATCCACAAACGAGGGACAGGGAAGGGACAAAACTTATAAATAAACAGAAAAAGGACTTATGCTTGTATGGCATAAGTCCTTGATTTCTTTGTGGTGCCGAGGGACAGAATTGAACTGCCGACACGGGGATTTTCAGTCCCCTGCTCTACCAACTGAGCTACCTCGGCCCTTGGCCAGAGTGGAATAAATTCCACAGCGGCTGGAGAAGTCTTCTACCCACTTGCCAAGGCTTTGGCAAGTCTTTTTTTGCAAGTTTTACACAAAACCTTGAAAATCGTGCGTCTTCCGGCCATACTGCCGTAGTTGCAGCAACGGAACAGGCCGCAACACTGCTTGGCCTGTTTGGTTTTGCGAGTTCTCTTCCCTTGGGCAAGCTTAGGCTGCGCGCAGTAATGCCGGGCCAAAGTGCCTGCAGAGCAGAATTTTGGGGCATGCCCCCCAAAGTGTCTATGGCCACATCATCCATTTTGGATGCCCTCGCAACAAGGATTTTTTTTAGTGAAACTGGGCAATCCTTTTCCTCAAATCGCGCATGATTTCGCAACAATGGGCGTTTCAGGCCTGGCAAGAACCATCGTGCAGGCGCTTCTTATCGGTGGGGCGACGGGCGTGGTTATCGGGCTGTTCCGCCATCTGAACAATATAATTACTCACTGGATTGTGCGTTCTGTAAGCGAGCACGGCCTGAGTGACAGCCTCGTTGGCTGTGCGGTGTTCTTCGGTTTGCTGCTGCTGGCTGTCATTTCTGTGTTGCTGTTGCGCATTGAGCCGCTTATCAGCGGTAGCGGCATCCCGCAGGTTGAGCTTATGGTCAAGGGCAGAATGCGCATGAACTGGTTTCGTGTGCTGGTGTGCAAGTTTGCCGGGGCTCTGACCGCGCTGACAGGGGGCCTTTCTGTTGGCCGCGAAGGCCCGTGCATCATGATGGGGGCGTCCCTTGGCGTGGGAGTCGGGCGGTTGTGGCATGATCCGAAAGCCGCGCATGAACCCCGGTTTCTTGTGGGGGGCAGTGCCGCTGGGCTTGGAGCAGCCTTTGGTGCGCCAATGGCGGGCATGTGCTTTGCCTTTGAGGAAATGAAAACCCCCCTTCGTGTGCCGATGGTCATTACATGCGCCATAACAGCTTTTGCGGCTATGTATGTGATGCAGGCTATTTACGGCTTTGGCCTGGTTTTTCCCTTTGGTTCACGTCCCACGCTGCCCTGGCAGGCCTGGTGGCTGGTTCCTGTGGTAGGTGTGGCTATGGGGGCCCTTGGCGTTCTATACAATACCATGCTTATTCGTCTGACCCTCTGGGCTGACAAGACAAAAATGCTGCCAATGCATCTGCGTGTGGTCATCCCCTTCATGTGCGCCGGGCTTTTTCTGTATTTTTATCCCACGGTGCTGGCGGGATTTGGCATAACGACGCTTCAGCTCGCTGACATGACCCTGCCTCTGACAGCGCTTTTGCTGCTGCTGACAGTCAAAATGCTTTTCTCCTGCGCAAGTTTCGCCACCGGGGTGGCGGGCGGCCTGCTTATGCCCATCTTGTTTATGGGGGCTATGGCCGGAGCCTGCGTTACATCAGCACTGCTGCTTTTTGACGTGGTCACTCCCGAAAAAAGCGTTATCATTCTTATTTTGTGCATGGCCGGGTTGTTCGGCTCGTCGGTGCGGGCTCCCCTGACAGGGGCATTTTTAATGCTTGAGATGACGGGCGCATACCCGAATATGCTGTTTATCATCATTACTGCCTATATTGCCGCCTATGTTGCCGACAAAATGGGCTGCGACCCCGTGTACGACAGTCTGCGCAGACGGTGCGTGATTGAGGGAAAGATCAAACGTCCCAGATACAAGCCACGCCGCCCGCAGAGGTCTGCCAGCGCTGCCCCTGGCGGTGTTGTGTAGAAGTTTCGTTTGAGCGGTATTTTTAATGTGCGTTGTAATTTATGTAACATGCTGTTATAATTTATATTAATAAATAGTGCTTGCACTTTATGATTGGAGTGGCTATTTTGGCCCTTCAATGTAAAACAGGCCATGTGGAGTAGGTATGACCCGTAAAGACCGCACAGAAGGCATATACAGCCGCCGCGAAGTTCTGGATGAGAGCGAACGCCGCCAGTATTGCCTTATCCAGCTCAAGGACTTGCTTTCCTACGCGTACCGCTATTCGGAAGACGTGAAAAAGCGTTTTGACCGCGCGCAGTTTAATGTGGAGAAGTTCAAGACCCTTGCTGACATCAAGCATATTCCCATTCTCAAAAAGAAAGAGCTTATCTTTCTTCAGTCTATGGGGCCGCGTCTGGGCGGACTGCTGACCAAGGATATTGGCGAACTCAAGCGCATATTTTTGTCCCCTGGCCCCATTTTTGACCCGGAAGACCGTGGTGAAGATTACTGGGGCTATACAGAGGCCTTTTATTCCGTGGGCTTCCGCCCCGGCGACGCCGTGCAGAATACCTTCAACTATCAGTTGACGCCTGCGGGCCTGATGTTTGAAGAGCCTCTGCGCAATCTTGGCTGTGCGGTTATTCCCGCCGGACCAACTGACGCCGCCACGCAGCTGGACATCATGCAGAAGTTGCGCGTGTCTGGTTACGTGGGTACGCCGAGCTTTCTTATGCATTTGGCGCAGAAGGCTGAAGAAAAAGGCCTCAACCTGCGTAAGGATCTCTTTTTGGAAGTGGCTTTCGTCACTGGCGAAAGGCTTTCGGAAAAGATGCGTTCGCAGATGGAAAAGAAGTACGACCTGGTTATGCGTCAGGGCTATGGCACGGCAGACGTGGGCTGCATCGGTTACGAATGCTTCCACAAGACAGGCCTGCACATCGCCAACCGCTGCTTTGTGGAAATTTGCCATCCTGACACGGGTATTCCGTTGAAGGACGGCGAAGTGGGCGAAATCGTGGTAACGGCCTTCAACAAGACCTATCCGCTTATTCGTCTGGCCACAGGCGACCTTTCATTCATCGACCGCAGCCCCTGCGCTTGCGGCCGCACCAGCCCGCGCCTCGGCAGCATTGTGGGCCGCGTGGACACGACAGCCCGTATTATGGGTATGTTTGTGTACCCGCATCAGGTTGAACAGGTCATGAGCCGCTTTGAAGAAATCAAGCGCTGGCAGATCGAAGTCACCAACCCCGGTGGCATCGACGAAATGACCCTTTTTGTGGAAACCAGCGGCTTCAAGCGCGAAGAAGAGCTGCTGCACCAGTTCCGCGAGAAGATCAAGCTGCGCCCCGAACTGCGCGTGCTGGCTCCCGGCAGCCTGCCCCCGCAGATCCGCCCCATCGAAGACAAGCGCCATTGGGACTAAGCCCCAGCGCTGTGAGAATATCAGAGGCCAGCTCCGTAAGGGGCTGGCCTCTGAACGTGTTGGCGCAGCCAACGCGACCGGGAATCCGGAGCAGGCTGCGGCTTTGCCGCGCCGTGAAGCGATTGATTGCCGTGCCTTTCCGCCCGGCAGCAGTGCTGACGAAGGCGGCGCAAAGTCCGGTGGAGCTTTGTCATCTGGCAAGTCAGCCAGCTCCGTAAGGGGCTGGCCTCTGAACGTGTTGGCGCAGCCCAAAGAATTTCATAACCGGATATGGCGAAAGCTTGACAAATAGATAGCACACTACTATTTAGCTATGCATCAAAATGAGGTTGTACAATGAGCGCATCACCCAGAGACACCGTGGGTATGACCATAAACCGTGCAGGCCGCCTGTGGCGGACACGTCTTGATGAACGTCTGGTGCCGCTGGGGCTGACGCAGGCCCGGTGGCTGGTATTGGTACATCTTTCGCGCATGAATGATGAAGCTTCACAAAAGGAACTTGCCCAGTCCATTGGCGTGGAAGGACCAACGATGGTTCGTGTGCTGGATGGCCTTGAGCGTATGGAGCTTGTGGAGCGGGTTGGTCACAAAGATGACCGGCGCGTCAAGGTGGTGCGCCTTACCCCCAAGGCCCAGGAAGTTCTTGAGGAAATAATGCGAATAGGTTCCGGCTTGCGCCGTGAAGCCCTGACGGGCTTGTCGGATGAAGAGCTTGCCGAATTTTCACGGGTACTTGAAATCATACTTAACAATCTAAGCGTCATGACCGCCCGTTGACGGCAGCCGTGCGCCTTTCAAGGAGCTGACAGCGCATGCCCCTTTCCCTTTCGCCTCAGGCTGCGCGCCTGTTGTCCTCCCCTGTACGCACCAGAAAACGTGTTCTTCTGCTCTCCGGGTTGGTTCTGGTTGCCGCGGTCGTTGCTTTTTTAGTTCATCGCCAGCGGCATATTACGGAAAACGACGCAAGAGTGATGGCCGACATGATCACCATCAGCAGCCGTGTAGACGGCTGGGTGGCACAACGGGATGTTACCGATGGCGACCTGGTGACTGCGGGCAGCCAGCTTGTTGTTATTGACCAGCGTGAAGCCCTTATGCAGGTGGAAGAGCTGCGGGCCAGCGACGAGGCTTTGCGGCTGGAATCAGAGCGGGTGAAAACCCTGCTGGAGATAAGCCGGGGCGCTACAGAAAGCACCATAGCCGCAGCGCGGGCCCACCGTGCCAATGCGGAAGCAGCCCTGCATTTCAGCCAGGCCGAGTTGGATCTGGCCCGTAAGGACTTCACACGCAGTGAAAATCTCATTGCAGAGAATGCCATTGCCCGCCGGGTATGGGATCAGAGCCGTACTGTTTTGCAGCAGGCCGAAGGCAAGCATCGTCAGGCTCTTGCCCAACTGGCGGAGGCTCAGGCCAACCTTGACCAGGCACTTGCCCATCAGGACGACCCACGTGTGCTTGAAGCCCAGTTAGCCCAGCTTGACCAGCAGCGGGCCGAAGTGCAGGCCCGCATCAGGCAAAAGGACGTGGCTTTGGCTGACCGCGTGGTGCGCAGCCCCGTTGATGGTGTGGTTGACCAGAAGTTTGTAGAGCCGGGCGAGTACGTCATCCCCGGTCAGCGTCTTGTCATCCTGCATGATCCCAAGGCCGTGTGGGTGGAGGTTTTGCTCAAGGAAACCAAGCTGAGCGGCCTCAGGCCCGGTCAACCTGTGGACATCAGTGTTGATGCCTACCCAGGCCGTGCGTTCATTGGCAGTGTCGAGCGCATTGGCACGGCGGCCACCAGTCAGTTTGCCCTTATCCCCAGCCCGAACCCTTCAGGCAATTTTACCAAGATCAACCAGCGTGTGCCCGTGCGAATCAAGGTTGAACAACCGGACGACAACCCCCTCCGGCCCGGAATGATGGTGGAGGTGGATATTGACCTCGCCGGAATTTGACGCTCTGGCGCAACGCTACGGCGTGGCCTACAAGTGGTGGGCAACAGCGGCGGTAATGACAGGCTGCATCGC
>NZ_JASGDK010000138.1:0-16413 GCF_047607245.1 Desulfovibrio sp.
GGGGCCGCACGCTTGCGGCAGCCGCACGACGACTTCTATGCCCGAAATGTATCATTTGATTATAGGCTTTTTTTTACTTCAGGTAAAGTGTGAACACGTCACGGGTGGATCAGGCTCAAACATATGTAACAATTTCAGACATGCCAGGCGGCTGGCATCAGGGGGCTTTGAAGAGAAGTCATTTTGCCGGATCTGGTTAAAGCAAAATTCATCCTGTGCAAAAGTAAAACAGGTTGTATGTGCCTTGTGACCATAATGGGCAACATTGCCGCATTATTTGCACGTTGGGGCAGGTGACGGGCAACCCGCCAAAACAAAAGGACGCCCTTGCGGGCGTCCTTTCGCGTTGTGACTGCGGCGTCCTTACATGGTGGAACCAGAGGCGGCACGCTGCATCTTGACTTCGACTTTTTCGGTCAGGCTGGAGTAGTACTCACGCAGGATGGTAAGCACTTCTTCGCGGCCGAAGTGATCCGGCACTTCCGCGCCTTCGGAAAGCATCTTGCGGAGTTTGGTGCCAGACAGGATGACGCGATCTTCCTTGCCGTGCGGGCAGGTGCGCATGCTGGCCATGCCGTCGCACTTTTTGCAGTAGAAGGTCCAGTCGATATTCAGGGGGTCGCAGAGCAGGCGTTTGCCAGCTTCGGCGGAGACAGGAATCTTGCGGAAGATTTCCTGAGCTTCAAACATACCGTAGAAGTCGCCCACGCCAGCGTGGTCACGGCCAACCAGCAGGTTGTTGATGCCGTAGTTCTGGCGGAAGGTGGCGTGCAGCAGGGCTTCACGAGGACCAGCGTAACGCATGTCCAGGGGGTAGCCAGCCTGGATGACGAAGTCTTTCACGAAGTACTTGTCGACCAGGGTGTCGATGCAGCGCACGCGCACTTCAGCAGGAATGTCGCCGGGCTTCAGGGAACCCACCAGGGAGTGGATGACCACGCCGTCGCACACTTCCACGCCGATCTTGGCAAGGTATTCGTGCGAGCGGTGCATGGGGTTGCGCAGCTGCAGGGCGGCAACCTTCTGCCAGCCGCGTTCGTCCATCTTGGCGCGCAGCTGGGCGGGGGTCATGTACACGCCGGGGAACTTTTCAGGGAATTCACCCTGAGAAAGCACTTTGACGGAGCCAGCGATGTTGAATTCTTTCTGAGCCAGAACCATTTTCACGCCGGGGTGGTCTTCAGGAGCCACTTCCCAGAACTTTTCAGAGTCGGGGCCTTCGCCTTTGAAGACCAGTTCGCATTCCATTTTCTTGTCGGCTTCAGTCATTTCATAGACTTCTTCGACCTTCATGGTGGCCATGATTTCGCCCTTACGGACCAGAGCCACTTCGTCGCCAGCCTTGACGGTCTTGGCTTCGTCAGCGGAGATGTCCAGGGTCACAGGCACGGGCCAGAAGGTGCCGTCGGTGAGAGTCATTTTCTCGCACACGCTCTTCCAGTTGGCCTTGTTCATGAAGCCGTTCAGAGGCGAAAAGCCGCCAATGCCCATCATGATAAGGTCGCCCTTAGCGCGGGAAGAAATCTCGATCTGCTTGAGGCCTGCAGCCTTTTTCTTTTCGTCTTCCAAGGCCTTACCTTCGAGCAGGCAACAGACCAGACCCTTACCGCCGTGAGGAGCTACCAATTTGGACATCGCGAAATCCTCCGTGTTTTGGTTATGACAGCCTCCCACCGTGGCATCACGTTGACCGGAATGGGGAGGGCTTCTTTCAAAAACCATCTTGTGAATAATCTAACAAAAAGTCAACTACCTCTTGCAAATTTTCCTGACAACGTCAGCAAAAATATACGAAAAGACGTTGAACCCCGCCAGAAAACCTAAATACCATCTTACGACATGTTTTTAAAAAAGAGAAGCCCCCTCGCTGGAAAAAACGCGCAAATCTCCTTTGCGGGCGTTCGGGCTAACGTGTGCGTGAAGTGCTGATATTCTTGTAAATTTTTTTGGAATTTTGATGTGAAAAAATGAAAATATTTCATAACATACTTAAATTGTAACAAAATATTCACATTGCAAGCATGTGTTGATAGTCTGAATGGGGATTGAAAGTTGATTGTTACTGGAGGTGTTGCACCTCGCAATTTTAGCGATGGCGCTTTTTTTCGCAATCTCCCATTTTGAATAGGCGCGCAAATTTAGAATAGCTACTATCCGAGCCTTCAACGGGCAGGCAAAACACAGGCCTGCATTGTTCAGAAGAGCAGAGGCTTGGGAGTGGCAGCGGGGAAAGTGCGCGAAGTGGGAGGCAGGTTGCGCGATGCACAGAAGCGGGATGGTTTGCGCCATAGGTTGGGGCTGAACTCTATTGAAGAAAATCGGTTACAGGCAGGATGCTGGATCTGATTATATTTTGGGGAGATGGCTACGACAAACGGCGTTTCTAGGGATGCGACCGAGCTAGTTGATAGCGCCAATTCTGATCGAGGTAGGTTCTGGGCTAGGTCCGGCGCTCTGGGGCAGGGTGAGGTTGCGACAGGCTAGTGGCTGAACTGGTGGGAGCGAAGGGGATCGGACCAGGTTGCACAAAGCTGCAGTGGGGCGAGGCCCGTAGTGCAAGGCCAGTTCGAAACAAGGCGTGAATATTGGGGAAGGTGCAAATGCGCGCGTGCCGCGTTTGACAAAACAAAGGCCGGAACCTGTGTGGTTCCGGCCAAGCAGTGCAGATCAGGCAGTTCTGGGCAGCAACTGGCAGCCGCAGGTTACGCCTGAACTCATAATAGAAATGTCTAGAAGGGCACTTCGTCCATATTGGACGCTTCAGAAGGGAAGGCGGGACCGAGGTCTTCATCCATACCCCGACGGCCACCCTGGCCTCCACCCTGCGCCTGCTGGCGCGGGGCTCCACCCTGGCCCCCACGCGGGGCGTTGCCACGGGGAGCTGCAGAAGGTGCGCCATAGTCTTCATCAAAACTGCGGCCGCCGCCCTCACGAGGGGCATCGCCCTTGCGTTCCAGAAACTGAACACGTTGCGCCTTGATTTCAGTGGTGTAGCGGTCCTGACCCTGCTGGTCCTGCCACTTGCGGGTTTGCAGGCTGCCTTCCACAAAAACCAGACTGCCCTTGGTGAGATAGTTGGCGCAGTTTTCTGCCTGACGCTGAAAAACAGACACACGGTGCCATTCGGTGCGGTCAACCTTGTTGCCGTCACGGTCGGTATAGGATTCGTCTGTAGCGATATTGAGGCTGGCCACGGGCGAACCGCTCTGAGTGTAGCGCAACTCGGGGTCACGGCCCAGGCGGCCAATAATCATAACTTTATTCAGCATGCGAATGCTCTCCGATGATATACTGCTGTGTTCCGGATCTGTCAGGCCACAAAAGCCTTTTCCAGATTATCCAGCACGTCTTCAAGTTTGTCACTTAAAATGTTGGCCTCACGGGGCTGCCAGTCTGCCAGCGCATTTTCCAGCGCCTGCTTGATGCGGGCTGCCTCTTCAATGCCGGGCCCCATCGCCTTGCGCCTGGCCTCGGACCAGGGCAGAAACTGCAGGCCGTCACTCAGGGCGCGCACCATCTCGAGAACACCGTGCTTCTCGTGTTTGATAGGAACGCTGAAGGCCAGTTCCGTCAACTTGGGCCACAGTTTTTCGAGCAGGTCTTCGTTCCAGGTCACGGCAGTGACACGTATCTGCAAGGCGTTGCCCATAATGGTTCTCCGCGTTGATTGACTGGCCGAAAGAGAGGGCCTTCTATTCCTTTTCCGTCCACTCCGTCTGCACACGCATGATGACGTCCTGAATGGCAGGCAACTGGTCTTTGGGGCACACACCCAGAAGCGGAGCCCCGGCGTCCATGTTGTCATTGATCTTGAAGTAGACAGCGTAAATGACGCCTTCAGGCCCGGAGTAGTTGAGAGGCACTTCGCGCTTCATGCGTGACATGATGAGCAGTTCCATGCCGTCGCGTACGGCTACTGACTGAGCGTCAGCAGCGCGGATTTTTTTGTCCACTTCAGGCGTGAAGTAGTACTTGGCGCGTTCAGGCGCACAGAACAGGTGCAGGGTTTTTTGCAGAATGATGCTCTGCACCTCATCCTTTGTCAGCATATGGCGCAGCACGGCAAGCGGAGTTCCGGCCTCGACAAACTGGCCTTCAAGTTCGCTATGTATCGTGCTCACCTCACCCTTTTCAGAGGCGCAGATAGACTTGGGATTGCGTTCGCGTTCCAGCGTGGCAATAAGAGTGCCGGGCTTTTCCTTCCACTGGCCCTGGGGACCAAATGTTTTGTCGCCCTGCTTGAGCCCCGCAAAAGTAACCTGCCCCGTATGCGGAGTACGGATAACGATTTCGCGGTAAGGAGAGGCTTTAATTTCGTCCAGCAACGAAGATATATTGATCATGCTTGGTCCGTAATATGCTTGGCGCGTGTGCCGCCGGAGCGGCACGGGCGTTTGGGTTCTTTAATGTCTGCCCCACAGGGCGCACGTTACTTTGTGTACTGACATCTCTGCATAATCCGTCCGCCAGCGGGCCGGAAAGTCACCCTCTGGGGTTCCCTGCTAAGAGCGGCAGGGAGCCATACCGTATCCAGAATCCATCGCCGCCCCTACAGGCAGTGCAAACTCCTGCCACCGATGGTGAGCAGAGCGCGGCAGGTCTTAGGCCCGCAGGGCCTTAGAGATGGCGACAGTAATTGGTTACGCATCAGTACCACTACAATACCGCCTACCGATAGTACAGGTTTCTGCCACCGATGGTGAGCAGAGCGCGGCAGGTCTTAGGGCCGCAGGGCCTTAGAGATGGCGACAGTAATTGGTTACGCATCAGTACCACTACAACACCGCCTACCGATAATACAGATTCCTGCCACCGATGGTGAGCAGAGCCTGCTTCAAGTTGGCACGTACCTGCCTTCTGTCCCATATGCCCTGAATATGCCCGCGTGACAAGGCGCGGTAGGAGCGATGGTACTTGGGCGGAATGTCCATACCCGTGGTTTCTTTGATAACGCCAGGGCCGGCAAAGCCGATATTGGACGAGCGCACGGCGAACTGGTAGGGCGAGCAGCCGAGGAAGCTGGCCACTGGTCCGGCGAAGGAGTTGGTGTCGTAGAGCACCATATACAGTCCGCCGGATTCGATATAGCGGCGCACTGCCACCGTGCAACGCGGCATCTGTATGACGCCGTGGGTTCCTTCCTGAATACGAATGCCAGCCGTGCCGTGCACATAGGCCAGGAACGGATACCGCTTCTTGGCTGCGCGCTGGGCGGCTTCCACAAACTTGTAGCCCTCGGCAGCGCCGACGGAACCACCGCGGAAGGTGCCCATAAGCATGGCCACCACCATCTTGGTGTTGTCTATGCGGGCCTCAAAGGTCATGCAGCCGCTCTTGGCCCCGGTCTTTTTTTGCGCTGCGCTGACGCGGTCATTGAAATCGGGGAAGTCCAGAGGATTGCCCGCTTCAATTTCGCTGTTGAACTCAAAAACAGAACCGGGATCAAAGACGTTCTTCACGTACCATTCCGGCTCCATAGGAAAGTGGTAGCCGCAATGGCTGCACACACCCGCAAACTCGGCAAAGAGGTCCGGTCCCCAAAGGTCGAGGCAGCCGTAAGAAGCGCTGTTGGGGCAGGTGACCGCGCGGTCTGTCTTGTAACGCGGTGATATATAGTTCCACTTGAGGCGGCGCGAATCGTCGGCCCAGGTGGAAAGGGCCATGAGTTCCTTGGCCTTGCTGTCCTGTTTGCTGGGCAACTTGCGGGTGAGCTTGTGCCAGGGAGCCAGCAGGCGGCCCTTGAACACTTCCCATTCGTTGTCCATTTCTTCCATAAAGGTGCGGATGCGCCTCTGGTGCTTACGGTAGAAATCGTACTTGAAGCTTACCCAGGGTTTGGAAATCCAGTCCCAGGTTGCGACGGCCAGTTTGGTGATGAAGGGTCTGCGGTCGCGAGCGGCCTGACGCGAAAGACGCAGGAACTTCTGCTGGCGTTTTTCACGCAGGCAGTCCTTGGCCTTGGATGAAAGCCCCCAGCGGGTGTGCATTTCGTCCAGGTTGGCGTCGGGCTTGCGCAGGCGAGACAGGGCCAATCCCTTGAAGATGGGCATCTTGCGGGTAGAAACCACCACTTCGTCGGTTGCACGGATGACTTCCTGCCGCAGGCTGCGGAAGAAATCAAAGTGCCAGGGGCGTGCGCCCAGCGGGGGTTCCTGCACGATGCGGTCAATGTAGCCGAACTTGAAGTTGTCCTGCGCGGTGATCTTGAGGTTCTGGGCGCAGTGTTCAATAAGTTCGGGCGCGGCACGTTCCCCGGATTTGAGACGGCCTTCAATGGCAGCGGCCCCTTCGGGAGAAATAACCGAATAGTACCCGTGCGAAAGCATGAGCCGCTTGTCGGCAAGGCCAATGGCTTCTGCACCGCCCGATCCGCCTTCGGAGATCACGGCAATGACGGGAACCCGCAGGCCAGCCATGCTGTAGATATTGCGGGCGATCTGCTGGGCAGCGCCCGGGTAGTCCTCAATGGGATACGAACCGGGCGTGAAGATATAGGCATGAATTGGAATGCCCTCGGTTTCGGCCACGCGCATATACTGTTGCGCCTTGGCGTTGCCCCAGGGTTTGACCGAGCCGCCGTTGCGGAATTCCGCGCCGTGGCCTTTTTCCTGCCCGATGACCATGACAGACTGGGTGTAGGTTTTCTTGCCGCGGCGTCTGGTTATGACGGCACGGGCAATAAGCATGCTGGGGTCAAGGCTGTGCTCGTCCTGCCCGCCCACCTCGGTAAAGTTGTCGTAGACGTTTTCCAGAATATCGCGCAGGCAGATGCGCTGCGGGTGGCGTACAATGCGAACTTTGTCCATGGGGGTGATGCTGCCTTCAAGGCGGCGTTCCACATAGCTGAAAAGGTCTTCTACCGTGGCCAGTTCGGCATAGGGATCTTCAACTTCCCCAGCACGAACGCGCGTCGCAAAAGAGGTGAGCTTTTCTTCCAGCAATTGCGCATTGTCTTTATGCTTGCCTGCAAAAATATCCACCAGATAGCTAAGCCTGTCGCGCAGGCTCTGGATGCGTTTTTCTATGTTATTATCCATAACTCGCGTATGCCGCTAAACGGGTTTTTTAAGATAGTTTGAGTAGGACGGGTGCAGGGCAGCCAAGGGGTTGTTGCCAAGCATGCGGTCTTTTACGGCCAGCACTAAGGATTTATCCATGTTATTTTCCTTCCGGTCAAAAGCGGAGAATCCGCCCGGTATTCGCCGCTAAAAAATTAACGTTGGATTTTAACCCTTCGCCCGCGCCATTGTGTCCTTCAAGGCGCAGGTCGTTCAAAAATTCAAGGCCGCGGGCCTTGGCTTCTTCCAGATCTTTGCCCCAAATAATGGCAAGCGCCAGGTTCGGGTCAAATTCCGTCGGAATTTCATACGGTTCGTCAGTAGGAACATGCGTGAGCATGGTCAGCCAGGGCTGAGCCTTCCAGTGGAAGCTTTCAATGCGGCCCACCCAGGGGGTGAAGTTGGTGTCGGGATCTTCAGCGATAAGGCGGTACTCGATGCCAACACCGTCAAAGGTTATGTCCTCTTGATTGTAGCCAAGGGGTTCACCCAGACCGATGCGTATCTGTTCAGCAATAATGTTCACATCTCCCTGGCCTTTGACCTTGGAAATGCGGGCTGAAACGCCATTTTCCACCTGGATGCGGGTGTTGACTTCCATCAGGAAAGGCTCGCCCTTGCGGGTTACAATCCATTCCCAGGTGCCCACGTTGTCGTAGCCGACCTTGCGGGCCATCGTCAGGGAATAATGAACAATATCCTTGAGAACCTTGCCCGCGTCAAAAGTGTATTTCAGTTCGTCGGGCACAAAGCCGGGGGCGACTTCAATACGTTTCTGCAATCCTGTGGACTGGATGGAGCAGTTACGGGTGCCGAAGTGTACGGGGTTCGTTCCTGTGCGGTCGGAAACCACCTGTACTTCCAGGTGGTTGAAGTCGGTGATGCGCTGCTCGATCAGCACGCCTTCGTCCTTGAACTGCCGCAGCGCGTAGCTGCGTATGCGGCGGTAGACAGAGCGGAACTGGTCAGGATCGTACACTTCTTCAATGCCCATGCCGCCGCCGCCAGCCGACGCCTTGACCAGAACAAGAGGTCTGCTGATGCCTTGCTGTGCCTGGAACTCAAAGATGCTTTTGGCAATGCGCTCGGCTTCCATTTCATCATAAATGGGCCGGTCTGAACCCGGCACCGTGGGTACGCCAAGGCTTCGCGCGAGACGTTTGGTGTTGATCTTGTCGCCAAGCTCGCGAATGATTTTCCACGAGGGGCCTATGAAGATGAGTTTACGGTCGCGTTTGGCAACGCGGCGGGCAAAACGGTAGTCTTCAGCAAAGAACCCGTAGCCGGGGTGTACGGCTGTGCAGCCAGCTTCATCAGCCACAGACATGAGTTCGTTGGCATCGTGGTATGAAGAAACGCGAAAAAGGCTTTTTTCGCCCCCTTCTTCCCGCGCCATGCGCACATGACCCGAAGCGGCGTCTTCAGCCGTGAATATGGCTGTAAAGGCCACGCCAAGCTTGCGGCAGGCCTTCATGATGCGCATGGCGATTTCGCCGCGGTTGGCTACCAGAATTTTATGCTTTTGCAGGGGAATGATTTCCTGAGCTTTGTCCAAGCCTGTCTCCGTATGCGGCGCCGAGAAGGCGCAAATAGTTGTTGTCTGTTCGTTCCTGTGCTGCTGCGTGTGCCGCGAACAGCCGGGTTCAGCTCAAACCGCTGGTTTGTCCTTGTGGGACAGGGCCGGGCGGGATATACAGAGTTTGTATCGAATTAGTATACGCACTTTCCGTGTGAAAATCCACACGCACTGTCACAGTGCAGGTGGAAAAAAGCGCGCACCCGCCGTGGCTATTGTGTTGCGGCCATTTGTACGACCAAAATCAGGAGGGATAATATGCAAAATCCGCAGGAAGTCCAGTCCGTGGCAGCGGCCCTGCGTAAGGCTCTGGCGGCATCTGCCTGTACATTTTCGCAGCCTGCGGGAATGCGCAAAATATCCTGTAGTGCAGCTGGCGTTGTAGAAAATGATGCCTCGCCCATTGGTCTTATATTGGGAACCGGCCTTTCAGGGCTGGCTGACAGGCTTGCGGAGCGGGTGGCCATACCTTACTCAGATTTGCCCGGTTTTCCAGAGTCTAGTGTGGATTCGCATGTGGGAGCGTTTGTTTGTGGGCGCTTTCCCGCTTCATGTGGCGAAGACGACGATACGCAAGGACGGCCTGTGCTGATCCAGCAGGGGCGGTGCCACCTCTACGAGGGGCGCACCCCGGCCGAAGTATGCATGGGCGTGCGCGTTATGGCGGCGATGGGCGTAAAAACGCTTATCATCACCAATGCGGCCGGAGCTCTTAACCCCACCTTTGACGCCGGGTCCGTAATGTGCATGACGGACTTTATTAACCACACTGGGCATTCCCCCTTGGTGGGCTGTAACTGCGACCCGTGGGGACAGCGTTTTCCTGATATGAGCATGCCCTTTGATGCGGAACTGCGGTCTTTGGCTATGGAAACCGCCGCCAAAATGGGGTTGCGGCTTGAGCGCGGCGTGTACATCGGCGTGCGCGGGCCGGAAATGGAAACCCCGGCAGAGACACGCATGTACCGCCAGTGGGGTGCGGACGCTGTGGGCATGAGCACGGTGCTTGAAGTCATTGCGGCACGTCATTTGGGCATGCGCGTGCTTGGTCTTTCCTGTTTATCTAATAAAAATTTGCCAGACTGTATGACCCCGGCTCCCTTGGAAGAAATCATTCTTGTAGCTGCTCAGGCGGGTAAAAATCTGGGTCGCCTCATACGGGCAATGGTGACAAAACTTTGAAAAATGCGTACAAGCGCTGCCCGGACACTATTTTTTTCTACCAAAAGGCAATCGCCCCATGCAGCACAATGACTCACTTCGCAATGTCGCCATTATAGCTCACGTTGACCACGGCAAGACCACACTTGTGGACGCTCTTTTCAAGCAGGGCGGCGTTCTTCGCGCTGGTCAGCAACTTGATGACCGCGTCATGGATAATATGGACCTGGAGCGCGAACGCGGCATCACCATTGCCGCCAAGAACTGCGCGGTCTCGTGGAACGGCGTCAAGATCAACATTATTGACACGCCCGGCCATGCCGACTTTGGCGGTGAAGTGGAGCGCTCGCTCTCTATGACCACTGGCGCCATTCTGCTGGTGGACGCTTCTGAAGGGCCTTTGCCCCAGACCCGCTTTGTGCTGCGTAAAACCCTGGAAGCCGGCCTGCCCGTGGTTGTGGTCATCAACAAGATCGACCGCAAGGACGCCCGCCCCCAGGAAGTGCTCAACGAAGTCTATGACCTGTTCATCGACCTTGACGCCAGCGAGGCGCAGCTGGAATTTCCGGTTCTTTACGCCATTGGCCGTCAGGGCGTGGCCATGAACAATATCGACGACGAGCAGAAAGACCTGTCGCCGCTGTTTGAAGCCATTTTGAAGCACATCAATGGCCCGCAGCATGACCCCGAGCAGCCTTTCCAGATGCTTGTGGCCGACCTTGACTATTCCGATTATCTTGGTCGTCTGGCTGTGGGCCGCATCATGCACGGGCATGTGCAGAGCAAGGAATCCCTTGCCTGCATTGGTGAAGACGGACAGCCCCGCCCCCTGCGCGCCACCAAGCTTCAGGTGTACGACGGCCTGCAACTGGCCGAAGTGGAAACGGCTCAGCCCGGCGATATTGTCGTGCTGGCGGGCATTGAAGATGTCACCATTGGCGACACCATCTGCACACGCGACAATCCGCGTGCTCTGCCGCGCATTCGCGTGGACGAACCCACCGTGGCCATGCGTTTCGGCATCAATACCTCGCCCCTGGCTGGACGCGAAGGCAAGCTGGTTCAGAGCCGCGCCATTCATGACCGCCTAGCCAAAGAAATCCTGCGCAACGTGTCCGTGCGTGTTGAAGACACCACAGATCGCGACGCTTTTCTGGTCAAGGGTCGCGGTGAATTTCAGATGGCCATTCTTATTGAAACTATGCGCCGCGAAGGCTTTGAACTTTCCGTGGGCCGCCCCGAAGTCATCCTGCAAAAGGATGAAAACGGCAAAATCCTTGAGCCCATCGAACGTCTCTATGTGGACTGCGATGAAAACTTTATGGGCGTGGTTACTGAAAAGCTGGCTCAGCGCAAAGGCCGCATGGTCAACTGCATCAACAACGGCACAGGCCGTGTACGCCTGGAGTTCAGCGTGCCCGCGCGTGGCCTTATTGGTTACCGCGACGAGTTTCTTACAGACACCAAGGGCACAGGCATAATGAACTCCTACCTTGACGGCTACGAAGAATGGCGCGGCGACTTCCCCACGCGCTACACCGGATCCATTGTGGCTGACAGGACTGGCAATGCCGTGGCTTATGGCCTTTACAACCTTGAGCCGCGCGGTGTGCTTTTTGTGGAACCGGGTGACCCCGTATACGAAGGCATGATTGTGGGCGAGCACAACCGTGACAACGACATCGACGTCAATGCCACCAAGGAAAAAAAGCTCACCAACATGCGCGCTTCCGGCAAGGATGAAAACGTTACTCTGACGCCTGTGAGAAAAATGACTCTGGAACATGCCCTGCACTTTGTGCGTGAAGACGAACTGGTGGAAGTTACCCCCCTTTCCATCCGTTTGCGCAAGTCCGAGCTGTCTGCCCAAAAGCGGTACCAGTCTGCTGGTAAACGCAAAGGCAGCTAATATTCAAATGTCTTCTGCCCCTTTGGCGGCAGAGGGCAAAATCCATTTTGTGGTTGATTTCTGCGCAGAGCAGATGAGCATCTAGATGTTCATCTGCTCTGCGCGGATATAGTGAAAACCTTGCCACGAAATGCATTAACTTGAAGCAACCCGCCCCCGCGGGTGAGAAACAGCGACAGCGGTATTGGTGCGGCAATCCGCGCGGTGGCGACAAGCGCTTTACCGCGGGTTGCCGCTTTTTGTTGTGAATACGTTTTCATAACGTAACCCTGCTATTGTGCTCCGGGTGTGAGCGAGGTGCTGCATGCTGTGCGATCTGGACGCCTATACAAAATCCGCTGTTGAAAAGCTGGCTCCCTTCATGCCCGAAATCGGGCGCTGCCGCACGGTGTTTGCGCAGCTTGAGCGGCAGTGGACCTGGATAGCCCTTACAGGAAAAATCAACTGCAATGCCATAGCTTCCACGTTGTTCGATTTCATTTTTAAAACGCGCGACACCTTTGGGCTTCTGCGCCACGATCTGACTGGCATGCTGGCGGAAAAACTGCTCGAAAAAGCAGTGCGCGAGATGTCGCCCGTGGCCCAGGTGGTTATGGACATCATCAAGCGCAATCTTTACGAACGCACGGCGGATGTCAGCTTTCTGGCCACTGACGGAGAGATTATACGCTTCCTTCAGGAAGGGGCCGGCGATGTGCCCGGCATGCGCGCCCGGCTGCAAGCCTACCGCACCAAATATAGCGTGTACCGTGATATTCTTGTGCTTGATCCGCAGGGGCGTGTGCGTGTGCAGCTGGACGCCGCCAGACCCGTAAGCGCCTCGCACGATCCGCTCATCGGGCAGACGCTGGCTTCAGAGGACTTCGTTGAAGCGTTCCGTCCCACAGACCTTTCGCCAGACGGTAACGCGGCGCTTGTCTATTCGCATGCGATACGTGCCGAAGGCACAGCGGCTCCGTTGGGGGTGCTGTGCCTTGTTTTTGATATGGAAGGGGAAGCCGCCGACCTTTTTTCTGGTATGGCCCGTTTTGCCCGTGATATGGCTGTGCTGCTGCTGGACGAGAGTGGAAAAGCCTTTGCCAGCAGCAACGCGATACAGGCGCCCGTGGGCCGTGTGTACGACTGCGACAGCGCTACAAGTTTTTCCATAACCGGGTTTGGCGGCAAAACTTCTTTGGCAGTTTCGCGCCCGTCAGAGGGCTACCAGGGGTATACAGGGCAGCCGTGGCGCGCGCAGGTGCTCCGCAGCGCGCAAAGCGCCTTTGCGGACAGGCCCACAGATGGGCTGGATGCAGAACTGGTGCGCCGCGAGGCGGACTTTTCCGCGCAGCTGACCAGCATTGAAGAACAGGCCAGCGACGTTATGGGCGATCTGACTCTGGCGGCGCTCAACGGGCAGATCATGGCCGCCCGCCAGAGCGGCAATGCCAGGGAGGAGGAGCGGCATGCCGCCCAGGCCTTGCCTCCCATTTTGGACGCAGTGCGGAAAATGTGTGTGGAAATGGAGCGTGAATTCCACCGTTTCACCAATGGTCTGCTGAACACTGTGACAGCCTCGCGCCTTAACGACGCCTCGTTTCTTGCTTCCATCACCGTTGAAATTATGGACCGCAACCTCTACGAGCGTGCCAACGACTGCCGCTGGTGGGCGCTGACGCCTGATTTTCGCAAAATCTTGTCGCAGCCGTCTGTCAGCAGAGGCGACCTGGCCCGGCTTGAGAGTGTGCTGGAATATATCAACAGTTACTACACAGTGTATTCCAATCTTTTTCTGTACAATGCGCACGGCGTTATAGTGGCCTGTTCCCGGCCGTCAGAGCGTGCCCGCTATGGGGAGCAGATAAGTGAAGATTATGTGCGCCGCACTCTGGCGCTTACGGATTCCAACGACTTTGCCGTTTCACCCTTCCGCGTTACAGAGCTTTACCGTCCGGACGGTGAGGCCCGTCCTTCTTACATATACAGTGCGCCAGTGCTCCCGCCCGAAGGCGGGCCAGCGGTTGGCGGCATTGGTATTGTCTTTGATTCTCTGCCCCAGTTCGCGGGCATGCTGGACGACACGTTGCCCAGAGACTGCGCTGGAGCGGTGTTGAAAGGGGCAGCGGGATTTTTTGTTGAGGCCGGGGGTGTTGTTGTGGCTTCCAGCGCGCCCGACATGACGCCGGGTGAAAGCTATCGATTGCCCGACGACTGGCTTGCGTTGGGGCAGGGAGAGTGCGCCTCACGTCTGGAATCTGTTGACGGTGTTCTCTATGCCGTGGGCTGCGCTTGTTCACGCGGTTACCGGGAATACAAGCGCGACGGGCGCTACGCCAATGACGTGCTGTGCGTTATGCGTTTGCCGATCTAGGGCAACGTTAGTTTGAATCGCCGGAGCATCTTTATTTTGAGGTGCTCCGGCATCTGCATGAGCAGACGCGCACTGGGGAGGCGTAGGCACCGTTTCAGCCCCTGTTGCAATGCAAGTCTGTTCGAACCGTGATGGGTTAACTTGGCGAAGCAGGACCGCAACGCTACGGATGCTTCCTGCATCGCGAACTGTCGGGATGGGCGTACTGCAGTTTATATGGCCGTTTACGCGCTATAACGGGTGTTTCTGAAGCTTTGAGGATTCATATCCTCAAAGCTTTTTTTGTTCTAACGCGGCCAGAATTTTATCCAAAATAGTTCTAGTGCTGCCGCCATTCCATATGCAGCAAGGGGTAGGGGCGGCCCTGCCCGTCCACGGGGGAGCGGCCTGTCACCGCAAAGCCCATGCGTTCGTAAAAGGCCAGGCCTGAGGGGTTTTGTTCATTGACATCAAGTGTCAGTGTCGCACCTTCTGCAATGGCCCGCCTTTGCGTAAGAGCAAGAAGCGCCTTGCCTATGCCGTGGCCGAAAAATTCCGGTTCCACAAAGAGCATTTCTATCTGCGGCCAGTTGAAGCCCATAAAGCCCACTGGATGGGGCAAATGTGCAGATGGCTCTGCGTCTTCAGAGGCTGTCGCACTGTCTTTGTCCGGCGTAGCGGCGTCTGTCATTTCAGGGAGGGACTGCCCATATTCTGCCAGCCACAATTCTTCCACTCCGGGCAGGTATTCTTGCAGCAGGGCGGTGTAAAGCTCATCCACAGCCAAGGGGGTGAGAAAGTGGTGCGTTGCCAACACGCTGCGCTTCCAAAGGTCAGCAAGAGCGGCATGGTCCGTTGCCAGGGCGGGGCGTAAAAGCAGCGTCGCGCCTGCGGGAGTGGATGTATGGGGGGGTGATTTCATGTTTTTCTGTTTGAAAATATAGCAAAACTGGTGCGTTGATTTTTTATTTAGTCACTGATCAACACTGAAATACTGTACATTTCAAAGCTATCATCAACATAGTACTGCAATTTTACTAAATACATGCCGCGTTACGGCGTACGACACTTTCGGATAGCGCTATAATAGTTTATGGTTAAATGATTAACCAATTTTCGGGCCGGGCTAGCTGTCTGGAACGCTGTTTATTGTGTTGCCCGGTAGGCTCAAACTGTGCACCGTGATGGCGTATAAAAGATCTCTAGTAGTTGTATTTCCAGCGAATGCCGCCCCAGGTATTTTGTTGTTCCGAGCGCAGCTCAAGGCTGGTGCGAGGCGTGATTTCAAGCTGAATGATAAAGGCTGTGCTGCCTTGTTTCATGCCTTGCTGCACACCTATGTAGATAATGTCTGTAATGTACTTGCCCATTTCCACCGAAGTGCCTGCCCCCATGCTTTCATCGCCGGACTGGTCCCCGGAGTTCTGGCCCGAAGCAGAATTCAGACGAAGCACATCGACGCCCAGAGCCTTGCGGGTCATGTCAAAAATGCCCCCCTCGCTGGACCCGAAGCCAGCCAATTGGGCCACTGCTCCGGCAAGCCGCAGGTTTTCCAGCCGCCCCAGTTCATTGGTGCTTTTGCCAAAAAGAATCTGAGCCAGAATTTCGTCTCTGGGCAGTTCCGGTTCGCTGCTCAGGGACAGCTTCATTTTGCGCACTGTGCCCGAGATGGTCACATAGGAAGTGAGGTTGGGGGTCTCGTTGGAAAGTTTGATGTCCAGCAGTGGGTTACTCAGCGCGCCCCCGGCAAAGGTAATGGTGCCGCGTGACAGTTTGAATATCTTGGTTAAAAAGTCAAAGCTGCCTTTGACTGCTGTTACCTGCCCCGTGACTTGCGGGTCTTCTGGCGTGCCGGAGATCAGAATGTCGGCCTTCCATTCGCTGGTAAGTCCATGCCCTTCCACAATAAAGCGGCCAGGAATCACAATGTTCAGGTTCAGGCTGCCCTGTGCGGCGGGTTTTTCAGGCGCGGCAACTTGAGATGCTTGCGAAACGGCAGGGGTTTCACTGATGGGCAGGGTCGTGACGCTGCCGCCCACAGCCAGCTTGTTAAGCTGTACAAGTCCCTGATTGACGATGATTTTTCCGTCCACATGCGGGGCAGCCGCGCTGCCGGTTACTCCTGCTTCGCCAGAAAGTTCTATGCGAATGTCACGGCGGCTCAAGGGGCGCAAATGGTCTATGGTGGTTTTGATGTCCAGTTTGCTGCCGTCAAGATTGGCAAATCCCGCCACACGCAGCTTGCCGCCAAGACCGCCTGATGCGTCCAGTTCAAGCCGGGCAATGCCGGGCAGGCCACCCTGCTTTTTGCCGGAGTTGCCTCCACGGCCTTCTTCAAGGTTAAGGCGCAGATTGATATTGGTCAGCAGCACGCCTTGCA
>NZ_JASGDK010000139.1:0-9271 GCF_047607245.1 Desulfovibrio sp.
CACGTTCTGCCAATGGACGCTGCGGGGCTTTATGTTCCCGGAGGCCAGGGCGGCAACACCCCCCTGATCTCCAGCCTGCTTATGTGCGCGATTCCTGCGCAGGTAGCTGGCGTGCCCCGCCTTGCCATTTGCACCCCACCGCGCAAAGACGGCAGCGTCAACCCGCATATTCTGGCCGCCGCCCATCTGCTTGATATTGAAGAAGTTTACCGGGTTGGCGGGGCATGGTCCATTGCCGCCCTGGCCTCGGGCACGGAAAGCATCGCCCCGGTGGATGTCATTGCCGGTCCTGGCAATATCTTTGTGACTACAGCCAAGCGCCTGGTTCAAGGCATGGTCGGCATCGACATGATCGCTGGCCCCAGCGAGGTTCTCATTCTGGCAGATTCTTCCGCCAATCCCGCATGGATCGCGGCAGACATGCTTTCTCAGGCAGAGCATGACACTCTTGCTTCTGCCATCTGCGTCACCGACGACCCGCGTCTGGCAGAAAATGTCCGTCAGGAACTGGACAAGCAGTGCATGGCCCTGCCCAGAGCCACCACCGCAGCCCGCTCGCTTGAAGAATGGGGAGCCATCGTGGTTACTCCCAACCTGAGCGTGGCCATTGCTGTGGCCAATATGGTGGCGCCGGAGCATCTGGAAATCTGCACGCGCGACCCGTGGGCGGTACTGCCCTACATCCGCCATGCAGGGGCCGTCTTTATGGGCCAGCACAGCCCCGAAGCTGTGGGCGACTACTTTGCAGGACCGAACCACGTGCTGCCCACCCTGGGCACAGCACGTTTTTCTTCAGCCCTTTCGGTGCAGACCTTCTGCAAAAAAACCAGCATTGTTGCCGCCTCATCGACATTTTTGCAACAAAATATGCAGGCCATCGCCGCTCTTGCCCGTATGGAAGGGCTTGAGGCGCACGCCCGCAGCGTGGAAGCACGCGCAAAAAAATAATCCGGCTGACAGTATCAGGAGCCCTCATGAAAGTTGTGGTCAAGACAGATATCAGCGCCTATCCCCTGCTCTCTCGCGGGAAGGTTCGCGACATCTATAACGTGGACGAAAAAACCCTGCTCATTGTCACCACAGACCGCATGTCGGCCTTTGACGTGATAATGGACGAACCAATTCCTTACAAAGGCGTGATTCTGAACCAGATCACTCTTTTCTGGATGGACAAGTTCAAGCATATTATTCCCAACCATCTGATCGAAAGCGATGTAAACCGTTTTCCTGCTGCACTGGCCCCGTGGAAAGACGAGCTTGAAGGCCGCGCCGTTCTGGTGCGCAAGGCCAGCCCGTTGCCAGTGGAATGCATTGTGCGCGGCTACATCACCGGATCCGGCTGGAAAGATTATCAGGCCACAGGTTCCCTGTGCGGCTACACCTTGCCTGCCAACCTGCGCGAATCCGACAAGCTTGAACCCGCCATCTTCACCCCCTCCACCAAGGCGGAGCTGGGGGAACATGACGAAAACATCAGCGTTGCCGCAGCTGCCCGCCTTCTGGGCGAAGACATGGCCCGCAAAGTTGAAGAAACTTCGCTGGCTATCTATGAAGCTGGCCGCACTTACGCTGCTGGCCGTGGCATCATCGTGGCCGATACCAAATTTGAATTCGGCATGATTGACGGCGAACTGTACCTCATTGATGAAGTGCTCACGCCGGACTCTTCACGCTTCTGGCCCGCCGATCAATACAAGCCCGGCCAGGGACAGCCCAGCTTTGACAAGCAGTACCTGCGCGACTGGCTGAAAAAACAGCCCTGGAACATGCAGCCGCCGCCGCCGCCACTGCCCGAAGACATCATTAAAGCCACGGCTGACAAATACAAAGAAGCCTACGAAATTCTTACAAAATAAACTTGCTGCTGGCGCGCCGTTTTTTATGGCGTCGCGCCAGCCGACAGGTCTTTGTCCCGCGCAGGGTCTTCATTTCTGCGCGTACAATAAAGCTGGGGCCATGCATTGTTTTTGCCATAGCATGCGCACTGAAGGGCTGCTCCAAGGAAACCGCCACAGCAAGACACTTGGCATGCTGACATGACGATTTGCCCCAAAAACAACAATATCACGCACATCCGGAACGCATAAGCGGACAACTGTACCGCACAGACGCTTCCGCAACAGTATTTATTACAACCGCTCCGCTTCCAGACGAAAAGCGGTGAAAAACAACCTTATGCCGGTCATGGCTGGCCCGCATTCTCCTAGGAGGACCCATGCTGCTGCAAGGAAAGAAAGCCCTTATAATGGGATTAGCCAACAATAGAAGTATCGCTTACGGCGTTGCCGCCGCTCTCAAGGCCCAAGGCGCGCGCCTTGCCTTTAACTATGTGGGCGACGCAATCAAAAAGCGCGTGGAACCTCTGAGCGAAGAACTGGGCGGAGAATTCACGTTCCAGTGCGATGTCTGTGACGACACGCAGATTGAAAATGCCGCAGCCATTGTTAAGGAAAAATGGGGCGATCTGGACATTCTGGTACACTCCGTGGCATTTGCCAACCGGGATGACCTTTGTGGCCGTTTTGTAGATACCTCGCGGGACGGATTCAAGCTTGCCCTTGAAGTTTCGGCCTATTCCCTTACCGGGCTGTGCCGCGCTTTTGAGCCGCTGTTTACTGAAGACGCCTCTGTGCTGACCATGACCTATCATGGGTCCACGCAGGTTATCCCCGGCTATAACGTTATGGGTGTCGCCAAGGCCGCTCTGGAAGCTTCTGTACGCTATCTGGCCTATGATCTTGGCCCCAAGGGCGTGCGCGTCAACGCCATCAGCGCTGGCCCCATCAAAACGCTGGCAGCTTCTGCCGTGTCCAGCCTCAAGGACATCTTCAACATGGTGGAAAGCAATTCGCCGTTGCGGCGCAACGTGACCACCGCCGATGTTGGCGGTGTGGCGGCCTTCCTGGCTTCTGATCTCGCCCATGCCGTGACGGGACAGATTCTCTATGTCGACAGCGGTTTCAGCAAGGTGGGCGCGACCGCCTAAGGGTGATGAATTATGGGCAACCTGACGCTCAACGCATTAGCTATCACTGTAATCTCAGCCTTGGGGCTCTGGGTTTTTTACCGTTCGGCCAGGATTGAAAAAAAACGGACGGACGAGGAACGCAAAAAGAGAGACCATCCAAAGCAGGATTAGGCAATGCTGACAAAAATCTTGCTGACTGTGGCTGTTGTGGGCGGCCTCTTCTGGATGCTGGTCAAAACTGGCGGCGGCATCTGTTGAATGGGCTTTCGCCTGCCACCCCTCCGGCGGAGGAATGAAAAAAAAGCTGATAGCGAGAAAACGCCGCCTGAAGAGGAATCTTCGGGCAAGTGACAAATGATTGAGCGGAATTAGCACATAATTTTACCATTTTTCTCTTGCCTTCTCTGTGCATATGCCATATACAGGTTCGGCTTTGCACGACAAAGCAATGCGGAGAGGTGTCCGAGCTGGTCGAAGGAGCACGATTGGAAATCGTGTGTACGTTAATAGCGTACCGAGAGTTCGAATCTCTCCCTCTCCGCCATATTTCAAGGGGTTACTGAATAACAGTAATCCCTTTTTCTTTGCCCTGATCATTATTATGTGTGATTTTTTGTGTGGTAGAGTCAAAAAGAGCTACGGCCTCGGTATCAACCCCAAGGTCGTGGAGGTATATTTCCGTCGCTCTAATGTGCTGCCCGCACGCTCGTGCATGGACAAAATCACAGGGGAGCCGGGCAAAATAACCCGCCGTGTGAATGACACTTGGACGCAGGTTGAAAATCATAAAGGCAAAAAAAGCTTCATTGGTCGCCCCCCCCACACCATCGACGAATATGGGCCATTGCCTGATGGATTTACGGAAACACTGCCTCCACTCACAGCAGAAGAACTGCTGGTCCAACTGCGAATGGTCCGTGACTGGAGGCTATACGAAACCGATAAATACGTATTGCCAGATTTTCCGATCAGCACCGAGAAAGCGGGAGAAATCAAAGCATACCGCAACGCATTGCGCGATCTGCCGTCACAACCCGGCTCGCCTGGAATGGCGGGCGAACTAACGCCGTGTCCGGAACTGCCGAGTGTGGGATAATTGCCAAATTGCGAAATCTGTCAAGTTGGGCCGCTCAGAGATGGGCGGCTTTTTCGTGAGGGATGTGATGGCAAGGCTTGTTTAATGCTCCAACACTGTAAATATAAAAAGATTGACACAAACTAGAGTTCAAAACTAAAGATAACAATTTCACTACCATAACGTATATTTTCAGACAGGTAAGAATGAATATCAAACGCATAGTACGCGGGATTTCTCGGCGCATTCATAGTTGCAATACTTACATTACAAACCGCTTTGAGAGACGTCGGCTAAAAAATGCAAAATTTATTCTAATTTCAAATAACTGCTGGGGATATTCTTTGTATGGTAATATTGGCAGACCCTACAACACACCATTTGTTGGCCTGTTCCTTTTCCCTGAATGCTATATAAAATTTTTGGAAAATTTTGAAAATTGTATAAATTTGACTGTAACATTTACTGATAATTCCAGATATATACAAACAACGCCGGGCTATCCAATAGGGATACTTCCAAATGGTATCGAAATCCACTTTATGCACTACAAAACTAGACAAGAAGCCCTAGACAAGTGGAATCGTAGGATGCAACGGCTTAAAGAATCTATGGAGAGAAACACCCCTATTTTTATTAAATTTTGTGATCGCGATGGATGCGAATACAGCCATTTACAAAGATTTCATAAACTGAATTTTAAAAACAAAATTTCTATTGGGATACGTATTTTTAATAGCAAAAATCATGTTTACACGCCTAAATTGGAAGATCCACAATGTGGATGTGCTTTGAGTGGGAATTTACTATATATCAAGCGGTATCATTATTTTGACATTACTGAGTGGATCTTGTCAGGTCAGATACATAGAACACTGTGGTCTCGACTATTCTCACTAGTGGATTAAAGTGCCCGGACGGGCTGAAATGGGTGGGGGAGGGAGATTGGAGTAGGACAACGCTATTCGTGATTTCATTCGTGATTGAGTGGGAGATAGGGTCATTTGCCTACCTCTTATTACCATTTCATGGCGTGTATACTGGATAAACATTGACACCATTAATGCTGTTCCACGATTGGAAATCGTGTGCACATTAATAATGTACCGAGAGTTCGGATCTCTCCCTCTCCACCACAAAGAATGATTAGAAGGTTTAATAAACGCTCATAAGCGTTCATGAAACCTTCTTTTTTGTTCATTTACCGCTTGTTTTACATCTATCAATGTTTCCTTGTGCCGCGACAGCCTACACTTTTTTTGGGGGCAACTATGGGGGCAACAATATCCGTGGTCCAGGAGTTGCCCCACCATACTATCTAGCACAAAGATTAAAGCCGCCAGCCAACCGGCAAAACCTACAGCTCGGCGATAAACGCAGGCTCAAGAGCAGACCAATTTTGAAAGACTTCACATTTCAAAGCTCACATTCTGCCCAAAATGCAATTGTGCCAGAATCCAAGTCGCGTTGGCCCCTCATGCAGGGGTAGAACATTTAAGCTCTCTCAAGGCTAACATAATCTAACGGTTCTCCCACACACCCAGCTTATTGGCGAATAGCTGTATCCTCACACGTATTTCATTTCTGAAATATTCTAACGCCTGCATCTGTCACTACGTTGACATCAGAATCCATCTCCATCATATTCCGCCCATTCAAACAGGTCACCCGTCAGGGTTTATTTTCACACGGCATTCATGAAGGCGCGGCTGTATATGCCCATTGATTTCCTCATTCCTTTGCTGGCTGGCGCTGCTTGTGGCGGCTTTATCAATGGATTGGCCGGGTTTGGCACTGCCCTGCTTTCACTGGGTATCTGGCTGCAAATAATGCCGCCGTGGCAGGCTGTTTCCATTGTGGCTGTCATGTCTGTGCTTAGCGGACTTCAGAGCTTGTGGCTGATCCGTCATGACCTGGGAAATGGAACAACCCGCCTTCCACGGTTTATTCTGCCAGCATTGATCGGGATACCGCTGGGCTCGGCAGCGTTGAACCTTATTAATGCTCAAGGGCTTAAACTGGCCATTGCGGGGTTCATGCTGCTTTATGGAGCCTTTTTTGCACTACGCCGCTCGTTGCCACAAATTGATCGGCAAATGCCTGTTGCTGACGCCACCATTGGCTTTCTTGGTGGAATCCTTGGTGGCGCGGCTTCACTCTCGGGCGTGCTGCCCACAATGTGGTGCGCAATGCAGCCGTGGTCCAAGGGTGAAACCAGCGCCGTACTTCGCCCTTACAATGTAACCATTCTTGGCATTACAATAGCTTTCTTCGCCTGGCACGGGTACTACTCGCAACAGACCCTGTTGTTCATAGCAATTGCCCTGCCTGCAACGCTTATTTCCTCACAAATCGGTATCGCTGTTTTCCGGCGGTTGACCGATGTGCAATTCCGCCGGCTTCTGGTCTGGCTGCTTTTCGTCTCAGGAGCTTTGCTGGCTTTACGCGAACTGGCATGACCCAATAGTGCCTTGCCTTTTTAGCCCACAGCGTAAAACTCATTTTGTTTTACCTGACGCCATTGCAGTCTCCTGGCTGTCATGCGAATGCAACCATCCTTCTTGAAACAACACCGTCGCATCAACCAGATTTTCGATTGGTTTATAAATCATGCTAAACAGTTGTGCATTTTCTGCTGACCTGATAGTCGGCAAAACATACGCAGCTACAGCGAAAATCCTCGCAAGACGGGCACGCGCTTGTCAGTTTTTTGTGGGAACATGAACACGGGTACCAGCGAAAATAGATGCTGATTTCTCACTGCCTTCAAACACAGTTGCCAGTGAGACCAATCTGCCTTTCGCTTGAAAGATGAGACTGCACGAGTATGAAATATCTTCGCGCAGCATTTTCCCCCTAGAGTTCACGGCACCCGCCCCACAAGTACTGTTTCTGACGCTCGACGTAGCGCCCTTTACCGGGCCAAACGAAAATGTACGTGTTTCAGCGTTCAGGGCAGTAAAGAACGGCTTATTCTCTTGCGAAAATAATCTGCGTATACAGATGCACTCGGGGCTTCTTAAGCGCCTCCTCGCTGTAGCAAGGTTGGACCAACTGATTGACCTTCAAGTACACCCTTTTGAAAAAAGGCACGCGGATGAAACTGAAACCTTTCGATAAAGTGCTGGTACGCCATGCTAAAACCGAGCCGTGGACAGCGACGTTTTATTCACACCGAGAACGCGAAGGCCATGTGACGCTGGACAGACGCGCTGTGTGGGCCGAAGGAAATATTCTTCCTTATGATGATAAAACTGGGCACCTTCTTGGCACAACAGATGACTTTGTACCGCCGATCGATGAAGCAACCCTGTTTACGTGCGGTCAATGGGTAGAAGTTCGTTGCGGGGCAGACAGGCTTTTCGTCAAGGTTCTGTACCTGTATTGCGACAAAACGTGGGACAAGCCAGTCCATTTTGTTTTTGAGCCCATAAGCAGCAAAAAGCTTGGTATTACAGCAGGCGAAGGCATTCGCCCAGTGCAGAACGCCTGCGCATAGTACCGCGCCTCTCCGGAGTTAAGCAGCTCTGGAACAAATTACGCCACGCCTGTTCGCGCCTGAATACGGAAATTCAATGCAACGCGCTGATGAAAATTCTCCGCCTTGGTAGCGCCTGAACCGGGCATTCAGGGTATAGCTGAAGAGTTTTTATTTTTGTGCTCACCCCGGTGAAGACGTCTTTTGTGAAAAATTCAAAGCAAAAAATCCCCGAGCCCGGCACTAGCCGGAATCGGGGATTTTTACGCTAACTGTACTACCGGGCCGAAAGGTCTTACCGGGCGCTCAGCACGGCTGCCTGACGCACAGCCTCAATAAGGCTGTCTTCACTGGCAATGCCCTTTCCAGCTATATCAAAGGCGGTTCCGTGGTCCACTGACGTGCGAATCACAGGCAGCCCGATGGTGATGTTCACGCCATCGGCAATGCCCATCACCTTGATGGGACCATGCCCCTGATCGTGATACATAGCTATCACGACGTCGAAGTCTCCTCGCCCGGCGCGGAAGAAAAGCGTGTCTGCCGGCAGCGGACCTTCCACATTCCACCCCTTGGCCTGAGTGGCCTTTACTGCGGGGACAATCTTGGTTTCTTCTTCGCCGTTGCCAAACAGTCCATTTTCACCTGCATGCGGGTTGATGGCGCAGACCGCTATGCGCGGATTGGCAATTCCAGAGCTGACAAGGGTATCGTGCGCTCTGGCGATGGTGCGCTCCACAAGGGCGGGCTCTATTTTATTAACTGCGTCAATGAGCCCGAGGTGGGTCGTAACGTGTACAACCCGCAAGGTGGGCGTCATGAGCATCATTGAGACTTCAGGTGTGCCCGTAAGGTGAGCCAGCATCTCAGTGTGCCCAGGAAACATATGCCCTGCGGCGTGCAACGCTTCTTTGTTCAACGGGGCCGTGCAAATGGCCTGTGCTTTACCCGCCAGCACAAGCTCGACTGCTTTTTTTATAAACTGAAATGCTCCTTCGCCAGATGCCGCTGAAACCACACCGAAAGGATGCCCCTTGGGAATGACAGGAACATCAATGCAGTCAATGGCGTCAGCCGCGTAACGGGCTTCATCAGGGTTAGCAAGAGCATTGACCGTGATTTTGCTGCCAGTAATTTTCACGGCTTCGCGCAGGCGCTCCGCATCTCCCACTACAAGAATTCTGGCCCAGGAAGCAATTTCCGGGCGAGCCAAAGCCTTGACGATAATTTCTGGCCCAATGCCGGAGGCATCGCCCATAGTGATGGCTACAATGGGAAGATTCAAGCCAATTCTCCTTTTTGATTTGCCGCGCGTATATATTCAAGGCATCGGGAGAGAGTGTGCTCCGAGCCGAACGAACCCGCTTTGGTGATAACAGGCAGAGTATGCTGCCCCAAGGTTAAACCGACGGGAACACCGCTTTCCACTTCTGTTACAAGCTGTATGCCGTGTATGCCCGCCCGGGCCATCAGCATGGCCGCGGTTTCGCCCCCTGTGGCCACAAGGCCGCCCGAAACCTCAAGGGCTTCGTGCAGCGCAACTGCCAATCGGCTGGCCAGTATGCCGCCTCTGGAAAGATCGGGATCGTCAACTTCAACAATCTCCGCCACAACATCCTGCCCGGCAAGCAGGGCTTCCCTGATTTCCCTTCCCCGCGCTTCAAGCTCAGCGTCGCTGGCTGAAGCCAGTTCGGCGGGTGTAAACGGCACATGCAGCACAGGCTTTGTATCAAGCACAACGCGCAGAGCC
>NZ_JASGDK010000140.1:0-22235 GCF_047607245.1 Desulfovibrio sp.
AAAAAAGACGGAAGCAAAGGCAATATCATTATGGTCACGGATGGAGCCTCCATCCCTGATCCTCGTGAATGGCGCCTGATAAACGCCTGGTCTATTGCCCTGGTCGGGGCAATTTCTACTTTGTTTGCACTATGCCTCTTCTGGCCCGAGCCTTATTTACGTATTTTGCTTTATTTGCCTGACGGCGTTTTGATTACTTTCAAGATTACTGTTCTCTCCATATGCTGTGCCGTGCCCTTGGGGCTGCTCACTGGTCTCGGGCGTATTTCAAACAACCGCATTATAAATCTCATCGCCTCCACCTATGTGGAAGTGATTCGCGGTATTCCGCTGCTGGTGCAGATTTTTTATATCTACTACGCGCTTTCACGTTTTGTGCAGGTGAGCGGCGTTACTTCCGCTGTCGTTGCCATCAGTTTTTGTTATGGCGCTTATATGGGCGAAGTATTTCGCGCAGGTATCACCGCCATCAACAAAGGGCAGAGTGAAGCTGCGCGCTCGTTGGGCTTCAATGGCTTTCAGACCATGCGCTATGTGGTGCTTCCTCAGGCTATGCGCACCATTTTGCCGCCTGTGGGCAATGAATGCATTGCCATGCTCAAAGACACGTCGCTTGTGTCCATTATGGCAGTGCCTGATATCATGCAGCGGGCCAGAAGCTTTGTGGGCACCACCTACCTGTACTTTGAAACCTATACCGTGGTGGCTTTGCTGTATCTTGTCATCACGCTTATGCTTTCCAAAACCGTGAGCATTATGGAATCCAGGCTGAATTATTATGACGGAAAGTAGCACCACCGCCCCAATTATTACCATAAGCAATGTCTGGAAATATTTTGGTTCGCTGCCTGCCTTGCAGGATGTGAGTCTGGATATCGCTCCCGGCGAGCGTGTGGTTATCATCGGCCCATCGGGTTCCGGCAAGTCGACCCTGTTGCGCTCAATCAACCGGCTGGAAGAGATTGATCAGGGCAGTATCACAGTCCAGGGCGAAAATATTATGAGCCCGGATAATGATATCAACCTGATTCGTCAGAATCTGGGCATGGTCTTTCAGCAGTTCAACCTGTTTCCGCACAAGACCGTTCTGGAAAATCTGACAATGGCGCCCATAAAGCTGCGCAAGCTTTCGCGCGAAGAAGCCGAATCCCGCGCACTGGGGTTGCTCAAAAAAGTGGGCATCAGCGAAAAGGCCAATGTCTATCCAGCCATGTTGTCTGGCGGGCAGCAGCAACGTGTGGCCATTGCGCGTGCTCTCGCAATGCAGCCCGCCATCATGCTTTTTGACGAGCCGACGTCAGCGCTTGACCCCGAAATGGTGGGCGAAGTGCTGGACGTTATGGTCAAGTTGGCTGAAGAAGGCATGACTATGGTGTGCGTCACCCACGAAATGGGCTTTGCCCGCACCGTGGCTGACAGACTTATTTTTATGGATCAGGGACAGATTGTGGAGCAGGGCAGGCCCGAAACCCTGTTTACCACCCCCCGCCATCCCCGTCTGCGCCAGTTCCTTAATCAGATATTGTAACTGCCGTAAAATTTTCTTTTACTGGGGAAAGAAGGTTCTTGCAGGCAAGGGCGTTCTTTCCCCATTTTTATTCTAATAATCACCTGAATACTGGTGCTAAAATGCGCCCCGCCCGCGTGTGAGCGCGATGAAATCGCGGGTTGCATTGGGGACTGCGCTATGGTTATGAGCAACACAACCCCTCCGTGCACTGTGGCAGTTGCCGTCAGCGGCGGAGTGGACAGTCTTTGCGCCCTCGTAATGCTCCAGCAGGCCGGGCACAACGTGCTGGCCCTGCACGGCCTTTTTTTGCCAGAGGCGGAACTTGCGCCACCCTCAGGTCTTGAAGAGGCGTGCGCATCTCTTGGCATACCCTTGCATATCGCAGATCTGCGGCCTGTTTTTCAGCATGAGGTGCTGACCCCGTTTGCAGCAGCCTACGCAGAGGGGCGCACGCCCAATCCCTGCGCTTTGTGCAATCGGGCTGTTAAGTTCGGGGCATTGCTTGACGCCGCGAAGGAACTCGGCGCGCATAAGCTTGCCACCGGGCATTATGCACGGCTTGTGAGCGCACCGGAAGAGGAGAACGCCACGCAGGAGAATACTGCCGCGCAGGCATATGGCGCAGGCACGTCCCACCTGCCTTTGCTGGCCGCGGGCCACGATACGGCCAAGGATCAGAGCTATTTTTTAAGTCTCGTGCCACGGGCGCGATTGGCGCAGGCCTGCTTCCCCCTGGCAGGGCAGGACAAAAGCCGCACTCGTGAAATTGTGGCGCAGGCAGGCCTGAATGTGCCCTTGCCGCATGAGAGTCAGGACATCTGCTTTGCCCCGGCTTCCGGCGCTTCTGCTGCTCAAGATTCCGGCTCCGGCTCTTCAACGGAAGCGTATAGGCCTTTTCTCGAACGGCACTGGCAGGCTGCGGCCATTGTTCCTCCCGGCGCTGGCCCTGTTTTTTTGCGAAATGCAGACGGAACGCAGCGAGAGATCGCCCGCCACAAGGGGCTTTGGCGCTACACCGAAGGGCAGCGCAAGGGTTTGGGCATTGCCCACAGTGAGCCTCTGTACGTGCTTGCCAAGGACGGTTCGGCCAATGCTCTTGTCGTGGGGCCGCGCGCTCTGTTGGGCGTCAGCCGTTGCATTACGGCTTTGGCCAATGTTTCTTTGGCGCCGCAATACTGGCCGGAAGAAACATTGGTGCGTTTGCGCCACCGCCAGAAGCCCGCACCCGCCAGGGTGAACCTGAATGCAGATGGTTGCCTTGAAATTGAATTCGCAACCCCGCAGTTTCCATCTGCGCCCGGTCAGGTTGCTGCTGTCTATGACGCTTCTGGCCGGGTTCTGGCTGCTGGCATTGTGGAATTTATGGAATAAAGCATTTTACCGTTGAAAGAATTTACATGTTTTAACACTGCATGAGAGTGCAGGTCGCCGCAATGTAGCGCGAATTCTGCCGAGGGTGCGTTTTTTAGTGAAATGACAACTGTGAAACGTGAAGCATTTCAAGGTTAGCCTTCATCTGGACAAATGCGCTCAACCTTCAAGACGGCAGGCTGATATTGCCGACTGGCGTTACGTAAAAGAAAAAGCCCCGTGCAGACCATTGGTTTGTACGGGGCTTTAGTAAAAATGAGACTGAGGGTGACGGGTTAACGTCCCCAGAGGCGCAGCAGCGGATTGGCTGGCAGCAATTGATCCAGGGGCATATCAACCTTTTGCGCCCCAGCCGCCCACGGTGCAACCTGATAGGGTTGAAAATTGATGCGCACGCCCTGCGGGGTCAGGGTCAGGCTGGCAAAGTTCTCCGGCACAGGGGTAAGCCCGGTCCGCAACATCTGCTCTTGCCTCATACCGCCCAAGCGGCGCGAAAGCTCTTTGTATGACCATGCGGACATGAGGTTCAGGGCCATATCCGGGTCTTCGAAAAGGTCGACCAGCCCGAGCCGTTGCCCGGTAAGCAAGCTGTAATTCAAGGTTATGACGTCAAGATTGCCGTGGGCTCCGCCCGTGTACGTCCATACCTCAAACGTGATGCTAAGTCCTGCGGGCGAGGGAGCTGTGACGCTGTATGAACCCCACAGCTCAAAGGGGGGCCGGTCTCCGTCAAGGCTGGAGCCAGCCGCGAAGCTTCCATTACTACAGCTTTGCTCAAAAGCCGTAGCAATACCCGTGACCCATTGGCGTATATCGCTGTCAATTTCTTTGCTGCCCACAGAAGGGTAGCTGATGCTGATGACGGGGTTGCCGCCCTCGTCCCGGACATACTGGTGCTCTATGATGCCGGGTTTGCGTGAACCGGAAATAATGGCGGCGGCGCTGTCCCGGGCAGACTGGTCGGCAGGAACTGCCTGTTCTTGCTTTCCTGCATTTTCCTGAGCTGATGTGCCTGCTTTTGCAGAACTTTCCGGCTTGGCATGCTCCCCAGGTTCCGCTGCGGGCGGGTGCTCGTGGCTTGTACTCGTTTCCGTCAGGTCAGCGGTGGCTGTGAACTCCTGGGAAAGAGCGGGAGAAAGGGGCTGCTGATCCGGCATACGTGCTGCCTCTGCCGCCCGTTCACCGAGCAGCAGCGCCAGCAGCAGAAAGGACAAAAGGCGCGGCATGGATATAATACCTTGATAACCAGTAAGGGGTGAAGGCGAAGCATCTTGCCAGAGGCACTGTTCCTTACACGCGCTCCCGGATTCAGGGGTGGGGCCGCCATACTTGCGCCGTGACGGCGTGGTGCCCCTGCCCAGACTGTGGAGCAGGCGTTGCGACGTTCCTGATCTATGGAGCGTACGGATAAAAGCTGAAAGCGAAAGCAACAGGGCAGAAAAGTGAAAAATCCGCAAAGCCTGAATAGGAAGCTGCATGTTTTTTCCTCTTTTAAGCCCTGTTTGCCGTTGCTTCACAGTATACACGCTTTCTTTAAACTTTGAATCCCTTGCGAAGATCCCAGGCCTGCCGCCAGTTCTTGATAAGCAGCACTGCCGCCAGCACCAGGTATACCTTGGCATAGAAGAAATGCAGCCGCAGGGGATCGTGGGGCAGGCCCAGCATGGCTTCCAGTTGCACATCATACAAGGGGGAGAGCAACTGCAGGCTGAAGAGCAGAAGCAGCCAGATAGCCTCGCGCACATGCAGGCGCAGATCCAGCAGCAATGCCACGGCAAAAAGAGACTGCCCGGCTGTGAGTAATATTTCCTGAAACTGGTGCGTGTCAAGGTTTATGGGAGGAGTAAGTCCACCGGAAGACACTGCGTAAACGCCGGGGATCATGCCAACCAGCAGTGTCCATTGATTAAGTTTGGAAGAAAGCAAACATCCGAGAGCCAGTCCGGCGTTGCCTCGTGAAGCGAACATCAGGGCCACAATGAACTCCGGGGCTTCCGAGGCCAGAGGGGCGATCCACTGCACCAGCAAAAATTCGTTGATATTCAGCATTTTGCCGCTAGCTACCAAACCTTCGCTGAAAGATTCGGCATTGCCAAGTATCACCAGGGCAGAAAAAACGAAGATGGCACCCACGCTACGAAGGCGAATTTTTTTAGCCAGCCGGGCCAGAACGGCGGCTGGTCCCTCAAGCTCTTCTTCCTCAACGGGCCGGCGCATGATTATGAGTATGTACCAGACGTAAATGCCCAAAAGCACCAGGCCGTCCACCCAGGTAAGCGAACCTTTGAGGGGAATGAACAGCGCGTAGATTGTTGCCATAGCAAGAAACAGCACGTCTGTGCGCTTGTCGCTATGCAGGGCAACGGCAGAGTGGAAGCGCCCGGCGAAGATAAGCACAATTGCCGACCAGCCAACGCCGATAAGCAACCTGTTGGCCCCGGTCATATTGGCAATGGCATAGTGTGAATAGGGGCTGTCTGGCTGCTGGCCGGCCATCCAGGTAAAGTACATATCCACTGCGTATTCGGGCAGCACAGCAATAAAGGCGACCACTGCCACAGCTACCGCTTGCGGCATGTCCATCTGCGCCACTTCACAGGCCCAGGTGAGCAGAAATGAAGCTCCAAGAATGGCCATCCCGGCAAGTGCCGTCACAAGCAGAGGAGAGATGTCTGATGGCGCAAGGTGAAGGGCCAGACCGGGAATGGTCATAAGCACAGCAAGAATATAAGGCCGCAGGGCGCGAATGGTCATGTTGTCTCCTTAAAATAAAAAAAAGACCTTGGCGTTGACGCCAAGGTCTCACTAATCGGCGGAACCGACGACGGCACCAGGCCTAAGCCATGCTGTTGATGCCGCCCGGGTTTCAAGAACCCAGTTACTCCCCTTGTGCTGCCACGGTATAGCCCCCCGCAGGGGATGTCAACCATATAGGACATGCAAACAGGAACAATAACTGGTTGCTATCAAGCCAGAAAAATTTAATTCTCAGGCCGTCTCGGCACGGGATAAATTTCCTTGTTATATCAGGAAGAACAAGCCGATTATGTAGGTGTGCATTTTTCTGGCAGCCATCCAGAATAAAAGGCGAAGCTTGCCGCTGAGATAGCTGGAAACTTTTGTGACGGTATAATGCAAGCGTTTATACGCACGGTATTCGAGCTGCAAGGGTCAAGCTGCGCCCTGGCTGTACAGGTGGCTCTTGCCAGCGTTCGGGCCTGTGGATAGTATACACTGAATTTTTCGAACAGCAGATGAGCCTACCAGGAGAATTTTTGTGAATATTACGTGTCCGCGTTGCGGCTTCAGCCGCCAAGTGCCCGCCAACCGCCTGCCAGCGCGTGCGGTTATCGCCACCTGCCCCCAGTGCTCCTGCCGTTTCCGTTTCGCGCCCGATACTGGCGTGCAGGAAGTTCTGCCGGATGCGCCTCAGACCGGGGATCAGGATACGGCACAGGGCCAGGCCGCGGCTCCTGTTTCTCAGGACTATACGGATTCCACAGGCCATCAGGATTCTGCCGCAGAGGTTTCGCGAGATCCCGGCGAGGACGATCCCCTGCCCCCCGGAGCTATTGTGCCCGGCGGCCCCTCATGGTCGCGTGACGACGCAGCTCAAAAGGATGCCCCGCAGCACGAAAATAAAAGCCGCGACCGGGATATGGGTAATGCCCAGCCCAAGGCGCAGGATAAATGGCGCAGCTCTGACAGGGGCGGAATTGAAAACTCTGATAATTCTGATGAAGACCCGCGTGTAGAAGCCAGCCGCGCCTACGAACGTGAGAAGAACCGCCGTTACGACGAAGATGACCGTTCGTACGAGCGCAAGCGCCGTGCAATGGATACGGATGATGACAACGGCGATGAGCATCACGACGATGATGATGGTCATTACGACGAGCATGCCGAGGGGCCCATCCCCTGGGAAACAGCTCCGGAACCGGATGGTTGGCTTGCGGCTTTTTATCATACCTGCATGCGCGTCATGTTTGGGGCGCAACGCGTTTTCAGCCAGGTGCAGCCTGGCGGCTCGCAAATGCGTGCCCTGATTTTTTACCTGCTGGTGAGTGTGGTTCAGGTCATTGTTGAGCGCATATGGTCGGGGGTGTTCATGTCCCTCATCGCGCCCAGCGCGGCTTCTGACCCGCAACTGGAAAAAATGCTCGTCATGCTTTCCCCGCAGATGAGCCTGCCAATGATCCTGCTGATCAAAACTGGCATGTCCGTTATCCAGCTTTATGTGCTCAGCGCGCTTATAAACTTTACCTACGGCTTTGTGCGTGGCAGCCGTACTGATTTTGGTCAGGTTTTTCAGGTGCTGGCTTATTCTGCAGCGCCCACCCTGCTGTGCGTGGTGCCTCTGCTGGGGTCGCTAGTGGGGTTTGTCTGGATGGTGGCTTGTGTGCTCATAGGCTGCCGCGCGGCGCTCAGGCTTACCTGGCCACAGACTCTTATGGGGCTGGCTCCGGTGATTCTGTTGATTGCCCCCCTGATTCTCCAGATTTTTCAGGCTGCGCGCATGTGACAGTGAGCTGACGCATGCGTTCGTCCGGCATGAACGTGTCATAGCCGTTCCATAACCCTGCGGGGCGATGGAACGGCTATTTTGTGCTCTGGCACGGTTTTAGCAAATGCCAATATACTGGCGCTGCTTCGATACATGCCGGATTTTTAGCGGTATTTGTAATATATAGCGCCCGTGGGATGGAGTTTTTTGAGCGTTTGCTGATTGCAAAAACATGATTGCGTCATGGTCTGCTTTTTAGGGTTGCTACAAGCGCATGCCCGCAAGCCGGGCACGCCTTGTACAGAGTTATGGCGCGTTATTGAACGGTTTGCGCTCACAGGACAAATATTTCAATGTTGCTCTGCCCTGAGGACAACCAGCTCGGCTGGCCTTAAGCCAGGAGAAAAATATGCATACCTGCCCATCTTTTTCAGGCATATGGCGCAGCCAAAACCCGGCAGACGTGGTTTGGCCCTTACTGCGCCTTTTAAGCACAGCAGCATTTTTTCTGCTGCTTTTTCTGCTTTTTGGGTGTTCCAGAACACCGGACGACAGCCGCACATCGTACTCCCTTACGGGTGACTTGAAAGCGCCCATACAGGTGCAGGTGAACAACTTTGTGCGCCGTCAGCCTCCGGCCATTTATGTCCGCCCCACGCAACCCCTGGGCTACAGACCTACGGCGCTCTTTGTGCCGTTGCGGACAGTGCAGCAGATGTCCAACGCCGTTACCTTCAGCAACATGTTTTCACGCCAGATATGGCAGGTGTGGTTGTCGCTCAATGCTTTTTCCACGCTTGAGTATGATGCCAATGCCGGACCTTTCGAACCGCAGCGCGCTCTTGCCATTGCCCGGTCGCGGGGGGCTGACATGCTGGTGGGCGGATACATAAATCATTATATGGACGGCGGTTCCGGCGGCACCAGTTCGCTTTCGCTGGCAATGGAAGTATATGACGCAAAGACCGGTACGCTTCTGTGGTCTATGGCGCAGGGCGGTCTTATGGACGCGCGCCAGGTGCACGATTTCTATTTGTTCTCCGTAACGGAAGTGAACCCTGAAGACCCTTCAAGCCTCATTGCCCGTGCCCTTGCATGGGATATGGGGCGTCAGGTGCTGGGTTGGGTTGACCCCAGCCATCCGGCACCCAAGGAATCTTCGTGGACAGACATGTTTAAGTCCAAGGCGTTCTAGACAGTTTTTGTGCCAGTGCGGTCTATCAGAAAAACCGGATGGATGCTGCTGGAAAATTATCCATAAATTGACGCAATTGTTTTTGATTGATTTGGTTTTTCCATAACGCAACATGCCCCTAAAGCAAAAACTTTAGGGGCATGTTGCGTCTGTAGTGCGGGTTGTTTTAGGGAAACGCTGAGTTATTCCGTTTGGCGGCGTTACTTCACGCTTTTTTAAACAGTTGAGGACGGAAGAGTCCACTCCTGCTTCAAAAAAAGATCGCGCCTTGCCAAACGAAATAACTGCGCGTTTCCAGGAGGCTCTTTAGTCAGTGCTTCCTTAGAAGAAAAGCCAGGTGAGCAGCAGAAAGAGCGGCAGCAAAATGCAGCCAGACCACACCATATAGCCAAAAAAGCTTGGCATGCGCACGCCCTGGTTTTCGGCAATGGCGCGCACCATAAAGTTGGGCGCATTGCCAATGTAGGTATTGGCCCCCATAAATACGGCTCCCGCTGATATGGCGGCCAGGGTCGCAGGGGCATTGACCATAAGGTTTTGGGCGTCGCCCCCGGCGGTGTTGAAAAAGACCACGTAGGTGGGCGCGTTATCCAGAAAGCTTGAAAGTACGCCCGTGAGCCAGAAATACATGGCGTTATCAGGTTGGCCGTTTTTGGATACAAGCTGTATGAGGCCAGACAGTGCGCCGTCTGTACCAGATTTTAAAATGGCTATGGCCGGAATCATACTGACAAAGATGCCCAGAAAAAGCTTGGCGACTTCTTCAATGGGAGCCCAGGAAAAACCGTTGGCCTCCCGGCTGGCTTTGCTGGTAAGGCGCAGAGAAAGCCATGCCAGGATCAGCAGCGTCAGGTCGCGCAGAAAGTTCTGCCCTTCAACGGGCACGTCATATATTTCCGTGATCGTTCCCAGCGGGTACAGGCCGGACAGCAGCACAGCCACTACAATTCCAAGCAGAAGCAGCAGGTTGACCTTGCCTTCAAGCCCCAGTTTTTTCGGATGTTCCGTATGGGGCTGAGGGGGAACTGGCTTGCCTTCCTTGACAAACAGCACTGCATCAAGCGCCAGATAGATAAGCAGCAACATCACAGAGAGCAGCAGGGTTTTCAAAAAAAGGTTGGTTGTGGTCCAGAAAAAGCTGACGCCCTTCAGAAAACCCAGAAAGAGCGGCGGGTCGCCCAATGGCGTGAGTGAACCGCCAATGTTGGCAACAAGAAAGATAAAAAACACAGCGCTGTGCACCTTGTAGCGGCGGTGGGCGTTGGCCCGCAACAGCGGACGAATGAGCAGCATGGCCGCTCCTGTGGTGCCCATCCAGCTGGCGAGAATCGTACCCACAGCCAGAAGAGCCGTGTTAACCAGAGGTGTGCCCGTAAGTGAACCCGTCAGACGCACGCCGCCTGCCACTGTAAAAAGAGAAAAAAGCAGAATAATAAATGGGATGTAGTCAAGAATGATGATGTGCAAAAACTCGTACAGCGCTACAGAAGGCCCAAAAACAAGAGCACAGGGCAGCAGAAAAGCTACTCCCCAGAACACTGAAATTTTGCCGAAATGCTGTTCCCAGAAGTGCGGGGCCGCAAGGGGCATGATGGCTATGGATAGCAGCATGCAGACGAAAGGAATGGTCCAGCCGATGTCCAGCCCGGCTCCGGGCAGATTTGGGTGCCCTTGAGCAGCCAGTGCGGCGGCGGGCAGGCAAAGGGTTAGCAGTAGCGCCACAAGCTGCGCTAGAATCTTCATTATAAGGCTCCGGCATGTATTTGGGTGTTTGCAGTTTGGTGGCAGTATATACTGGACAGCCCATGTAGACAATGCGCTTGCCTGGACCTGTTTTTTTTGAGACATAACAAGGCCAGAACAGAACAGCAAAGGAATACCACATGCCCAAGGAACCCACGGCAAGGCGCAAGGCCCGCCTGCTTGAAGTGTTGAGCCATCGCCAGCCTGACCTTACGCTGGTTTTGGCGAATATTCATGATCCGCACAATGTGTCGGCCATCTATCGTTCGTGCGATGCCTTTGGCGTCAGCCGGGTAAATCTGTATTACACCAACACGCCCTTTCCCGTGCTTGGCCGCAAAACTTCGGCTTCCGCCCGCAAATGGGTAGAAAGCGTGCGCCACAAAGACAGCGCTGCTCTTATGGAAAACTTGCGCGGCCAGGGCATGCAGGTGCTCGCCACATCCTGCACTCCCACGGCACGGCCTTTGAGAGAGTGGGATTTCACCAAGCCCACGGCGATCATTATGGGCAACGAACACAGCGGGGTTGAACAGGATCTGCTTGAGCAGGCTGATGGCGAGCTTTACATCCCTATGTACGGCATGATCCAGAGTTTTAATGTTTCGGTGGCTGCGGCCATTATCCTGTCCGAGGCTGCGCGCCAGCGTGGAGATGCGGGCATGTACGACGCCTCGCGTATGGAAGCGGCGGCTCTGGAAGAAAAATTACAGGAGTGGCTTGAAAAATAGCCCGTAACATTATGATATTGTTTCATACGCGCCGCTTTCCATCCAGGGAGGCGGCGCTTGTGCGTGTGCCGTGAAATCTGGTCTGGAAACAAAACAAAAGTGTGTTGTTTCTCGGTCACCCAACATTGATACGCTTGCGGCAGGAAAAACAGGTGGGATGTCATGTCAGATAAAGAACAACTACGGCAGCGCGTTATTGGCGGCATTTTGAGTATTGCGCAGCGTATGGAAGAGGTAAACGGGCTGTTTGACAAGGCCGGGGCCAGCCTGGGAGAGGCGGAACTTGGAGCCCTTACCCTGACAGAGATGCATTTTCTGACTCTTATTGCCAGCGAAGGCCCGTTGAATGGCCTCATCACCGCCAGAAAGCTGGGCATGGCGCGGGGCGGGGTATCCTCGATGGCGGCCAGGCTGCAAGTGAGAGGATTTGTTGCGCCCCATAAAACGCCCGGCGACAAAAAAAGCCAGCTCTATGAACTGACGGGCAAGGGGCAGCGAGTGGCGAATTTGCGCAAGGTCCTGCATAACCTTATAGAAGATCTGTTGTGGGAAAGGCTCAAAGCCAGCCCGCAAGAAGATCTGGAGCGTTTTGCCCGCATGCTGGGGCTCACGTCCGATGTGCTGGGCGAGGCCAACAGGCAGGTTCGCATAAATGCAACAGCCTTGCTGGCGGCAAGTGCTGCCGTGGTAGATAAAAACTGATCGGGCCAGGCGGGCAGGCTGACCAAGGCAGGCTGATCTGGGCCGGTGCGTCAGAGGGCAGGCTGATAGATTCATGCCCGAACAGAACTGGTGGGCAGCATCAGTGCTTGCCCCGGCTGCTGTTTGTGCTGCCGTTGGGGCAAAAAACAGAATTGCAAGTAGTCGGGGCGCAAGGCCTCAAGACCTTGCGCCGTCACAGTTCTATTGTGCGTCGCTGCTAGGCTGCACATACTTTTCAAAAAGTTTGCCGTTCCACTGGTAGCCAATGTCATAGGCCACAGGCACATGGGCCATGCCAGTGCTGGTCCAGAACAGGGGCTGTGCCCGCAGGCCGCCAAGGCCAAGGCAGATCATAACTGTCGCCTGCACGTCCGGGGGCAACTTCTGATCCTTGGCCAAAAACTCTTCAATCGCGGGCTCCGGCGGGGTATCCACAGGCACAAGGCGTCCAGAAGCGTCCATGCGCCACAGCTCCACAGTGCAGACGGTACCGCCCAGAGTGCCTATGGCTGCGTCCAGGGATGCGTCATTGCTGTGCCGGAAAAGGCGCAGGGCCACCGCCACGTCATGAAAGGGCAGATTGGCGAAAACCATGATATCTTCTGTTTCACCGGCCACTTCCCAAAAGTCGGACTGGCCTTTGGCCAGCAACTTCTGTTTTTCCTGTGAGCTCAGACCTTCAGGGGTGTTTTCAAAAATGCTTTCGGGCAGGCTGGCAAAAACCTCCCGCGCATTACGTTCTTGCCCGGTAGCCCCGGATTCAGCGGGGGCAAGGGCAAGAGCCGAAATGACGGCAAGTGCCAAAACAAAAAGAAGAGTGCGTGCGCGCTGGCAAATCATAATATACTCCCTGCGCGGGTCAGTTTGATGGGCCCGCGTCCGTAAAAATTTTTATACCGCTTTTGCCATTTATTGTCCATGCAAGGGCGGCAGGAGTTATTCAGTTTTGTTTTCCTATCAAAATCGGCTTGTTGCCTCAGTATTCATTTCAAGGGCAGGGGTAAAAGAACAGGGGCATCTTGCCAATCGGCCTCGGCACGCTTACATATGCCCTCATGAACACCAGCACCAACAAGCCCTGCATCCACATCGAAAAGGCCCGCCAACACAACCTCAAAAATATCAGCCTGGACATCCCTCGTGATGAGCTGGTGGTCATTTGCGGGCCTTCTGGTTCGGGAAAGTCCACACTGGCTTTTGACATTGTGTATGCTGAAGGCCAGCGACGCTATGTGGAATCCCTTTCGGCCTACGCCCGGCAGTTTCTTCCCCAGATGGACAAGCCCGATGTGGAAAAAATTGAAGGTCTTTCGCCTGCCATTTCACTTGAGCAGCAGAGCGTATCGCGCAACCCGCGCTCCACAGTGGGCACGGTTACAGAAATTTACGACTTTTTGCGCGTCTTTTTTGCCCGGCTTGGCCGCATGTATTGCCCCCAGTGCGGACGTCCCATTGAAGCCCGCGCCGCAGACGAAATTATTTCTGATATCCTTGCGTTACCGCAGGGCACCAAGTTTATGGTGCTGGCTCCGCTGGTAGAACTGCAAAAGGGCACCCATCAGGACAAGTTCAAAAAACTCAAGGCCGAGGGTTTTGCCCGGGTGCGCGTCAACGGTGCTTTTTATACACTGGATGATGTGCCTGCTCTGGACAAAAATAAAAAGCACAGCATCGACCTTGTGGTAGACCGTCTGGTCAATAAGGAAGGTATCCGGGGACGCCTGGCGGATTCGGTAGAGCTGGCCCTGCGCTATGGTGAAGGCCGTCTTGTGGTGCACATGCCCGACAATGCCGCAGCGGGTGAGGATGCCGATACTGTGCACTCCACGTCTTCGGTATGCACGCATTGCCGTATTTCGCTGCCCGCGCCGAGCCCGCAGCTTTTTTCCTTCAACGGGCCTCAGGGGGCCTGCCCGCGTTGCGTGGGCCTTGGCGGGGTCGATTACTTTGAGCCGCGCCTCATTGCCCCCAATGTGGGGCTTTCGCTCAATACTGGCGTGCTTTTGCCCTGGGCAACGGAAAAAATGTTCAGCCGTTACGAAGACGCGCTCAAGGCTTTGGGCAAGCGCTTCAAGTTCACGCTGTCCACTCCGCTGGAAGATTTTTCTGAAGATGCTCTGGCCGCGCTTTTTTATGGTGAGGACGAAAAAGGAAAACCCGCGCGTTCCTCCCAGGGGCTGCGCCGTAACTGGATGGGCGGCAACGTGGCTCTTGGAGCCGGGGGCGACTATCAGAGCGAGCATTTCACCGCAGCCAGAAGCACGGGTGATGTGAGTATCAACGACAAGCGCTGGCCAGGCGTTATTCCCTTGCTGGAAAGCGGCATGCAGTATGGCGACGCCTGGCGCGAAGCCCTCTCGCGCTACCGTCAGACGATGGACTGCCCCGACTGCAAGGGCGCGCGGCTTAATGCCAACGCACTTTCCGTGCGCGTGGACGATCTCAATATTGCCGCCTTCTGCAGCCTTTCGGTTGAACGTGCTCTGGAGTGGCTGGACAAACGCGAATTTTCAGGCCGCCATGTGGTCATAGCCGAGCCGCTTATGAAGGAACTGACCCACCGCCTGTCTTTCATGCGCAGTGTGGGGTTGGAATATCTTTCCCTTGGGCGGTCCATGTCCACACTTTCCGGCGGCGAAGCGCAGCGTATTCGCTTGGCGAGCCAGCTGGGTTCCGGCCTTGTGGGTGTAACTTACGTTCTGGACGAACCCTCCATTGGCCTGCATCCGCGTGACAACGAGCGCCTTTTGGGTACGCTGCGTTCGCTGCAGGCGCGGGGCAATACCGTTCTGGTCGTAGAGCACGACGAGGCAACCATCTGCGAAGCTGACACGGTTATCGAGCTTGGCCCAGGTTCCGGCGCACACGGCGGCGATATTATGTTTCAGGGCAATGTGGACGACCTGCTGTCAAAGGCAGACACCCTCACGGCCCGCTATCTGCGCGGTGACGACACAATTGCCTTGCCCGATGCCCGACGTGAGCCGCAGGGCGAACTGGTGCTGCACAATGTAACCACCAATAACCTGCGCAATGTGGACTGCCGTATTCCTCTTGGCGTGCTGACCTGCGTGACCGGGGTTTCCGGTTCCGGCAAAAGTTCGCTGGTAGTGGACACGCTTTACAAGCATCTGGCGCTGAACCTTGGTCTGCGCGTGGATCAGCCCGGCACCATCGGCGGCTTGGCCTATGAGAACGGCGCTGCCCCCGTTGAGCGCATAGTGGCCATTGACCAAACGCCCATCGGGCGCACGCCGCGGTCAAACCCGGCCACTTACACCAAAATATTTGACGAGATTCGCAATATATTCGCTATGACGCAGGACGCCCGCAAGCGTGGCTACAAGCCTGGGCGGTTCAGTTTCAACGTGCGTGGCGGCAGGTGCGAAGCCTGCGGCGGCGATGGTCAGATTCGGGTGGAAATGCACTTTTTGCCCGACGTGTATGTCACCTGCGATGTGTGCAAGGGCAAGCGCTACAACCACGAAACCCTCGAGGTGCGCTACAAGGGCCTGAACATCGCCGAGGTGCTCAATCTGACGGTGCGTCAGGCCAGAGAGCTGTTTGAAAATTACCCGACGCTGGAACGCCGCCTTGCCGTACTGGAAGAGGTGGGGCTGGAGTATCTGCGGCTTGGGCAGCCCGCCACCACGCTTTCGGGCGGGGAAGCGCAGCGCATCAAGATTTCGCGTGAACTGGGCAAGCGCTCGCTGCCGGGCACCATGTATATTCTGGACGAACCCACAACTGGTCTGCACATGCATGAGGTAGGCAAACTCATCAAGGTGCTGCATGCCCTGGTGGACAGGGGGGCCAGCGTGGTGGTCATCGAGCACAATACAGACATGATTCTGGCTTCGGACCATGTGCTGGATATGGGGCCGGGTGGTGGTGAAAATGGCGGAGTTATCGTTTCTGCCGGAACACCTGAGGCCATTGTGGCCGACCCCAACTCCGTTACCGGGCGCTTTCTCATGCAGGAAAGGCTGGACAGGATTAAAAGGCGAATCAGCTAGACAGGGCAGAGCACAGGAGCTTTTGCGGTGAGCTCTGTGTTGAACGTCACCCTTGGTCCGTTTATCGCGCGGTGATTCTTCTGGGTTGCTTTTCTGTGCCTGCACTAGCGCAACGTGAAAGCGTCTGGCTGAAGCAGCTTTTCACACACCTCAAAGACTCATGCTTCTGAGGCATACATATAAAAAGAGACCACCCGCATTGGCGGGTGGTCTCTGTCAGAAGGTCAAGCAAGAGGAGGAGTGTACAGTTTGATGGGGCTGAGAAAAACAGGGACTACAGTTTGCCTACCAGATCCAGGCCCGGTTTCAGGGTAGCTTTGCCGGGCTTCCAGCGGGCGGGGCACACCTGGTCGCCGTGTTCGGCAACAAACTGGGCGGCTTCGAGCTTGCGCAGCAGTTCCTCGGCATTGCGGCCAATGCCCAGATCGTGCACTTCGTAGGCTTTGATGATGCCTTCAGGATTTACAATAAAGCTGCCGCGTAGGGCTTGGCCGGCTTCTTCAATCAGAACATGGAAGGAACGGGCAAGAGTGCCCGCGCAGTCGGCAAGCATCGGATACTTGATTTTGGCGATACTGGGTGAAGCGTCTGCCCACGCCTTGTGCACAAAGGCGCTGTCGCATGAAACAGAGTAGATTTCGCAGTTCAGTTTTTTAAAGTCATCGTACATTTCAGCAATATCTTCGAGCTCAGTGGGGCATACAAAAGTAAAGTCAGCCGGATAGAAGAAAAATACAGACCAGTGTCCGAGCAGGTCCAGGTCGCAGACAGTTTTCAGATCGCCAGCCTGATAGGCTTGCACAGAAAAGGGTTCTACTTTCGTGTTGATCAGATTGGACATGATGTTTTCCTTTTTTCTGCGGACAGTTTCAATGTCCGGCAAAGGTGAGTTTTCTTTTTTTGAAAACAGTATTCAGTCTCAATATGTCTGTCAAGTGAATCAGAAGAGCCTGGACAAATGGTATTTGAAATGTGCGTTAAATTGAAGCCCGTTTAAATCCTTTGTTTTTTTATTTCCCTGACAGGCTATGCGGCTCACGGCAATGGATCAATGTGCTCACGGTGTTTGTGGTTCCGGGATATTCGGCTTGATCAGGCATTTGTAATCCATTGCTTTTTGCCTGAAAGTACGTCACAAGTAATGCTGTATATATTGAAACTCAACCTGAATCCGCCCCAAAAGCATCTTCTGTTTTTACGTGGCGCGAGACGGAAAAATATTTTATTATGCAACCGGGGGTAGGCAAATTATGACAGCAAAACAGCGCAACGCCTGCCTGGCGGACTTTTTGGAGTTCATGAACCATAAGGGACTGAACACCACGTCGCAACGGCGTATCATAGCCGAAGCCTTTTTTGAGCTGCCGGGCCACCATTCTCTTGAAGAGTTTTATCAGCACATTCTGCAACGCGACCCAGGTATCGGGCAGACCACGGTATACCGTACCCTGAAGCTGCTTTGTGACGCCGGGATGGCTATGGAAATCCATTTCAGTGACGGCATCACGCGCTACGAAGTAGCCAGGCCGGACAGCCATCATGACCACCTTGTCTGCTTGCAGTGCGGCAAGATTGTGGAGATATGCGATCCGCGCATTGAAAAGCTTCAGCGTGAAATGGCTGAAAAGTATGGATTCAAACTGCGCGGGCATGTCCATAATCTTTATGGCCTGTGCGAATCCTGCCGGGCCGAAGCTGCCGCAGAAAATATTTAGTCTTTTGCTTCCGTCAGGCGGAGCTGCATTGCCCTGCCGGGCTCTATGCATCAGAAACCGTTGCGGTGTGAAATTGCCGTGGTTGGTCGGGGTTTGCCCCAAAGACAAGAACGGCTTTTTGTGTTGCTAAGCCACGCGTGAGAGCTTTCAGACTTTGAGCATCTGCCTCAGCAGTTGCTTTGCCGCATACTGGGCAAATCAATATTACCCTCCCACTAAATAAGTAAAAACTCGATCAGCGCCAGAAGCGTTGTCGAGCCTCTTGTTGGTGAACTTGACTTTCATTTTCGTCAAGAGCAAAATATTCCCATGAGGTGATTCATATGGACACACAACTGATTGTCGTAGCACTTTGTATTGCAGGCGCGGCTTTTTTTATTATCCGGCGCATGGTGCGGGCCGTAAATAAGGGCCAGTGCGGCTGCGGCTGCGAAGGTGGCTGCGGAGCTGACAAGCCAAAAGAAATGTCCTGCTGCTGCTCAGGCAAAACTGCAGACGAAGACGCTCAGCGCCTGGAAGCATCGCGCATTGATTCAGGACGCAAGACTGACAACTAAAGCAGAATAACTTTGGAAAAAGTTTAGTTGACCTAAAGTTGCACGAAAGCGCATTGCGGCGAAATGCGGCGCGAATTCTGCTGAAAACTACATTTTCTGCAGAAAGACAGCTTTGAAGAGTGAAGCATTTCAAAGTCAATCTGTTCTAAAAGAGGCAAGAAAGATTTTTGTCGGCAATGCCTTGTTTGAAACGTCTTCCGGCCTCCATCCGGCTGGTTGCGGCTGTGTTTCAAGCATATGGTTTGCTCCCGCTCGGGTAATCCGGCAAAGATTTTTTTCTATCATCGCCCCTCCGCTCGCAGTCTGGCGTTGCTGTGCCTCACCAGACTGCGAGATAGTACGGCCCCGGAGTTTTCTCCGGGGCCGTCATTTTGGTTGCGCGTGCATTGATCAGTGCGGACGCAAATATGTTATCGGTGTGCAGCAGGCAGGCCGGATTCAGTGTAAACAGCTTTTCAGAGCAGCAAGGCTTGTAGGCAGCAGTCCAGCGTGGCCGCAAAGGATGCCGCAGCTGATATTTGAAAGAGAATCAAGGCTGCCTGATATCTCCTTGAAAGGCATTGCGCCGCAAGGGCATTATTTGTCTGAAAAAGTGAGATTTCTGAACCAATCCGGTACAGCCACAGGGCGGCCTTCCTTATTCACCAGCGCATGCTGGGTCATACCCGTGGCCAGCAGACGCGTCTTGTCCTCGTTCCATAACTCATATACAAAGCGCAAGGAGGCACGTGTCCATTCGCTGATGCCAGCGCGCACCTGTAACAGGTCGTCGTAATGGGCTGGCGAACGGTAGCGGCACTGCGCCTCACGAACGGGCAGAATGATGCCCTTTTTTTCCACCTCGGCGTAGCTCATGCCACAGCGGCGGATGTATTCGCCTCGGGCGCGTTCAAAGAGGTGAAGATATTCAGCGTAATAAAGAACGCCCATCGTGTCCGTTTCTCCGTAAGAAACGCGGTGGGGCATCCAGATATCAGGAATGGGGAAAGTGTCATGCACGAAAAAGCTCCTTGTTTATATGTATCTTGCAGCTCCGAGTCATCCTGGGGCCAGCGTGGTCAAAGGTCTGGCCTGGCGCTATTGCTGCTAATGTGCCTGGTGCTGGGGGCCTGCGCCAAAACAGTGACTCCGCCCGTGCCGGAGCCAGTAGGGCCGCCTGTGGGCTTTGAAAGCCCGGAATTTTTTGTGAGCTGTCTGGTGCCCCGCAACCAGGATTTGACCAGCTGGAAAGACATAGCCCCTACCGTGCGAAAGTCTTTGCGCTATGTCAACAGCAAGCCCCAGGGCGCTATTGCTGTGCAAAGGCCCGGCCTTACCGTCACCTGGGGTGAACTTTCGCGTACCCTTACCCGTCTTCAAGAATTACTGCCCCGCCTGGACAAGGAACCGGAGCTTTTTCTTGCCAACTTTACGTGGGTACAAGTGCCTGACGGTATAAAATACTCGGGCTACTATGAACCTATGGTGCGTGCCAGCCGTACACGCAAGCCGGGCTATACCCAGGCTATTTACGGTTTGCCGGCGGATCTCAAGTCTGTGGTTGCCAAGCGCGGCCGCTATTATGACCGTCGCACTATTGAAGAAAAGCAGGTGCTTGCGGGCAAGGGGCTTGAACTGGCCTGGGCCGCTGATCCGGTGGACGTGTTCTTTCTGGAAATACAGGGGTCCGGCAGGCTGGTTTTTGACGACGGCACTCAGGCATACATTAATTATGCCGGGCAGAACGGGCATAAGTACAAAAGTTCTGGCCGCATCATGCGCGAAAAAGGTTTGCTCAAACAGGGCGACATTTTTGAGCAACGGCAATGGTTCAAGGACAACCCGCACCGTGTGCGCGAAATCCTTAACGACAACCCAAGCTATGTCTTTTTCAAATACGGCAGCCGTGGCCCCACGGGAGCTATGGGCCATGTAGTTGATGACTGGCTTTCTTTGGCCACAGACCGCACCTTTATTCCCCTAGGCTCCATTGTGGCCTATGGCGTGAACATTCCTGACCAGCAGCGCGGCAAAGTGCCCCTGCGGGGCATTGGTTTTGCGCAGGACGTGGGTGGGGCCATCAAGAAAAACCGTATCGACGTCTTTTGTGGCGGCGAAGAGCGCGGCAATTTCGTGGCCAGCCATCTGGACGCCAAGGGGCCAGCCTGGGTTCTGTTGGCAAAATAGGCAAAAGAAGACTGGCTGAAGCGACAACCCCTGAAGCAGAGCAACCTTGAAAAAGGGTAACTGCTCAAACCCGGATCAGGGCCTGAGAGTGTCGCAGTAGACAGAGCCCCATTGGTCCGGATTTTGTCAAAGTATAGTTGCGTTAAAACACGAGGCGCGCCCCCTGAGGGGCGCGCCTTTCTGCGTGTTCGGGTATGTGGTGTCTACCTAGCCGAGGAAAGCCTTGAGGTCGTCCTGCGGGTTGGAGACGCCGCCGATCTTGAACTGCTCAACCAGCACCTTGACCACATTGGGCGAAAGGAAGGCGGGCAGGGTGGGTCCAAGATGGATATTCTTTACGCCAAGGCTGAGCAGGGCCAGCAGCACGATAACTGCCTTCTGTTCGTACCAGGCGATGTTGTAGACGATGGGCAGGTCGTTCACGTCCTCAAGGCCGAAAACTTCCTTGAGCTTGAGGGCGATGACGGCCAGGGAATATGAGTCGTTGCACTGCCCGGCGTCCAGCACGCGGGGGATGCCGCCGATGTCGCCCAGGTTGAGTTTGTTGTAGCGGTATTTGGCGCAGCCAGCGGTAAGAATGACAGTGTCCTTGGGCAGGCCGGCAGCGAATTCGGTGTAGTAGTCGCGGGACTTGGCGCGGCCATCGCAGCCGGCCATGACGACGAACTTCTTGATAGCGCCCGACTTCACGGCGTCAATGACCTTGTCGGCCAGGGCCAGCACCTGGTTGTGCGCGAAGCCGCCGATGATTTCGCCGGTTTCAATTTCCGTGGGCGCGGGGCAGGTCTTGGCGTGAGCGATAATGGCGCTGAAGTCCTTGTGTTCGCCGATTTCACCGGGAATGTGCTTGCAGCCCGTGAAGCCCACGATGCCCGTGGTGTACACGCGGTCCTTGTAGCTTTCCTTGGGGGGCACAAGGCAGTTGGTGGTCAGCAGGATGGGGCCGTTGAAGCTATCAAATTCTTCCTTCTGTTTCCACCATGCGTTGCCGTAGTTGCCCTTGAAGTTGGCGTATTTCTTGAAAGCCGGGTAGTAGTGGGCAGGCAGCATTTCAGAGTGCGTGTACACGTCAACGCCAGTGCCTTCGGTTTGCTGCAACAGCATTTCCAGATCGCGCAGGTCGTGGCCGGAAATCAGAATGCCGGGGTTGGTGCCCACGCCAATGTTGACCTTGGTAATTTCGGGGTGGCCGTAGGTGCTGGTATTGGCGGCATCCAGCAGGGCCATTGCAGACACGCCGAGCTTGCCGGTTTCAAGGGTAAGGCCAACGAGGTCGGCGACGCTCAGGCTGTCGTCCAGTGTTTTGGCAAGGGTTTCCTGCATAAAGGCGTCAAGGCTGTCTTCATGCTTGCCAAGCACGTCGGCGTGCTTGGCGTAGGCAGCCATGCCCTTGAGGCCAAAGGTGATGAGCCAGCGCAGGGAGCGCATGTCGTCGTCAGTGGTGGCCATAACACCCACGGTTCCGGCCTTGGCGAGCATAGCGGTCTTGTCGTCGGCTTCCCACAGGGCGGCGTCGCTGAGTCCGGCCTTGTTGCCGAGAGTGGCGGCCAGTTCTTTTTTGGCGCTACAGGTCATGCGGATGCGCTGGGCCAGAATGTCGTCGTCAAAGTTGGCGTTGGTGATGGTGGCAAAAAGGTTGCCCACAACCAGCTGGTCGACCTTGTGGTCAATGGCCTTGCCTTCGGCACGAAGGCGGGTGGTGATCTGGCCAAGGCCTTTGCTTACATACACCAGCACGTCTTGAAGAGCGGCGGTTTCAGGCTTTTTGCCGCACACGCCAACCTGGGTGCAACCCTTGTTGCCTACGGTTTCCTGACACTGATAGCAGAACATGGCATTACTCATGATAGTATCCTTAATTGCAGCTCCGTTGCGGCGGAGGCTAGGGTGAACCCGCGCATGGCGGGCACGGTAGCATTGGAATCTATTGAATTTCAGAGGGAAAAATGACAACCAGCAACATCTTGAAGCGCTCCAGCGCACTGACAGAGTGGGGCTGCCCGGAGGGCATCACGATGGCTTCAC
>NZ_JASGDK010000141.1:0-6564 GCF_047607245.1 Desulfovibrio sp.
ACTCTGGTTTACAGGCAAAACTATGGCCGCTGTAGGCCTGGCATTGTGGGGCACGCTGGCGGTTGCTGGCGTGGATAACGTGCTGCGGCCGCTATTTTTGCGGCAGGGTATCAAGGCCCCATTTTTTGTATTGATTATCTCCATTCTCTGCGGCCTTTCAAGCTTTGGCCCGGTAGGACTTATTGCAGGTCCTGTACTGCTGGCCTTTGCAATGCAGGCGGTGGAGGAAGCCAACCGTACATATAGGTATAATGTTTAATACAGACTTTTACGCCATTCCCCGGGTAGCAGATATGCCACGCACCCGGGCCAGCGGGCACGCCTTACGCGATACAGATCACGGCCACACCACGCAACGCCGCCATTTCAAATGTATGGTCAGCATCTTTCTGGCCTGCCTTGTCATCCTTTGCGCCCTGCCCTGTCAGTCGCTGGCAGCCATGCCTGTACGCGCCGCCATTCTTATCAATATGGACACGGGCGCGGTGCTTTATTCCAAAAATCCCGATCTGGCCATTCCTCCGGCTTCGCTGACCAAGGTCATGACTATGTATCTGGCTATGGATCAGATACAGGCAGGAAAAATCAAACTTGGCGAAAAAATCAGAATTACACCTGAAGTGGCTTCTGTGGGCGGTTCGTCCATGCATTTACGTGCTGGCGAGCGAGTCCCCCTGCCACAACTGCTGACGGGCATGGCCGTTGTTTCCGGCAATGATGCAGCCACAGCAGTAGCACGCCGTGCTGGCGGCAATGATCGGCAGTTTGTTCGCGCTATGAACCAGAAGGCCAAAGCCGTCGGCATGAGCCGGACCACGTTCAAAAACCCCACAGGGCTGCCCGCCGCCGGGCAAAAAACCACGGCCAGGGATATGGCTCTCATGACGCGCGCCTATCTTCGGGCGCATCCGTCAGCTCTGCGCTATCATAATGTGACCCTGTTTACTCACAGAGACAGAAAAACCCGCAATACCAACGCGTTGCTGGGTCAAGTTCCCGGTGTAAACGGGCTTAAAACCGGATGGACTGTTGCCTCTGGTTACAATCTGATTGTGACGGCCCAAAGAGGCAAAACCCGCATGCTGGCGGTGGTGATGGGCGGCACCAGCAGAGTGGGGCGCGATAATGCAGCCCGCCGTCTCATTGAGGCCGGCTTCCGGTACCCTGCTTCACCCAAAAAGATACAGCAGATGTTTGCTGGTAAAAGAAAGCGCTGACGCAAACTGAGCTTCACATGACGCGTAAAGGCGGCGGGAATAACCTCCCGCCGCCTTTCGTTTTGCCATTCGTTTTTTGTCTAGAGTCTCTGCCCTATGCCTGCTCCAGAGCCTGACCAAGATCAGCAAGAATGTCGTCTATATGCTCAAGCCCCACAGACAAGCGGATAGTGCCGGGGGTAATGCCCGCATCGTGCAACTGCTCATCGGACAACTGGCGGTGCGTTGAGCTGGCCGGATGCAGAACGCAGGTACGAATGTCAGCCACGTGCACTTCAAGAGAAATCATTTTCAGGCTGTCAATAAAGCGCACTCCAGCCTCACGCCCCCCCTTCAATGAAAAGGAGATGACGCCGCTGCACCCATCGGGCAGATATTTGTCGGCCAGAGCCTTGTTGGCGTTGCCGGGCAGGCGTGGGTAGTTAACCGAAGCGACCTTGCTGTGTTCATGAAGAAAGGAAGCGGCCTTTTCTGCATTGCAGCAGTGACGCTCCATTCTCAACGGCAGGGTTTCAAGCCCCTGATTGATGTAAAAAGCGCCCTGCGGGCTTTGGCAGCAGCCCATATCACGCATGAGCTGAACACGGGCCTTGACGATATAGGCCGCTTTTCCAAAGGCCGTAGTGTAGACAAGGCCGTGGTATGAGGGGTCCGGTTCAGTAAATTCGGGGAACTTTCCGCTGGTCCAGTCAAAATTGCCGCTATCAACAATCACGCCGCCCATTTGCAGGGCATGACCGTCCATATATTTGGTAGTGGAATGTATAACTATGTCTGCGCCGTATTCAAAAGGACGGCACAACACTGGCGTGGCAAAGGTGCTGTCCACAAGCAGCGGAAGGCGATGCCTGTGCGCCAGCCGGGCGAAGCGCTCAATATCCAGCACGTCCATAGACGGATTGGTCAGCGTTTCGCCGAAAACAGCCCGGGTATTGGGCCTGAAGGCTTTTTCCAGTTCCGCATCCGAGGCATTCTGGTCTACAAAGGTAAATTCAATGCCGAGCTTTTTCAGGGTGACGGCAAAAAGATTGAATGTACCGCCGTAGATACTGGAAGCGCTGACAACGTGGTCGCCGCTCTGCGCAATATTGAGCAGGGCGAGCATGCTGGCAGCCTGGCCGGAAGAGGTACACAAAGCCCCTACCCCGCCCTCAAGAGCGGCAATCTTGCGTTCCACGGCATCCACAGTGGGATTACCCAACCGGGTATAGAAAAACCCTGCGTCCTCAAGGTCAAAAAGCCTCGCCACGGCCGCCGTGGATTCGTATCTGAATGTGGTGCTCTGGGTGATGGGCACAACGCGGGGTTCGCCGTTTTTGGGCTCATATCCGGCGTGCAGACAAAGAGATTCCGTTTTCATGCCATCCTCGAAATGTACGGTGGTAAGGAAATATATCGGCCAAGGCCTGTATGCCAAGCGGCTTGAAAAAATAGCGCAAGCTTGTGCTGGTGGCAACCATGCGCGTGAAGGGCCTGCACGTCAGCCCTGGGCGGATGCCGCTGTTAACCCATGCTACAACAGGTATCACAGGTAAATGCTTTTGATCGCGCACAGAGTTGAATTTTGCCACTTTTTTCAAAGTTATCTTATGGTTCATGCGCCAGCAAAAAACCACAGCCCTATTGACCGCTCACCTTTTAGGGCGTATAATTTTTTGCAAATGACGGCTGGCTGACGGTGCGGAACCATGAGGGGCATGAATACCGCACATGCCAAGGTCAGCGGCCTTCCGCATCACATTAGTTCCTGAATTTTACATCGACAGCGCCGCCGGGCGCACGGCCTGGAGCCGGACGTTTCTACGCCGCTGTCCCGAAACGGACGGCGTGATTTTTGTCGCGCCGCACAGCAGACCCCAGTGGCAGGGGGACTGCGCCGCAGTTGTTCATTCACTCTTGCCAGGAGGCTATTATGCGTATTGCCGTGGGTCTGGGCAAAGAAGGCGGAGACGATCGTTTGGAGCATTTGGAGCGCCAAGGCATCAGCCGCCGCGATTTCATGAAATTCTGCACAGCCGTGGCCGTGGCCATGGGCATGGGCCCGGCTTTCGCCTCTGAGGTGGCCGCCGCCCTTACCGGGCGCCGCCCGTCGGTAGTGTACCTGCACGCCGCCGAGTGCACGGGCTGTTCTGAAGCGCTGTTGCGCACCTATCAGCCCTTCATTGACACCCTCATTCTCGACACCATTTCTCTCGACTACCACGAAACCATTATGGCCGCCGCTGGCGAAGCCGCTGAAGACGCCCTTCATGCCGCCGTCAACAGCCCTGAAGGTTTTGTCTGCATTGTCGAAGGCGCCATTCCCACCGCTATGGACGGCAAGTACGGCTACATCGCCGGCCACACTATGTATGATATCTGCAAAGACATTCTGCCCAAAGCCAAGGCTGTGGTCAGTGTGGGCACCTGTGCCTGCTACGGCGGCATTCAGGCGGCCAAGCCCAACCCCACTGGCGCCAAGGGCGTCAACGACTGCTACGGCGACATTGGCATCAAGTCCATCAATGTGCCTGGCTGCCCCCCCAACCCCGTCAACATGGTTGGAGCCCTTGTGGCCTTTTTGAAAGGCCAGAAAATCGAACTCGACGAATTGGGCCGCCCTGTCATGTTCTTTGGTCAGAGCGTGCATGACCTTTGCGAACGCCGCAAACATTTTGACGCTGGTGAGTTCGCGCCTTCCTTCAATTCGGAAGAAGCGCGCAAGGGCTGGTGCCTCTATGATGTGGGCTGCAAAGGACCAGAAACGTACAACAACTGCCCCAAGGTTCTCTTCAACGAGACCAACTGGCCTGTTGCTGCTGGACATCCTTGCATTGGTTGCAGTGAGCCCAATTTCTGGGACGATATGACGCCGTTCTACCAGAACTAGGGGGGATAAAAGATGAGCCAAGTTACCAAAACGCCCCAGAGCAATTACAACGGCCCCATTGTGGTGGATCCGCTGACCCGTATCGAAGGGCATCTGCGTATTGAAGTTGAAGTTGAAGGCGGCAAAATCAAGGAAGCCCGCAGCTGCGGCACACTCTTCCGTGGTCTTGAAACCATCCTCAAAGGGCGCGATCCTCGCGATGCGCAGCACTTTACCCAGCGTACCTGCGGCGTCTGTACCTACACGCACGCTCTGGCTTCCACACGCTGCCTTGAGGACGCCATCAACAAGCCCATTCCGGCCAATGCCACCTACATACGCAACCTTGTGCTGGGCAACCAGTTCATGCACGACCACCTGGTACATTTCTACCACCTGCATGCTCTGGACTTTGTGGACGTGACCAGCGCGCTTCAGGCTGACCCGGCCAAGGCCGCCAAGCTGGCGTCTTCCATTTCGCCCCGCAAGGCGACGACTGAAGACTTCGCCGCGGTGCAAGCCAAGCTGAAAACCTTTGTGAACAGCGGCCAGCTCGGCCCCTTCACCAATGCCTACTTCCTTGGCGGTCATCAGGGTTACTACATGGACCCCGAAGCCAACCTCGTGTGCACGGCTCACTATCTGCAGGCTCTGCGTGCACAGGTTGAAGTTGCCAAGGGCATGGCCGTTTTTGGCGCCAAAAATCCGCATACCCAGTTCACCGTGGCTGGCGGCGTGACTTGCTACGAAGCCCTTACGCCTGCGCGTATCAAAGAATTCCGCGACCTTTACACCAAGGGCCGCGCGTTCATTGAAGAGGTCTACATTCCTGACCTGCTGCTTGTGGCCAGCTACTATAAGGACTGGGCCAATATCGGTGGCACCAACAACTTTATGGCTTTCGGCGAATTCCCCGCTCCTGGCGGCGAACGCGACCTCAACAGCCGTTGGTACAAGCCCGGCGTCATTTATGACCGCAAGGTCGGCTCTGTGCAGCCCTTTGATCCCAGCAAGATCGACGAACAGGTTCGTCACAGCTGGTACGAAGGCGAGGCCCGTACGCCCTATAACGGCGAAACCAACCCGCACTTCACCTTTATGGGCGACACGGACAAGTACTCCTGGAACAAGGCCCCGCGCTATGACAACCACGTCATGGAAACCGGTCCTCTTGCCCAGATGCTTGTTGCCTACGGTCACAACCACAAGACCATCAAGCCCACCATCGACGCTGTGCTTGGCAAGCTGAACCTTGGCCCCGAAGCCCTGTTCTCCACCCTGGGCCGTACCGCTGCCCGCGGCATTCAGACCCTGGTGATTGCCCAGCAGATGGAAAACTGGATCAACGACTACGAAAACAACATTGTCAAAGACAAGCAGATTGTTGAAGACTACGCCGTGCCGACCTCCGGCCGCGGCGTTGGCTTCCTTGACGCCCCCCGTGGCGGCCTGTCCCACTGGATGACCATCAAGGACAGCAAGATCGACAATTTCCAGCTTGTGGTGCCCACCACCTGGAACCTGGGACCGCGGGATGACAAGGGTCAGCCCAGCGCCGCTGAAGCCGCCCTTGTGGGTACGCCTGTGGCCGATCCCAAGCGCCCGGTGGAAATCCTGCGTACCATACACTCCTTTGACCCCTGCATTGCCTGCTCGGTGCACGTCATTGACGGCGAAACCAACGAAGTCAATGAATTCAAGGTACTGTAGTAGATTGTAACTATGACTAGCAAGGGCGGGGGGATTTGCTCCCGCCCTTTTTTATCATCAAGCAAGTGAGCTGGCACATGAGCAAACAGAACATACTTATCCTTGGGGTAGGCAATATCCTGTTGACCGACGAAGGCTTTGGCGTACGCGCCGTTGAATATCTTGAGGCGCACTATCGCTGGCCTGACAATGTGACCCTTATGGATGGCGGCACTAACGGCCTCATGCTCATGAGCAATTTGATGGATTGCGATTTTCTGGTAGTGCTTGATGTCGTGCTTGGCCCCAAGGAACCTGGCACCATCTACAGACTGGAAGGCGAAAATTTACGCCAGAGCCTGAGCTTCAGGGACTCGATGCACCAGACTGACTTGCTGGATACCCTTGTGACCTGCGAACTGGCTGGCCATCGCCCCGAGGCCGTAGTGTTCGGTATACAACCTTACGACTACAAAAGCATGGAGATAGAGCTCACCCCCGAGCTTCAAGCCAAGTTGCCGGAATTTTGCGAAAAAGTTGTGGCAGAGCTGGCGCGGCAGGAAATTTGCGCTGAAAAAATCTGACTAACAACCATTGCTTGCAAGAAAGCCCGGATCAGCGAGAATACGCTGATCCGGGCTTTCTTTAATAGAGCTGCTGTCTGTAGCCGAGCTTGCTAAAACGTGCACGCTCAACGTCCTAAATTCGGCTTTCTCTTAACCCAAATTTTCAGGCAAATTCACTTCACTATACAGAGCAATTCCTGCCTGCCGCAGCAGTGCAGCCCATATGCCGTCTCCTTGCACAAGA
>NZ_JASGDK010000142.1:0-41424 GCF_047607245.1 Desulfovibrio sp.
GGTAAGGGCGTCCAGCGGAGAATACACAATTTCGACGCGTGCCCCCTGGGCTTGGGCGTGCTTGAGGCTGCGGCCGCCTGGGCCGGGAACCCGCAGCAGGTCGCCAAACGTAGCTATAATAACATTATCGCGCCCTGCAAGATCAAGAAAGGCGGCCACTTCCGCGTCATGCGTAACACAGACGGGACAGCCCGGGCCGGAAAGATGGGCTACCGTATCGGGCAGCAGGGAGCGCAGGCCGCTTTGAAAAATGGCAACCGTATGCGTGCCGCACACTTCCATAAAGCGCATGGAGCGCCCGTCCAGCGCCCTGTTGAGGCGGTCCAGCAGGCTGCGGCAGAGCTGGGGATCCTGAAAGGCTTGTTCCAGTTGCATGATGCTCCCTTTATTACGGTGTGCGTTAGGCTTTAAACAGTGTCGTTTCGAGGGGCTTTCCAATCGTTTTTGAGGCAAGTTTCATCTTTTATTCTGGTTGCGTGTCAAAAGAGCACGCAATCAGAATAAACATTTCATTTTTCATGCTATAACAAGGAAGTCCATCTCGAAACGGCACTCTCAAAACGGCATTGTCTAGGGCAGAGGGGCCAGCATATCCAGCCCCGTACCCACGGGCAGGCCACACATCAGGTTGGCATTGGCCAGAGCCTGTCCGGAAGCGCCGCGGCACAGGTTGTCAATGGCTGACAAAATGGTGAGCCTGCCTGTACGCGGGTCTACCACAAGACCAAGGTCGCAGAACATGCTGCCGCGCACATAGCGTGTTTCGGGCAACGATCCCTTGGGCAGCACACGTATCCAGGGGCTGTGCGCCCATGTGGCCATGAAGGCCTCGCGTACCTGGTCCAGTGTGGCGGCAGGATTTTTCAGCCTTGTATAAATGGTGGATAAAATGCCCCGGTTGAGCGGCAAAATATGGGTGTTGAAAGAAAGGCGCACGTCGTGCCCGGCCAGGAGAGATATTTCCTGCTCGATTTCCGGCGTGTGTCTGTGCGTGGGCAGGCCGTACGCGCGGAAATTATCCGACACTTCGCAAAAGAGTGTTCCCACGGCGGCTTTGCGGCCTGCACCTGTGGCTCCGGACTTGGCGTCCACCACAATGTCGTCCGTTTCAACAAGACCATTCTTTATTGCCGCATACAGGCCCAGAATCACCGATGTGGGATAGCAGCCGGGGTTGGCAATAAGGCTGGCGCGTGAAACTTCCGCAGCATAGAGTTCCGGCAGGCCATAGACGGCTCTGGGCAGGATGTCTTTGTGCGTGTGTTCGTGTCTGTACCATTCGGTGTAGACTTCGGGGTCACGCAGGCGAAAATCGGCGGAAAGGTCCACAACTTTGGTTCCGGCCTTCAGCAGGGGCGCAGCCATATCCATAGCAGTGCCCGCGGGCACGGCAAGAAAAACCACGTCGCATTCTTTGGCTGCCTGTTCTGGATCAAAGACGCTTATGACAACATCCGAACCGGGCATGTGCTCCAGAAATGGGTAGTATTCGCCAAGGCGTTTGCCAGCCTCGGCCCGCGAACAGGCCATGCTGAGACGCATAGACGGGTGGCTGACCAGAAGCCGCGCCAGTTCCATGCCCGCATACCCCGTAATACCCACCAGACCCGCTTTGAATGTCTTCATGCCCCAATCCTTCTTGCTCGCCGTCAAGGCATCTGAAAATTGTACACAACGCCTGCCACATGTTGAGCAGGCGCGCCTTTGGGTTACATATTCGCTGCCAGCGCCCATGAGACGCCTGCGCGAAATTTACGCTGGTTTCTGATCCTTGCCGGACAGGCATTCACAGTTGGGCCCGCATTTCATGACGAATTTCATGCGCAGCTCAAACAGGATGCTTTCAAGCAACTTGCGCTCCTGATCGTCAAGGCAGTTCTGTGTTTTCATGTGCAGCATCTCAAGCACGTCAATGCTGTGCTTGGCCAGAGGCAGGCTGGTTTCCATACTTCCGGTTTCCGGGTTGGGAACTTCGCCCAAGTGTACCAGAGCGGAAGAAGCAAGAGAAAGAATAAACGTAGAAAACGTCACTTCAGGCATAGGCCCGGATGAGCATCCGCAGGAATTCTGGCTCATGGTGACCTCGTGGCGCGTAGCGCCTGGCTTGTCAGGCACGGCAGGCCGCGCCAGGTAAGTGGTAAGGGCAAGTTACAGAGCATCCCACACCTGAAATGCTTTGGGCATTTGTCCTCAAATCGTTGCCGCAAACCAGGCGCAAGCTGTCTTGCCCAACGTTAAGCAACGTATTTTGCAGCGCTGCTCCAGAGCAGATTGACGTTGAAAAGTTGTACATTTCAACAGGTCATTTCTTCTGAAAATACAATTTCAGAAGAATCCACTCTTGCTACTATGCGCTACACTTTTGTGCAGCACCAGAGCATGCAAACTTTTTAAAGTTAAATGCCCTAACTGTTGTATACCAGAGGCAGAGGCTCGCCCGGTTCCCCCGCAAGAGCGGCGCGGTAGGCGGCCAAACCCTGTTCAAGATAATCACGCGAGCCGCAATATCCACCCACGGCACAGAGGCAGTCATTAAGCGCATAAATACCTGCTACGACGTCAGCCCAGTCTACCCAACCCATGTGCCCAACGCGCGCCATGCGGCCCTTGAAGTGATCCTGCCCGCCAGCCATAGATACGCCGTGCTTTTCCTGCGCCATGCGCAGAACTTCAACGCCGTCAACGCCGTCAGGCAGCATCACGCTGGTGATGCCCCAGGCAAAGTCTTTCTTGGCAAAAAGTTCCAGCCCCATAGCTGTAAGACTGGCGCGGGTCAGCATGGTCAGCGCCCATTGTTTGGCATAAAGGGTCCTGAGGCCGTTCTCAAGCAGCATGTCCAGGCTTTCCTTGAGTCCAAGAATAAGCCCCACAGGAGAAGTAAAGAGCGTCTGCCCTTTGTGAACGTACTCCCGTTCCTTGATCAGGTTGAAATAGAAACAGCCCGGCGTCTGCTTTTCGGCGCATGCCCATGCCCTTTCGGACAGAGCCAGCAGGGCAAGGCCAGGGGGCAGCATAAGGCCTTTTTGCGAACCGGTGAGCAGACAGTCCACGCCCCAGGCATCCATAGGGCAAGGGGAAAGTCCCACTGCTGATATGCCGTCCACCAGCAACAAGGTTTCGGTGTTGCGCGTGATGCGGGCCACTTCTTCCACAGGATGCAGTACGCCCGTAGATGTTTCAGAAAGCTGGATAAGCACACCCGCGATGGACGGATCAGCCTTCAGGGCTGCTTCCACAGCTTGCGGTGAGACAGCCTCGCCCCAGGGCACAACGATGGATTCTACCTCAAGACCGTGGGAAAGAGCAATTTCACGCCAACGCTGGCCGAACTTGCCGCCCTCAATAACCAGTACTTTCTGGCCGGGAGCAAAGAGATTGTATACAGCCGCCGTCATTGCGCCCGTGCCGGAACAGGAAAGGGGCAACACCGTGCTGGTCGTGCCAAAAAGTGTTTTCAGGCTTACCTGTACCTGCGCCATGATCTCTTTGAACTCGCCCTTGCGGTGATGGATCATGTCCCTGGCCAGAACCAGACGCACACGCTCCGGCAGAGGCGTGGGGCCGGGGGTGAGCAGGCGAAACTTGTTGAGCATGTGGCTGTTCCTCGTGGTTTATGCGCCGGATGATGCGTGGTCCTGCGCTCCGTAGTCTACGGTTGCCGTTCCATTCATCTGGGCATGACATCAAAATATTGCAGGCATGCAGTTTGCGCCCGTGAGCCTCCGGCGTCAAGTTTTTACGGGCGTATACGTCGGTTTTGCGGCGTCTGGCATGCAGGCTTCAAAAGATGCTTAAAACTCGTTTATCACCTTGCGGCGGCGTTTTTCAGCCGCCGCAAGGTGTGGCACTACATCCTACTGCTGCGTGTTTATGGCCCGCACAGTTTCAAATGGCAGCCGCAGGCTTTCCATCTGTTCCGTGAGGCTGCGGTCTCCCTGCTTTGCAGTGAAGGTAAGCAACATGCCGGGATTGTCCAGCATGGCAATAAGGTCAAGCACAAGAACCGTGCGCCCTGGCGTGCTTTGAATATCAAGGTTGCCCGGTTTGGCCGCAAAAGCTTGCAGACTCTGGCGAATGGCCTTGTTTTGCGGGGTGTCCTTGATGCCGGGCAAAGCGGCAAGGGATTCAAGCGTGGCCACAGCCTGGGGCACGCTGGGAGAAATGTTCAGCCCCAGCCATGCGGTAGCGCCTTCATCCTTGTAGTTCAGGTTAAAGTCACTGAAGCTTTGCGTAAGAAGGTCTTCTGCCATACGAGCGCCGGGCTTTTCACTCATGTTCAGGGAGCAGTCAAGTTGTCCCATACCTACAGATTGTACCGTGGCTTTTTTGTGGTTGATGGTGCCCTTGGTTTGGGACTCAAAAGCCATATCCATGTTGAGCGGAGGCAGGGTCAGCTCCAGCAGCGCATACAAAAGGCTGGAGGGAGCGGTCAGGCCAGTAATGCTGCTGCGGGTGTGCGAAGGCGCATTGGAAAGCCATTCAAACTGGGCATCCTTGACCTGCACGGAGCTTGTTTCCACGGCAAAGCTCATGTCTGTAGCCTGGAACTTGCGCAGCAAAGGCGGTTCTGCGTTCAACATGGCTTCCACAAGCGGCATCAGCTGCTGCTGGGCTTCCTGTGATTCAGGATCTTCACTGAGGATCACAAGCTGGCGCATGAGATTTTCTTCAGGCAGAAAGATGCCTTCCTGGCGAATATGTCCGACAGCCAAACCCTGTGCGCCGCCAACCCGGATGGCAAGGTCATCTATGGCAAGGCTTGCAATGGCGTGTTCCTGCCAGCCAGCCATGTGCATTTCTTTGAAGCTTACCTTGATTGAACCGTTGGCGTCGATAATATCTGCACTGACAAAGTAGGCGCGGGTATTGTCCGCCCCCATGCTGTACGTTGCGGTAACCATGTCGATGGGCTCGTTTCTGTCAAGAGCCTGGGCCACCACAAAAGGCTTGGCGCGAATAACGTCGATTTCTTCCCGCTGCACAGTGACCCTGCTGTTGGGAGTGGTCATAGCGACATTACGTACAACCACATTTTCGGCTATATCCACAAGGTTATTGCCGTCAAGAACCAGGCCGCGCAGGGGGGTGAGGGCCAGCAACATGCGCACTGGCAACCGGAATGAAGCTTCGGAAACGAGCCATGTCTCAGGGCCCCTTGCCTGTTCGCCGCGTAGCGACAGGCCCCGGATGGAAACCTCACGCGTGAAAGGCGAAAAATCCACCTGGTCTGCGGTGGCTGTGTAGGCCTTGCCCTGCGGGTCAATGGACATATTGCCAAGCCCGCTAAGAAGCTGTTCTTTTATGGATGAGCGCAGTCCGAAACCCAGCGCTGTCAGACCAACAGCAATAATAACTGCCAGTAGGATCAGTGTTTTCAGCAGTTTTTTCATTACAGGTTTTTTCCTTCGTTGGTTGATATGGCGTGCGGTGTGCCGCATGTCTTGTACTGGGCAAGTATGCCAGAAATGGCCCACTGCGGGCAGGTCATCCTCAATCTACCCGGTGGTGGCAGCCCAGGCTGGTGTGGTTACGCATGGCTGCCTGAGTAATGACATAGGCGGTCTGCGAACCGTGGAAAAGGTCCACCAGGCGGCGAGAAATGCGTGTATGTTTATAAAAATCGTGGATATGCCGCACGAGGTCGCGCATGTCTTCAAAGGCCCTGCGCAGGCGGGCCTCAGTGCGTGAGATGCCTACGTAGTTCCACATGGTGTTGCGGATATTGGCCCAGTCCTGTGCAACCAGGGCCGGGTCATCGCGGCGCTCGTCACCTTCATGCAGCCAGTCAGGGATGGAGGCTATGAGATTCTGGGGCAGTCCGTCTTCGGAATTAAGGCGTAGGGCAAGGTCTTTGCCGCAGCTGACGCCCCACACCAAGGCTTCCAGCAGGGACGTGCTGGCAAGGCGGTTGGCCCCGTGCAGCCCCGTGCAGGCGCATTCGCCAATGGCATAAAGCCCGCGCATGGACGTGCGTCCGTGTACGTCTGTAAGGACACCGCCGCAAAAGTAATGAGCGGCAGGCACTACGGGGATGGGCTCCCGGCGTATATCAATGCCTGCTTCAAGGCATTTCTGGAAAACAGTGGGAAAGCGCGTGGGCAGATCCTGCTGCACTCCGCTTACGTCCAGAAAAAGGCAGGGCGCGCCATTGTGCAGCATTTCGTCCATCATGGCCTGTGAAACCACGTCTCGCGGGGCCAGGTCGGCGCGCGGGTCGTAGTCTTTCATGAAGGCCTGCCCCTTGTGGTTGAGCAGGCGCGCGCCCTCGCCGCGCATAGCTTCGGTAATGAGGGAGCGGCGGGTGCTGCGTTCCTCATACAGGGCGGTGGGGTGAAACTGCATGAATTCAAGGTTGGCCAGGGATACGCCAGCGCGAAAGGCCATCGACACGCCTGTGCCCACGCAGCCCGGAGCATTGGTGGAATGCAGAAACACCTGCCCCACGCCGCCAGTAGCCAGCACTGTCCAGTCGGCCAGAATCGTTTCCGGTTCACCGCTTTCTTCGTTGAGCACGTATGCACCAAGGCAGCGGTTGTCCACTTCGTAGCGGAGTTGCGAACCCTTGGCGTGGTGATGGCTGGTAAGGAGGTCAATTGCGGCGCGCCGGTGCAGGCGCGTGATGCGTGGGTGTTCCAGAACCTGGGCAGTCAGGCCGTCCATCATGGCCCGCCCCGAGTAGTCACGGCAATGCAGGATGCGCGGGGCAGAGTGCCCGCCTTCGCGGGTAAGATTGAAACTGCCGTCATCATTGCGGTCAAAGGGCACTTTGGCGCGCTCTATGAGCACGTTGTCAACGCACTTTGGCCCCTGATCACACAGAAAGCGCACTGCTTTGCCATAGTTGTAGTTGTGGCCTGCTACAAATATATCTTTTTCAAGGGCCTGAGCATCATCGTTCGGCTCGGCCTCGTGTGCGCCAGAGCCATTAGTACCTTCATTGGCGGCAGGGTCGGCACGGTAAATGATGCCTCCTTGCGCCAGTTCGGAATTGCCGTCAGCCAGTTGGCTTCCGGCATTGATAAGAAGCACTTCATAACCGGCGTCGGCCAGAGTCAGGGCGGCGGTGCATCCGGCAATGCCCGAACCGATAATCAATACGGGCACATGACGGCGACTGACATTCACAGTGCTAACCTCACTGGCCGCATACTTCCAGCATGCGGGTTAACGAGAGACGGGCGGGGGGGCAGAGTTCCTCCTCGATCGCCAGAGGGGTGGCTTTTTGCGAAACAATTTCAGTAAGTATAGTCCAAAGTTTCTTTTCCGTCACCTTGGCCATGTTGCCGCAAATGGCGTGTCCCAATGGGATGATGCGGCATTGGTCCTTGAAGCGGTCGGCAAGGCGATGCACAAGGTGGTTCTCTGTCCCCACAATAAGGGTGGAACCCGGAGCTTCGGCGGCCACGCGCGCCGCGTCCTTGATGAGGAAGGATGTGGAACCTGCTCCGTCACAGACGGAAATGACTTCTTCACGGCATTCTGGATGGGCAATGACGCGGCAGCCGGGATGGGCGGCGCGCATTTCGCGTACATCATCCGGATCGAAGCGGGCATGGATGGCGCAGCAGCCCGGCCAGAGCAGCAGTTTTTTGTCCAGAGGCTGGCTTTCAGGATCAACCAGACCCTTGGAGCCAATGCGCAGCACGTGGCGGTCTTGGGGAGGAATGCCCAGAGCCGTCGCCGTGTTGTTGCCGAGGTGCCTGTCTGGCAGAAAAAGCACGCCGTCACCCTGCTTCATGGCCCATTGCAGCATGACGCCCGCATTGGCCGAGGTACAGACGGCTCCGCCGTATTCTCCCACCACAGCCTTGAGGGCCAGATCCGTATTGACGTAGGCTAAAGGAATAACCTTGCGCCCACGCTCGTAAAGCTGTTCCAGCACCTTGCGGGCCAGAGGTGCGGGCGTCATTTGCGACATAAGGCAGTCTGCATCCATACTTGGCAGATAGACGGCCTGCCCCGGCTTGGCCAGCAGGGCGGCAGACTCACCCATAAAGTAAACACCGCAGAATACGATGTAGTCTGCGTTTACCTGCGGCACACGGCGAGCCAGTTCAAGCGAATCTCCTGCGATGTCGCAGTGCTGCACCACGGCATCATTCTGGTAGTGGTGCCCCATAATGCAGAGTTTGTCGCCTAATTGTCGCTTGATGGCCTGAATTTCGGCACTGATATTTTGCATGGTCTTGTTCCCTGTACTGAAAAGATACTGACGCTGGCGGTCTCAGGCCGGCAGCAGGGTCATGCTGAAGTCTGCCGCAACGGCAGAGTGGGTAAGCCGCCCCACAGAAATGAAATCAGGCCTGCGTGGAGCGGTAAGAGCGAGTTCACGGATGTTTTCCAGCCGTACGCCGCCGCTTACTTCGGTTTCAAAGCCTGCTGGCACCAGAGCCAGAGCCTGGCTCAGAAGCGGCCCGTCCATATTGTCCATCATGATGCGGTCGGCACCTGCGGCAATGGCTTCACGCACATGATCAAGGGTGCGGCATTCCACTTCAATGGGCGGGCAGGGGGTGTAGCGGGCGCGCAAGGCCGCCACGGCAGCGGTGATGGAACCTGCGGCGTCGATGTGGTTGTCTTTGAGCATGAGCATTTCCGCAAGGTTTTTGCGGTGATTGCAGGCTCCGCCTGCCTGTACGGCGTATTTTTCGGGCCAGCGCATACCGGGGGTGGTTTTACGCGTGTCGAGCAGGCGCACTCCCGTGCCTTCCAGTTCGCGCACATAGCATGCCGTGAGGTTGGCTATGCCCGAAAGGTGGGTTATAAAATTGAGGATAACGCGCTCGGCTTTGAGCATGGCCACGGCGGGCGCTGCGATGCGGGCCACCTCTGTCATGGCAGGCACTTGAGCGGCTTCGGCGGCCAGAGCCTGCCACTTGAAGGGCGAGCCCAAAGCCCGGAACACCGGGCCAATAACGGGAAGACCCACCACCAGAGTGTCCTGTTTGGCGCGTATGGCGGCATTCAGGTACGCGTCGGGAGTAAAAAGGCCCAAGGCGGTCAGTTCTGGGCCGTCTTCTTCCAGGGCGAGATCGATGCATTTTTGAAGAAGCCGCTGTCCTTCCGGTGAAAAAAAAGCGGCCCAGGGCGTATACATTGCGCTTGTCCCCATTTCTTACGCATGCTAAGTGAAAGGGCGCCCGCCGTGGCCAGACGCCACGTGCGGCGTGATGGCCCTCACACGGCGGATTGCGCCGTTGTGCGGGTTATTTGAAGTAGATAGAATGCCCAGTGCGTCGCGTCAAGCCGCGTGAACCTAGAGAGCATTTTCACATATGCGCCTTACCGTCTGAAAGGCGCAATTTCCGGCATTATTGCTCCTTCGGGATGTATTTTTTTGGATGAAAGGCGCGCTATGGCAGATTACAAAGACAAGCAGCACACTGGAGCCGAAGAGGGCATGAAGCGGGAAGAAACCCGTGGAATTCAGCCTGCTGTTTCACTAACGGACCCGCATTCGAGCGCGTCCGCAAAGTCCGCGACCGTGAATTCCGCCCCTGGCAAGAATGAACGGGCCGGAGCTGCAAGCACGGGCAGCGGTTACACTGAAGATTACGCCGACGCCGGTTCTGATGCCGATGCGGCGCCTTCCGTGTCCGATGCTGCAAAAGCCGGAACTTCTTCGGTTCATCCCGCTTCCAATCCTCCTGATTCCATTGACGAGGAATATGATCCCGAATTTTTGGATCAGGAGTTCATTCACCCGGCCGACATGGCCGACCATCTTGAAAATATGAGCCTTGAAAGGCAGGTGAGCACCCTTGTTCGCATGCCCAAGGAAGATGCCGCAGAGGCGCTGGCAGAACTTGACGGAAATATGGCCGTCGACGTGCTGGAAAATCTGGATACGGACGTTGCCGCCCAGATTATTGCCGAGATGTCCCCTGACGACGCCGCCGACGTGCTGGATGAGCTGGACGAGGACCACCGCGATGCCCTGCTGGAAAAACTGACCCGCGAAGATTCCGACGAATTGCGCAGCCTGCTCAATTTCGATCCGGATTCCGCTGGCGGTGTCATGAACACCGAGCTCATCCTGCTGGAAGGCAACCAGACCGTGGATGAGGCCATTGCGCATATTCGCGCGGAAATGTCTGAAAAAGAAAGCCCTTATTACGGCTACGTGGTGGATTCGCACGACGTGCTTGTGGGCGTGCTTTCCTTGCGCGACCTCATGCTGGCCCGCCCCGGTACCATTGTGGGCGACGCGGTCTCCGGGCAAAGCGTTATCAGCGTTACCTACGATACCGACAGGCGCGAAGTGGCCAGCCTGCTTTCACACTATAACTTCATGGCCATGCCTGTTGTGGATAATGACGGGCATATCATGGGTGTTATCACCTATGACGATATTATGGACATCATGCACGAAGAGGCCAGCGCTGACATGCTGGGCATGGTGGGCGCCGACCCGGAAGAAAGCGTGGACACGCCCTGGAAAGAAAGCGTGCGCAAGCGCCTGCCCTGGCTCTTTGTAAACATGTTCAACTCGGCCCTGTCAGCCTCGGTCGTGTATATGTTCGAAGGCAGCATAGCCGAAATGGCCGTGCTGGCCGTACTTATGCCTATGGTGGCCAATCAGGCGGGCAATACGGGGCAGCAGGCCCTGGCCGTTATGATTCGTCAGTTGGCCACAGACCGCTTTGACCAGAAAAAAGCCTGGATGGCCGTTGTGCGCGAAGGCAAGATTGGCCTTGTCACCGGTGTTGTTATGGCTTTTACTGCTTTTATCGGCGCGTGGATGTTTACGGGTGTAGCTGCCATTGGTGCTGTAATGGGCGGAGCGCTTATGTGCGATATGCTGCTGGGGGCCATTTCTGGCGGTTCAATACCCCTTATTTTTCGAGCTCTTGGGCGTGACCCCGCGCATGCTTCCAGTATTTTTCTCACTACAATCACAGACGGCGCGGGCTTTTTCATTTTTCTCGGGCTGGCATCACTCTTTTTGTTGTAGCTCTGCACAACCTGAATCGTCCGGTTCAGACCGCCTGCCTCTGTGGAGGCAAGCGGTAGTTACGAAGCCGGGAGACTGGACAGGCATATGGCACAGGCGCAAAATGAAATTTGCCGCATTTTGCTGGTAGATGACCACAAACTGCTGATGGAAGGCGTGCGCAGCCTGCTGGCTCCTTACGCCCATTTGCGGGTAGTGGGTATGGCGCTTTCAGGCGGAGAAGCCGTGGCCCTGGCCGCATCTTTGGGCCCGCACCTTGTGGTGCTGGACTTGGGCATGCCCGGCATGAACGGTGTCGAAACGGCTCGCGCCGTGCTGGAAGTACGCCCCGGAACACGTATTCTTATTTACACCGGGCATGAGGATCAGCGCTGGCTGCCGGAACTTCTCGATATCGGCATCATGGGCCATGTGCGCAAGTCTGAACAACCGGGCGTGCTTTTGCGCGCCATTGAAAGTGTGCGACAGGGTGAAATATTTCTGAGTTTTTCCGATCCGGGGGGCCGTCTGGCAGCGCTGTTGCGGGAACGCCGTCAGGCTGCGGATGATTCTGGCGGCGAGGGAGCTGGCGACCTGAGTGCTCTTTCGCCTCGGGAAAAGGAAATATTCCGCCTTCTGGCTGACGGGCAGAGCATCAAGGCCATTGCTGGCGATTTGCACATAAGCCCCAAAACTGTTGAAACCCACAAGTATAACCTGCTCACCAAGCTACAGGCCGGATCTGTGGGGGATCTGGTCAAGATTGCCATCCGCCACGGCCTGCTCAAGGTCTGACGTATTTTTAGCTGGACTACTCTAGGCAGTGCCGACTCAAGAGCCTTTCCAGTCCTTTCTCCGCTAAACTTCTCCCTTTATTCCGGTTGAGTTCATACCCTGCATAGAAGTCCAGTTCTCAGTGAAATAACAAGGCAATTCATGTCGTGACGGCACTACCCGGAATCCGCAAGGCGTTGTAGCGAACAGGCCGATTTACCCTGACTTGGTTTCTACCTTCAATAAAGGCAAAAGGCGTAGTTGTCGTCAAACTATCCTCTCCGTTATTCCTTCATTTTCCTGTCTTTCAGGCACGCCTGCAATCATTGTTATCTTCCTGGGGAAAATCCTTAGAACTTTCTTTCACAAATCAGGATTCTCCCGATGGTGTGGGTGAGCTGCCCAGCCTAGTCTTGCCCTAACCGAAAAAACAAATGCGTCGGTCAAGGGCGCAAGGGGGAGACAATGGCCTGTGTTTTTCGTGAATACCTCAAAAGAGGCGCAAGGGACTATGCGGCAAAGCTCGTGCTGTTGCCCGTCATGCTTTTTCTGCTTTTAGCCGCACCAATGGCGGCCTTGGCCCAAGATGGGGATCAGGCCCAACCCGTTGCGCAGAGTTCGGCTCCCGCTTCCAGTTCCGCTGATGCCGTGGCCTCTGCCACAGCTGCTCCGGCGGATGCGGCAGCTCTACAGACCGCGCAGTCCACTGCACAGACTTCCGTTCAGACTGCCGACATGGCCCCGGTGGATAATCATCCCTGGTGGTTCTGGCCCCTTGCCTTGCTAGGGTTCTGTTTCATTCTTGGCATAATCGCCGTTATGGCCGGGGTAGGCGGCGGCGTGCTTTTCGTGCCGCTGGTCAGCGGCTTCTTCCCCTTCCATCTCGACTTCGTGCGTGGTGCTGGTCTGCTGGTTGCTTTGGCAGGCGCATTGGCTGCCGGTCCCGGTTTGCTGCGCCGTAATTTCGCCAACCTGCGCCTGGCTCTCCCCGTGGCGCTGATAGCTTCTGCCTGCGCCATTGTGGGTGCCATGCTGGGGTTGGCCCTGCCCACGCACATCATTCAGACCTGCCTTGGCGGTACCATTCTAGCCATCGCCGTGCTCCTGCTGCTTTCCAAAAACTCCGTCCGTCCTGTGGTGAACAAGCAGGATGCCATTAGTATGGCCCTGGGCATGGATGGCGTATTTCTTGAGCCCAGCACTGGTGAAGTGGTGGAATGGAAAACCCACCGCACGCTGGCGGGCCTTTTGCTCTTTATTGTAATAGGCATTATGGCGGGCATGTTCGGCCTTGGAGCCGGATGGGCCAACGTGCCGGTGCTTAATCTGCTCATGGGCGCCCCGCTCAAGGTAAGCGTGGGCACATCCAAATTCCTTCTTTCCATTACGGATACTTCCGCTGCCTGGGTTTATCTTAACCAGGGCTGCGTTATTCCCCTTATGGCAATTCCCTCCATTGTGGGGCTCATGCTCGGTTCCGTGGTCGGTGTGCGCCTGCTTGCCGTGGCCAAGCCCAAATTCATCCGCTACATGGTGATTTTTGTGCTTCTTTTCTCCGGCGTCAAAGCCCTCATGAAGGGCCTGGGCTGGTAGTTTTCGCCCGGACTGGACTTTTTGGGAGGATAGTATGAATACTATGGATGTTAAGAACGAAATCAAGGCTTCACCGGCGCAGCTGCGTTATGCTGATACGCTGTTCTACGGTTCACTCATCGGTTTTGTGACTATGCTGATCACGTATGCGCTCTATGTGTTTGGCGTACTTGAACCGCAGATTCCCCTTGATGAGATGCCACGCCTGTGGACGCACAGCGCTGCCGCCTACCGTGCTGCCGGAAATATTCCTCAGGGCTGGGGCTGGCTTGCTCTCGTGGGCAAGGGCGATATATGCAACTTTTTGGGCATAGCCTTTCTTGCGGCTCTGACGATCTTCTGCTTTGTGCAGCTTGCCTGGAGCTTGGCCCGGCGCAAGCAATGGCTCATGATGTGTATTGCCATTGCTGAAGTGCTGGTTCTGAGTCTGGCTGCGTCCGGCGTTCTGGTAGCTGGAGCGCACTAGCCTGTTCGCCAAGGTCTGCGCTGCGGAAACGCACGTCTGAAGCACCTCAGTGCGCTTTGTGGCGCAGACCTCGGAGGAAACATGTTTGCCGTCATAAAAAACACGTTCGCTCACCTGCTGGAAGTGCCCGAGGCCGTATCCCCGGCCCGGTACCGCTCTCTCCGGCGGCTTATGACCATGCTTATGGTGGTGGTGTCTGTAACGCCGCTGCTTTTGCTCTCGGGCATAAGCCATGTGCAGTATACCAGAACTCTGGAACGCGAGATGGAAAGCCCCATCTATGCGTTGGCCCGCAAGTCGCAAGCGGCGCTGGAGCTTTATCTGGGCGAACGTGAATCCACAGTAAGCTTTATCGCTCATGCCTATACATTCAAAGATCTGGCGGATGAGCGCACTCTTAACAGGGTGTTTCTGTCACTGAGAAGTGAATTTCAGGGCTTTGTGGATATGGGGCTGGTAAACTCCGAGGGCATGCAGATTTCCTACATAGGGCCGTACAAGCTCAAGGGCGTGGATTATGCGGGCAAGCCCTGGCTGCGTGAAACAGAGATCAAGAGCCGTTATCTGAGCAATGTTTTTCTGGGGTATCGCGGCTATCCGCATATGGTCATAGCCGTTCACAGAATGGAAGAAAGCGGTCTTTCGTGGACCTTGCGGGTGGCGGTCGATACTCTGCGCCTGCAACAGGTGCTTTCGGCTGTGGGGCCGGAACAGGATACCGACGTTTTTCTTGTAGACAGAGAGGGAGTCTTGCAGACAGACTCCCACCTTTACGGCAAAGCTCTGGAACCCTGCCCTCTGCCAGTACCACAGGCTACCGCTGAAACCGTTGTGCGCACCGTGACCGAACCGTCCGGGCGTAAGCTTATGGTTGCCTCATGCGGGCTGGCTGGTACGGATTTTACGCTGCTGGCGGTCAAACCTGTGGCTGATGCCTTCCGTCCCTGGACGGCTTTGCGCACCGAGTTGCTGCTTGTTCTTTGCGGTGGTGTGGCTCTTATCGTTCTGGTGTCGCAACTGCTCATGAAGCAACTCGTCAATAGGCTGCAGGCCAGTGACGAGCGCCGTGTGGCAGTTTTCGCCCAGATGGAACACAACCAAAAGCTTTCTTCCATTGGCAGACTGGCGGCCGGGGTGGCCCACGAGGTAAACAACCCGTTGGCGGTTATTTATGAAAAGGCAGGCCTGGCGCGAGATCTCATCAACATGGGCAAGGTGTGCGAAGAGAGCAAGGACAAGGAAAGGCTTAATTCGCTGCTGGAAGGCATTGAAAGTACAGTGGAAAGGGCGCGCGGCATTACTCATCGGCTGCTGGGCTTCGCCCGGCGTATGGAGGCCAACAGGCAGAGTCTGCACATTGAAGAAGTCATTACTGAAACGCTGTCTTTTCTTGAGCGTGAAGCCAAAAACAGGGGCGTAAAGCTGGAGATGGATCTGGCCGCCAACCTGCCCGAAATTGTCTCAGACCGTGGCCAATTGCAGCAGATTTTTTTGAATATAGTAGGTAACGCTCTGGATGCTGTGACGGGTTGCCCGCTTCCCAGCGACACCAAGGACGTACAGCAACGCTTTGTGAAGGTGCAGTGTGTTACGGCGGGAGAATGCGCGCTTGAAGTGACCGTGCGCGATAATGGCAAAGGCATGCCTCAGGAAGTGTTGCGACATATCTTTGAGCCGTTCTATTCTACCAAAAAAGATAAGGGCACGGGACTTGGCATGTTTATCACCTACGGCATTGTGCGTCGGCTTGGCGGAGAAATCTTCGTTGAGAGCGAAGAAGGCCGTGGCAGCACAGTACGTGTAACCCTGCCCCTGACCCCGCCTGACGGCTCTGTGGAGGTATAGAAATGGCGCTGCGCATACTTCTTGCTGATGATGAAAAAGATTTTGTGGAAACACTGGCGGAAAGACTTGAGCTGCGCGGACACAGCGTGCGTGTGGTTTTTGATGGTATTGCCGCCCTGAATGCCGCCGCTGAAGAAACGCCCGACGTGGTGGTGCTTGATCTGCTTATGCCCGGTCTGCCTGGCGATGAAGTGTTGCGCCGTCTAAAAAACGTCCAACCCGGTCTGCCCATCATACTGCTGACCGGGCATGAAGTTGTGGACGATACGGGAGTTTCGCCAGCTTGCCAGGCCTATGCATGTCTTACCAAACCGCTGAGTTTCAATGTGTTTCTTGAAACTTTGGAAACCGCTGTTCGTGAAGGCCGCGAGGCCGTGTCCCGCGCAGGAGGCCGTTCATGAATACCAGTCAATGCACGGCACGCCTTTTGGCCTCGGCAGTACACGATATGCGCAACGTGCTTGCGGTGATTCGCGAATCTGCCGGGCTTGCGCAAGATCTGGCCGCGCTGGCAGACGCTTCTGGCAGCGGAAAAACCGGAGGCGGCAACAGTGATGCAGCCGCTGGCCAGCAAAGGCTTGGATCAGCTCTGGCTGAAGTGCAGCGTTCAGTGGGGCAGGGAGCAGCCTTGGCGGAAGCTATGGACTACCTTGCCCAATCTGGCGGCGCGGAAAGCGGCGAGCATGGCGGCCCCTGCGATCTTGTTCGCGTTAACCGCAGTTTTTGCCTGTTGGCCGCGCGGCAGGCCCGCGCGGCCCAGATAAACCTTGTAAGCGGCGAAAGCGCAGAACCTGTTTGGGCGGCGGTGCCCCCGATGGATGTACTGCGCGCCCTGCTTGAAATTTTCGACCTTTGTGCCTCGGTGGGCGGTCAGGTGCAACTGCGCTTCACCGCCGGGCGACGGCAGAAGGAAGAAGGCATTGTGGTGGAAGTGCTGGAAGGGGCCAATCGAGAGCTGGCCCTGGCTGCTATGACAGGCAGCCCCATGCTCAGCGGTATGCGCCCCGGCTGGCGGGCAGCGCTCATGCCGTGGCGTGAACAGGGACCGCGCTTCTTTCTTTCACTTTCCGCCTGCGATTCAGATGCAGCATAACCTGCTCCGGCATGTGCCTGGGCCTTCAAGGAGAACTCCATGACCAAGGAAGACATCAAGATCCTGCTGGTGGACGATGAAAAACAATTCGTGGACACACTGGCCGAGCGTCTTGCCATGCGCGGTTTTGCCGCCAGAGTGGCTTACGATGGGCCTGAAGCTCTGAGCGCTGTTGAACAGCCCACGGACGTTATCGTACTTGACCTGCGCATGCCCGGCATGGACGGTTTTGAAGTGCTGCGCAATGTGAAGAAAAGTAATCCGCAGGTGCAGGTCATCATCCTGACCGGGCATGGCGGCGACGCTGAAGAGCAGACTGCCTACCGCATGGGCGCGTACAATTTCCTGCGCAAACCTATGGACATTGACGAACTGCTCAGCAGCATCCGTATGGCTTACCGGGACAAGCTGGAAAACGCTATGGTGGCAGTGTCATTGGCTGAAGGCGGCGACTTTGATTCCGCCCGCGATGTGCTGAACGAAAAGGATCTTCTTCAGGATCACGAAAAGTAGGCAAATAGCGGCGGCCTGATGGGGCTGCTTTATCGGAGCGTCCATGCGCGTGTTAATTGTTGATGACGAACTGGCTTTTGCCGGGCCTTTGGCCCAGCGCCTGGGTCTGCGTGGCATGGAAACGCGCACGGCCCACGATGCCAGCGAAGCTTTGAATATCTTGCATGCGTGGCCTGCTGAACTTGTCTTTCTTGACGTGGGCCTGCCCGGCATGGATGGTGTGGCCCTGCTCAAAGTCATACGCGAAAAGCATCCGCAAACTGATGTGGTCATGCTTTCCGGCGCGGCAGATATGGGCAAGGCCGTGCAGGCCATGCGGCGAGGGGCTTTCAACTGGCTTTCCAAACCTGTGGATATAGAGCAGGTGCTGGAGGAGTGCCGCAAGGCGCGTGAGCGGGCAGCCGTAAGGCAGGAAGCTGCCCGCCTGGCAGAAGCCGCGCGCTGGCGTAGTCTGGGACGCGTTGCGGAAGGTGTCGCCCACGAAGTGAATAATCCGTTGAATATCGTGGTGCAAGCCGCAGGTCTAATACGGGACTGTCTGGAAGAGCCAGAGGCTGAGGCTCTGCCGGATATCGATGAACTGCGCGGAGCCGTTAATACCATCCGTACCCAAAGCCTGCGCGTGCGCGAAATTACCCGCAAACTGCTCATGGTTGGGCATGGGCTGGATGCGCGTACTGGCCCTCTGGACGTTGCGGCGATCATTGAGGAAGTTATAGATCTGCTGCGGCACAGATCTGAGGCAGCAGGACTGCATTATCAGGTGGATCTTTCAGGTGCTCGCCTGCCAGAAGGAGACGCTACGGCAGATGATCTGGTTGTTGAAGACTCTTGGCGACCTTGGGGATCAGCACCAGAGTTGCGGCAGATATTCCTTCATCTGTTTGAAAATGCTCTGGATGCCATGCCTGAGGGTGGATTTGTACAGGTGACTGCCAGGGTAAGGCGTGACGGCCAGGGCAGGAGCTGGTACGATATGCTTGTGGCTGACAGCGGCCCTGGTATTGCGCCGGACATAATGCCCCACATTTTTGAGCCATTTTTTAGTTCGCGTGCCCTTCAAAGCGGATGCGGCGGTCATGTCCAATACCATGACGGTCACAACGGCAGCACCATGCGCCCCGGTTCTGCCACACAATCCCACATGGGCCGCTATGCGGGTCTCGGTCTTGCCGTGGCCCGCTCGCTGGCGCACGCGCGCGGTGGTGAACTCTCCGCCGCTAATCGCCAGGAAGGCGGAGCTGTATTCTGTCTCAGCCTTCCTCTGGCACAAATGCCCTCAACCACCGGTCAGGTTGTGGGCGACCTTCCCCCGGGCGGCGGCCTTTGATGGCCGCCCCCGGCGGCGTTTTAACGATACGCCAATAAACAAAGATCCCGGCTTTCACCGGGATCTTTGCGTAATATCAGGGATTCAAAATGCTGGCTGAAGGGCAGTGCAGGGGGGCTATTTAACTGCCGAAGCTGTTTTCAAGGCGGTGCTCAGTTAGCAAACAACGTTACTCAGCACTTTCAGCAAGGCTGTTAAGCCATTGTGCCATGCGCGCGGTCTGTTCCAGGTGCCACAGCGAGGCGATAAGCGGAGAAAGCGTTCCCCCGTCAGGGTCATACATGGCCGCTGAACCATGCTTGCGCAAGGCTTCCCAGGCAGTGACAGCCTCATGCAGAGACTTGCTTCTTTCTTCTCCCAGCACAGGAGTCAGCGCAACCTGCCTGAAAGAAATGATTTTTTCCAGCCGTCCCTGTTCGGCATTGATACAATCCTGCATTTCTGTGGTCACTCCGGCCGCGCTGTCCATACATATCTGGTATTCAGTGCTGTACAGGCTTTCAGCCTGAACTGGAGAAATCTCGTCTTGCTCTTTGTCCGGTGCCGTGTCTGCCTTTACGGCGGCGGACGTATCACTGGCAGGAGCTTCCTGACCATGAGCGGTAGTAGAAGTTCCGGCGGTGGCGGCAACAGAGTGAACGCTATTGCGGTTTTCCGCGCTGATAGCGGGCAAAGCAAAAGACAGCAGAGCCAGAATGGTAAAAACAGGCAAAGTTACGCGAAAAAAAGCCAAACAATTTCGCAGCATTCTGCACTCCTTAGTGGAAATAACAATGATGCCTTCATTGTACGCGCACGGCCAGAGGGGCGCAAGGGGCTCAAAGGCATAACCTGATTTAATCAGAAGGATATGTTTCTGCGCAAGCTCTTAGCGGTATTCTCTTCCTGACCAGAGCACTCTGCCGATAACCCTGAACTGGTCGGCTATATCGCCGCGTAAATCAAGACTGACGGGTGGGTAGGCCGGATTGACGCTGTGCAGTATGATTTTTCCAGGCACCTTGTCTATACGCTTGATATAAATGGCGTCCTCAAAACCAACCGCATACAGGCGGCCAGGGCTGATTTCCGTCTGTCCCTTGTCCAGCAGCACCAGGTCATTATCAAAGATTTCAGGCACCATGCTGTCCCCGGATACGCGCATCAAAACCATGCGCCTGGGGTTGCCTTTGCGGCGTAAAAAATCTCCCCTGAAGGCGTAGCTGTCATCACTGCGCTCGCTGACTTCAAGGCTGCCCGTGCCCGCAGAAAGACGGGCTTCAGCCAGGGGAACATGAATAAGATCTGTTTCGCAGTCGGCGGGGGTAGCTGGCAATTCACCGTCTGCCGCTTCAGGAAGACGCATGGGGCCGCTGCCGAAAAACAGCCAGTGGGCGTTTGCCCCGGTTTCTGCCGAGCAGGTCTGAATCCAGGCTGGCGGCACTTCTCCGCGTTTGCGCGCGCCGCTGATGGATTGCGGTGTGATACCGAGGGCGCGTGCCAACTCTGCATCGGTGGAGGCGTTCAAAGCCAGCATAAGCCTTTGCAAGGTTGTTTCAAACTCACTTTTATCAGTCATAACTGTCTCACAAGCCGCGTCAACCGTGCCTTCAAACTGGGCATGCCGCGCGGCGGGCTTGGGTCAGCCACATAAAGGCGGGCTGAAAAGTTTTTTGCGGTGGGTACAGCGACTGTCCTGCATGGCTGTAATGCCTGCGAAAACAGATGTATTAGATTCAGGTTAACAATCTTGTTGGTGGCTGGCAAGGTTTTTATCAACTAAAAGTTTACACGTGCTTTTGATTGTAATATATAAAGGGTAAATGACAGATTTTAATTGTTATTATTTCAGTCGGCTAAGTGGTTTTATATGTTTTTACTTATGATTTCGTCTGCGCTCTATCAACCGAAGAATCATGTTGGATATAAGAACGCCACCGCAAGCCAGTATGGTATCAAGCAGCCGCCAACTCAGCAAAGAAATGTCGCCTCCTGCATTTAGCATGGCCAAGTCAATGAGCAGCAGTACAATGAAGGTGATGATGAAGCTGAACAGCATGTAATGCCCGGCTTGAGCGTAAGGAATAAAAAGAGCCGCCAGGCCAATAGTTATGGCAAGAGGCAGGGGGATGGTTATACTGAAAACAACAGGAGCCGCTGCTATGACGCCCAGCACTGTGCCCAGGGCGCGGTCACGGATGCGGCGCAGTTCCGTCGCGCCGTTACTGTGCATGACAAAAAGCACGGTCAGGCCAACCCATGCGGGGTGGCTGAAGTTCAGGAATCGCGCGGCCAGAGTACAGATAAGAACCGTCAGCGGCACTGCCATGCCGAAGAGGTAGCCGTTCATGGCTCCGCTTTTGAACGCCTTGAACTCTTCAAAGGGGCTTGCTCCATCGCCTTGCCCGCTGCCAAACTGAATGCCAAGCACGCTGAGCAGTGCGCCAAAGGCCAGACCTGCCATAAAAAGCTCTGCTGCTGCCAGAGAGTTGGCCATGCCAAAATGGGTAAGCAGGGCGGCCGCGGCCATATTTTTGACTACAAGGCTGAGGTAGGCCTGGTCGGGACGAGGCAGGGCTGCAAGCCAACTGAACAGTATCAGGGGAATAAGGGCAAGGTCGTTATTTCCTTGAGTCAAAACACCCACAGAAGCGGCTGAGCATACGAGCAGGCCGCCTGCGCCTATGCATAATACGCGTGGCAGGGGGCTGTATCGTGGTGCGATAAACAGGGCGAACAGCGCTCCCAGTGCGCCAAGCAAAGCAATTTCCGGTTTGTTCAAGGCCTGACTGACAATAATGGGAACGCACATGGCCAGCATGTAAAGAACGCCTCGGACCATGAAGTTACGGTGCTGAGAAGAGATGGGCATGCAGGCTCCGGATAAATCTGTAAAAGCAGGTTATATAGTTTGTTACTGATAATTATTGATGATATGATACAGTAGCGTGTTATCAAAGGTCAAATACGAACTTGCAAATATAATACAGGCAGATAAACTGAAGTAAGCACTGTATTGTATATTTTTTTATTCAGTTATCTTTATATGAATATATCTAATTTTAAATTAAATGCTATTTATATAGCATGGCTGATAAGCGATTCGGAACAGGATTTATTTATTTTGTACAAAGAGTGAAACAAAAATTTCACGATATCTTCACATAAAATAGATAATAGAGCTGTCAAGTGGGTATTTTTTTAACAAAATTACCAATTACTTTTTGCAACGCTCTTAAGGAATAAGATATCCGGGCGATTATCATAATGTGATGATTTGTCTTTGGAGAATAGCGAACTGCCCCGAACGCGAAGGAAGCTGCCTGAGATTGCCTGCACGGTGAAAGCAGGTAGAGGAGGAACTGCACATGACAATTAAGGCCAGGATTATATTGGGTTTTCTGCTGACAATCATTGTTATGGCTGGCAGCACCATTCCCTATGTCACCAGTAAAATGCGTGACAACGCCGAGCAGGCCTATATGGAAGCTTCCCACGAGCAATTACAGATTATGGGGAGCTATATTGAAGGCTTTATTGGCGAGGCTGAGCGCAGTCTTGCAGTTCTGGCTGCTGACGAGGTTCTCATTAATGCAGAAGGGCTTTTTCCCATCTACGTAAACAACCCCAGTGAAACTGCCTACAAGCGGTCCGCTCTTGATTCAGAGGCAGCCAAAGCTGCCATGCTCATCGCGCGCGTGGCTGAGGCCAACCCGGCCTATGCGGAAGTTTATGCGGGATACCCTGACGGCAGTTACGGAACCTCAATGAAGGAAGGCCCGGTCCCCGCCGGATATAACTCTTCCAAACGTCCCTGGTATGTGGAGCGGATGAATTCCGGTAAACCTTCAGGGCTTGCCAACAGCTACCTGTCCATTTCAGGCGAAATGGTACTGGCTGTTACACACCTTCTTCGCAGCGACACGGGTGTGAGCAAGGGCGTGTTGGGTGTGGATGTTTCACTCAACGGGCTTTCAGAAAAATTTACTTCACTGAATTTCGGGCGCACCGGTTATTTCATGCTCATTGAAAATACGGGGCGCATCCTCTGTGACCCAAGAGATAAAGACCTCACTGGCAAGGTTATTGGCACGGAAGTCAAGGACCCCGGTCTGGAACAGTTGTTCAGCACGCAGAGTGGCCTTGTGCTCACCCGCATAAAAGGTGTGTCTGTTCGGGCCAACGTTTTTACAACCAGCTTTGGCTGGAAGATTGTTGTCATTCAGGACGAGAGCGAAATTTTTGCCAGCGCCAACGAAGCCATACGCTCCGTGTCAATCATTTACGGCATCGTGACTCTCATCATGCTGGCAGTAGCTTGGTATATTGTGAGGTCCATCAATCGGCCCCTGCACCTCATCGTTGCGGAAGCAGACAAGATCTCCCAGGGTAACCTTGATGTGCACCTGGAGATGCGTGATTTTTACGGAGAACTGGCAGAACTTCGCCATTCGTTGCTCAACATGGTCACCAACCTACAAAATATGATTAAGACCGCGCATCAAAAGAGTAATGAAGCCGAAGAGCAAACCTTGCTGGCCAAGGCAGCAACAGAGCAGGCTGAAGCCGCCCGTCAGCAGGCCGAGAACGCGAGGCGTGACGGCATGCTGGTCGCGGCAGGTCAGCTGGAAGAAGTGGTGTTGGTCATCTCCTCCGCGTCCAATCAGCTCTCGGCCCGTATTGCGCAGTCGGATCATATTTCTGAGGAATCGGCAGCGCGCCTCAGTGAGGCCGCCACAGCGATGAACCAGATGAACGCAACCGTGCGCGAAGTTGCGGGCAATGCTTCTGCCGCTTCGTCCATGTCAGATGAAACCCGGGGAAATGCCGAAAACGGTGCGCAGATCGTGCGGCAGGCTCTGGAGAGCATTGACCACGTGCACAGTGTTTCTATGGAACTCAAGGGTGATATGTCTCAGCTGAATGAACATGCCCTGGCGATTAACCGTATTATGGGTGTCATTTCTGATATTGCCGACCAGACCAACCTGCTTGCCCTAAACGCTGCCATTGAGGCTGCACGTGCTGGTGATGCGGGACGCGGTTTTGCGGTAGTGGCCGACGAAGTACGCAAACTGGCTGAAAAGACTATGGCTTCCACCCAGGACGTGGGCAATGCCATCAAGGCCATTCAGGAAAGTACGGCCAAAAGCGTGAGCGGTATGGACAAGGCCCTTACGGAAGTTGAAATCGCCACCGACTTTGCCCGACAATCCGGCGAGGCTCTTCGTCAGATTGTCAGCAATGTGGAAGCTACGGCAGATCAGGTGCGGGCCATTGCCACGGCAAGCGAAGAACAGTCTGCCGCCAGCGAGGAAATCAACCAGTCTATTGTGCAGGTCAACGATATGTCCGGGCAGACTGCTCAGGCCATGAGCGAGGCCGCTCAAGCCGTTGCTGAACTTGCCCAGCAGGCCCATCGGCTGAGCGCGCTTATCAGCAATATGAAGAAAGCCTAGGCAGTGGTTTTGCGAGCGTTTTTTCAGTGGGCTTTGCGTTGAGCTTCAGCGTTTATTCCGGTCGAGTATCATACGCATACTCCCTGTATAAAAGACTCATTCTTCAACAATAAAACGCAGTTCGTCATTACATTGCCAGCTAGCACCAAACTAAAGCCCCCGGCGCCGTTATTGCGCCGGGGGTTTTCTATTGCATTAAAGCATCGCATTCATTGACTAGCGGTGCTGCGGGTACGGCAGCTTATTTTTTCAGCCAGGCTTCCACCAGTTCCGGGTGTTCCGTCATGAACCTGCGGGCGTTTTTCATCGGATCTGCGCCTTTTTCCTGGTTCCAGGCCATAAGTTGCTGCAACTGACCTGCGTCTGCAAAGGCGAACTTGGACAAAAAGGCATGCGCATCAGGGTGGTCCGTTTTCAGGTCTTTACGGCCAACATTATAGATGGCTTCTTCGCTGCCAAGGCTGCCCTTGGGGTCTTCAAGATAGTGCATGTTCCAACGGCCAAAAAGCCAGTGGGGCGACCATGCGGTGATCACAATCCACTCTTTGTTGCGGATAGCCTCGGCCAGGCTGGATGTCATGATGGCATCGCTGCCTTCCATCAACTCCATATTATCTATGCCATAATCCTTCACAAGATTTTCGGTAAGACGCATGATGGCTGCGCCGGGATCAATGCCAATGATCTGCCCCTTGAACTTGCCTGCGTTGGCTTTCAGCTCTTCCACGGAGTGCAGGGGGACATAATCGGGTACGGCAAGGCCAAGCCGCGCGCCGTCCGTAAGTTTGCCCAACACTTCCAGCTTGTCCTTGTACTTGTTGTACATGTCTTTATTGGTATTGGGCAGCCATGCTGTCACCATAGCGTCGGCATCGCCAGTGGCCAGACTGGTCCAGAGGATGGGAAGCGTAACCGGCAGCAGCTCCACCTTATAGCCAAGCTTGTCTTCAAGAACGGCCTTGGCCAGATGGCTTGACGCATTGGCGCAGTCCCACTCCACATAGACCAGTTTGAGGTTCTTGTTTTCATTTATATCCTTGGCTGTTGCGCCAACGGCGAACAGCATCACTATGGTCAGGGCAAGGCCCAATATACTAGATTTCATTGGTATTCCTTATATGAAATATTGTTGCACTATCAGTAATCGTGCGGTTTTTCGGTCAGAGCTTTTTTATTTTAAATGCCCTGCGGCTGCATGAGCAGGCAGACGTTGCGGAGGCGCTATTTATTGCTCGAAAACGCCGCACCGCGTGTGCTTAAATTTTGAGGTATATATCTCGAAATTATTCTGCTCTAGGCGCACTTGCCTGAACTTCTGTGGGCCAGAGCGCGGAACAGCCGGTCAAGAGTGATGGCCACAATGACAATGCCAAGCCCGGCCTCAAACCCCATACCTATATTAAGGCGCTGAATAGCCTTCCAGACTTCACCGCCCAAGCCGCGCGCACCAATCATCGCCGCAATGACAGCCATAGAGAGGGCCAACATGATGGTCTGGTTAACGCCTGCCACAATGGTAGGGGTGGCCAGAGGCAGCTCCAGCTTGTAAAGGCGCTGCATGCGCGTGGCCCCAAAAGCTTCAGAGCATTCAACAAGATCCTGTGGTACTTGTTGGATGCCCAGGCATGTCAGGCGGATGGCTGGTGGCACTGAAAAGATGACAGTGGCTACCACGGCGCTGACCTTGCCAATGCCGAAAAAGGGAATGGCCGGGATAAGGTAGACAAATGCCGGCATGGTTTGCATGACGTCCAGCACAGGCATGACTATCTTCCGCACTGCCGGGTACATTGCAGCCATAATACCGCAGGGCACACCTATAAGAACGGAAAGCAGGGTGGCGGAAAGCACCAGCGCCAGGGTGCTGATGGCAGGAACCCAGAGGCCCAGATTCCAAAGCAGACCGAACCCCAGAACGACGAACACCGACAGCCCGGGCCTGCGCGTCACCCACCAGGCAAAACCTGCCAGCAACAGGATGAAAAGCCACGGCGGCGGTAAAAGGAGCATCTGCTCGAAATTGTCCAGCAGGCCCAGCATGAATTTTGATCCGGCGCGGGTAAAGCCGGAAACATGTTCGACCAAAAACTCCACAAGGTTGTCCACATAGCTGGCTAATGGCAATCTAGGCAGCATTTGCGCCTCCCTTGCTGTGCTCCACAAGGGAACCAAGCAACAGGCCACGAACTATAACGCCCTGAAGGCGTTGGCGTTCATCCACCACTGCCAGGGGGTATGGCAGTTCGGCCATAAGAGGCACAATTTCAGTGACCGGAGTGTCGGGGCTGACGGTGACAATATCCGTGCTGGTAATTTCTGTGAGGTCGGATCGCCCTTCAGTAATCATCTGTTTTGCGTCAGCGGCATTTATGATGCCAACGAAGCGGCGATGCCTGTCCAGCACGAAAAGCGATGCGATGGAATAGGCCCGCATTTTACGCAAGGCAGCGCGAGGCCCGTCCAGCCCCAGCACCGCGACATCCTCAGAGCGCTTCATGACGCTGGCTGCTGTAAGCACCTGCGATGCGTCTGCCGAGGCCACAAAACGGGCCACGTAATCATTGGCAGGAGCCTGCAGGATATTCTCAGGAGTACCAGTCTGGACGACAGTTCCGTCCTGTAACAGGACGATGCGGTCACCAAGCTTGAAGGCTTCGTTCAGATCATGTGTAATGAAGACAATGGTCTTCTGTATGTCTTCCTGAAGCGCGAGCAGTTCATCCTGCATTTCCTGTCTGATGAGAGGGTCAAGAGCGCTGAAAGCTTCGTCCATAAGCAGAACTTCCGGTTCCAGGGCAAGGGCGCGGGCAAGACCAACACGCTGCTTCATGCCGCCGGAAAGCTGGCCGGGAGAAGAATTTTTCCACTGCGCCAGTCCCACCCGTTCAAGCATTTCTTCGCTTTTTTTCAGACGGTCGGCTTTGGATACCCCCATAACCTCAAGGCCGAAGGCAGTGTTCTGCAATACCGTTCTATGGGGAAAGAGCGCAAAGTTCTGAAAGACCATGCCAAAGCAGCGATGCCGCACACGACGCAATTTTTGATCGTTCATCGTGGTGATATCTTCGCCGTCCACAAGAATGCGTCCGGTCGTCGGCATGATAAGGCCATTGAGGCAACGCAACAGTGTTGATTTGCCACTGCCGGAAAGGCCCATGATGACAAGAAGCTCACTGTCTGTGATGTCTAAAGATATGTCGAACAGGGCAACTGTGGTGCGGGTTTTGCGCAGAATATCAGCCCGCGAGACGCCTTTGGCTGCAAGCTCAAGTGCCTGTTTGGGATGTGGACCAAAGACCTTAGAAACGTTTTGGATAGAAATTTTTGCCATATACCCTCCTTCTGCCGAGGCATTTGCATGCCGCGGGTGTAGCCCGTAAACGGACGAGTATATGGAAGGACGACCAACGGGTGACCGTCAAAACGAACTTGCTGGAGTCATCAGCGTTGAGGGCACCAGCAGATGAACGCCTCCTCGGTATAAACCGAACTTCCATAAAATGTTAAAAATAATTGTGATCAAGACAAACATATCCACTAGCCGAAAATTTGGTCTGGGTATTTCTTCTTTTTGCTCCTCCAAGACGCACAGAAATATAGCGGTTGCATATGAGCCGACAGGGTCAGCTCAGAAGGTAAAATTTTGAGAGGGTTTAGATTGCTGAAATGTCTCTGAGTTGTTGTGATGTGGATGATCGTTATTGTGTATAGTGCAATTGTATTGCATTTTAATGATGAATTTTAGTATTATTTATTTATGATGATTATATTTAAGTAATCGTACATGTCAGTTATGTGAAAGTTTTGCCAATAAGATGTTAACATGCAAAAATTAAAAGTTTTTATGTGAACATTTTGGACTATAAGATATAATAATATACAAATCAAGGTTAGATTTTATTCCTCAGATTGTCAGCCTTGGCAAACATACTGTTGGGCAATTTGTGCGTTCTGGGCGGGCGTTTAACCGCTAGGGCGAAAACGTTTGGCAGAGCAGTTAACCCCTGAAACGGCGCTTAACGGCAGGTAAGGTTTGCATGTACCTGTTTGGCGGAAAGAGTTTAAACTCAAATTTTTGATAGTATTTCAGATATGAAGTGTTCTCATGAAAGGCAACCGGATAGGTTACCTCACCCAAATAAAGCAGCAGCGCCATAACCTACATAGTGGCGCTGCTGCTTCATGGCTAATTTACTTTGATATCTTGCGGTTTAGTGCAGATTTGCTGTGAAAAAGTGTTTTGTCTTGGGGTGTTACTTATGAAACATCGCCATCAAATTGGGCGCTCTTCAGTAATTTGCTGAAATAAACGTAAGGCGTTTAGGGAAAAACGGTAAAAACCCCTTTTGCAAAAGGGGTTTTTACCACAAAGTAATGTATAGTAAGTATTTTTTGGCGGTTGCAGCGAAGTTTCAACTGTAATGCTTCTCGTTTTGCACCATGTGAAAAGTCTCTACACGCTGCGTGTGGGCAGTACAAAGCTGTGGCGGCCCATAAGGGCCGAAGCGGCGATAGCCAGCACGGCAAGAGCTACCAGCGCAGGATGCCCTGCACCTATTGTTACAGCCAGCAGACATGCAAAAGCTGCCCCGTCAAGTACGGTTGCTGTACCGAGATTTCTGCGTTGCAGAGTGCTGGAGCCGTCGCGCATGGCCGGGCGCAAATGGAGCTGGAGCAGCAGCATGTCGATAATCAGCATCACCAGCATGGCAGGGAAAAGCTTGTGCAGGCCATTGGTGACGTGTACGGCCATACCCAGCCCGGTAAACAGTGCGCAGCCAAGCAGTATGCCACCATTGGTCAGGTAGGCTGAAAACCAGCGTGCCTTGCGCCATACTGGCCTTGATGTGGCAGAAAAAAGTACGCCTTTGTAGCAGAGCCCGGCGGCGGCGCAAATGATGCCAAGGGCTATGAAGGTCACCAGTGTGTTTACTGCCGCATCTGAATCAAGAAAGGCCATAACACTGGCAGCGCATGCCTGGGGCAGCAGTTCAAATCCGGTCATAAGGCCCATAGAGCCCCAAAGGGCCGGAATAAGAATGGTCACCGACGACAAGGTCAATGCCCATACGCCTACCCACATGGGCGAGGTAGGGCGAAACGTGCGCAGCATGTGGTGAAAACGGCGCGGGTCGCCAAGGTCGGCCACAAGCATGAGCAGGTCGGCAACAAGAAGCAGCCAGGCCAGCACAAACGCCGGTTGGGCCAGAATGCCGAAAGTCACGGGGCGCAGCAGCAGGGCGCAAGCCGTTACAATGTATAATCCTAAAGCCGCGTTGTTGAGCCAGACGTCAATGACTGTCATGACTCCCCACGGCGGAAGGTGCGGGATGACGTCTCCTGAATAGTCCTGGCTGTAGGCCGGGCAGGCATTCTGCTGGGTGTTTTTTTGCATGGTTTTGGCTGTCTCCATTACAGATACCCTCCAAAAACTACGGATGCGCCTATAATTGCCATACCCGCCAAAACTCCGGCAATGGCCCGCGTGTAATCACCTTTGAGGCGTCGGGCCGGATGTATGGGGTCTTCCGGCAATCCATATTTTGCAGGATTGTCCAACAACAGAAAGATATTATGCAGAGAAGAGTAATGTTCTGTGGGGTCCAGCCCGTAAAGACGGGCATTGGTCACTCCCTGGGCTTGCAACTGAGTCAGGCGATTGCGGGCTGCATTGCGCATGTCTTCAAGTTTGCCAAAACGTATGGAGGCCGCCGGGCAGGTCTTGGCGCAGGCCGGATGCAGGCCGTCTCTCACACGGTCAAGGCAGAAGGTGCACTTGTGCGAATGGCCTGTTTCTTCACTTCTGGCTATGACGCCGAAAGGACAGGCCGCCACGCATGAGGCGCAGCCGTTGCAGATGTCGGATTGCGGGTATACTCCGCCCACCTCGGTGCGGATAAGCGCGCCCGTGGGGCAGGCCCGCAAGCAGGGGGCGTCTTCACAATGTTTGCAACTGTCGCTGGCCAGCAGCCAGCGCAGTCCCTGACGATTGTTGGCTGGCACGTCCGGAGTGATGACTTCCGCAAATTTGACATGTCTCCACGTTTTTGCTGACAGCTCAAGCGTGTTGTCGTAGCTGCGGCCTGAAAGACGCGGCTCAAGGCCGGGCAGCATGTTCCAGTGTTTGCAGCCCACCTGACAGGCTTTGCAGCCGATGCAGACGGACGTATCCGTAAAAAAGCCCACGGCTTCCTGCTGCTCCGGCTGCGCGCCCCGCTGGAAGGGATAGATCACCCGTTGCAGAAAACCATGCGGTTTCTGCGGAAGATGCTGCGTATCAGTTGTCATAATCCAACCTTCCTTCGGGCTTGCAAATCCAGGGCACGTTTTTCATCGGGGCATCAGGCAGGGGCGTGTATGCGTCGCGGAAGTCGTCCTTATGCTCGCTGCGGGGAGTGAGCCTGCCCGGTCTGATGCGGCAGGCGATGGATTTGACGCTGGCAATGTCCGAATTGGGGCCAAGGGACAGGGCTGTGAGCACGTTGACAGAGTCGCCGGTCACTTCGCCCTTGAACCCAAAATGCATGGGCACGCCAACGACATGTACCTTGCTGCCGCAGACCATAAGGGGGGCCATTCGCGGTGTAACCAGCACCCGGCCTTCAATGGAGCCTCGTTTGCTTTCTGCAATAACCCAGTCCAAAGTACGCAGGTTGAGGCTTTCAGCCAGTTCCGGGTCCATTTCAAAAAACAGGCTGGGTTGCAGTTCGTTGATCCAGCTTGAGCGCCGTGTCATAACCCCGGCCACAAACTGTTCCGTTACCCTGTAACTCGTAAGGATAATAGGGTAGCGCGGGTCACCCTGAACTGCGATGGCATTGCGCGAATCTTCAATAAGCGTGGTGGAAGGCGATATTTGCTGTGCTGCCATCGTATTGCGCACAGGGGTTTCCAGCGCTTCATAGTGCACTGGCATGGGGCCGTCCGACAGGCCAAAGGGTGCAAAAAGCCAGCCCAGCCCGTCAAAATGTACCGTGAAGGGCGCGTTGCCCGGTATGGCGTCCATCCCTCTGCTTTCCGGGGTGGGGCGGTAGTCCGGGGCCTTGTCCAACACATAATTGGGCACGTCTGCTCCGGTCCAGCGTTTGGCGTTGGAGTCCCAGTGAATGATAGCCTTGCGCTCTGACCAGGGCTTGCCCTCGGGGTCGGCAGATGCGCGGTTGTAAAGAATGCGCGAGTTGCCGGGCCATGCCCATGCCCAGTTGGGATAAAAGTTTTCATCGTCGTTGATAGTGCCGCGCCTTTTGGCAAGGTTCTGGTCTGATGCCGGGTAAACCCCGCAATAGAGGCGGCAGCCGCATGCCGTGGAGCCGTCGGCAGCAAGCTGGCCCGTGCTTTTGAGGTGTTCGCCCGTGACGGTGTTGAAACCGTTCATCTCGCGCAGCACAAGCTCGGGATCCGGCTCGTCGTCTCCCGGCTTGCAGTAGTCCCAGGTAAGCTGTTGCAGCGCCTTGTCACGCTCCAGAGTGGAGCCAGCATACAGGGTCTTGAGCCGTTTGCCCAACTGATAGACGTACCAGAGGTCAGATTTGCTGTCGCCGTGCGCTTCCAGTACGGGTTCGTGCCATTGCACCAGCCGTTCGGTATTGGAGACAGAACCGCCTTTTTCCATTGCCAGTGAGGCTGGCAGCAGAAAAACCTCAGTGCCCACAGTTTCGGGACCGGGGCCGTTGGGGTCGGCATACCAGACGGCGGCGCTTTCTGTTTCAAACGCGTCCACAACTACCAGCCAGTCCAGCCTGCGCATGGCTTCGCGGTGAAAGCCGGAGTTGGGGGAGCTGACTGCGGGGTTCTGCCCAAAAACAAACATGCCCCGTACAATGCCTTGCAAGGTCTCCTTGAAGAATATCTGTTCGGATTCGTCCTTCTGCATCTTGGGCAGGTTTTGGTAGCAATATTCATTTTCTGCTGTGGCGGCATCGCCGTACCAGGCCTTGAGCAGGCTGACCATATAAGAGGGCATGGCTGCCCATGCGCCCTTGATGCCTTCCTGACGCCACAGGCCCCTTTCGCCCTTGCCCCTGCGTGCGCTCAGGCCGTGCCCGTATTCAAGCAGACTTTTGAGCGTGGCGTGCTCGGGTATGGCTTTGGGCTGTGGAATATAGTTGGGCAGGTTGTTGAACAGGGTGGGAATGTCTGTTGCGCCCTGCACGTTGGCATGTCCCCGCAAGGCTACGATGCCGCTGCCGGGGCGGCCAATGTTGCCCAGAAGCAACTGGATGATGCCCGCGGCCTTGATGATTTGCGTACCGCTTGTGTGCTGGGTCCAGCCAAGGGCATAGGCCATAACCGAAGTGCGGTCAGTGCCCGAGTTGGCCATAAGCAGGTCGGCCACCAGTTCAACGTCTTCTGGGGAACATCCGCATGTTTCCGCAGCCTTTTCCGGGGTGTAGCTTTCAAAATGTTTTTCAAGCACGCGAAACACGCACCGGGGATGTTGCAGCGTGGGATCTGTTACGGGCATGCCCTGGGCATCCAGCTCATAGTCCCAGGCATCCGGTTCCTGATCATAAGAGCGTGTGACAGGATCAAAACCCACAAAAAGCCCGGTATTTTCATCAAAGGAAAACTTTTCGCTTACAAGGGTTGAGGCGTTGGTGTACTGGCTGACAAAATCGGCGAAGTAACCTTTTTTCTTGATAATAAGGTTAATAAGAGCGCCAAGAAAGGCCAGGTCTGAATCTGGCCTGATGCGCACATGATGGTCGGCCACAGCCGAGGTCCGCGTGAAGCGCGGGTCCACGTGGATGAGCGTTGCGCCCCGTTCCTTGGCTTCCATTACCCACTGAAAGCCTACAGGGTGAGACTCCGCCATATTGGAGCCCATAATAAGGATGCAGTCGCTGTTGCGCATGTCGCGCGGGAAGTTGGTGCAGGCACCGAAACCGAATGATGCGCCCAGACCGGGCACAGATGCGGAGTGTCAGAGCCGGGCCTGATTTTCCACGTCGAGCATGCCGAGCCCGCCCGTGAAAAGTTTTTTCATAAGGTAATTTTCTTCATTGTCGCTGGCGGAACCGCCAAGAGAAGCAATGCTGTGGCACGTATTGACCGTCATGCCCGCCGCGTTTTTTTCCTGAAATCCCGCTTCGCGGGAAACCTGCATGAGCTTGGCAATGCGGTCCATTGCCCAGTCCATCGGGCGGTCTTCCCACTGGCTTGAATAGGGCGCGCGATAGCGCACTGTTGCCACACGATGGGGGCTACGCACTACCTGCAGGGTGTTGGAACCTTTGGGGCACAGGCGTCCACGGTTCACCGGGCTTTCATCATCGCCTTCAATGCCGACAACGTCACCCTTATATTTGTAAATATTGAGACTACAGCCGATGGCACAATACAGACAGACGCTATGGTGTTTTTCAGCATCGCGGTATCTGCTGTGGCACACAGCTGTACGCGGGCTGAAAGGCTCTTTGTGGTGGGACATGATTTGGCTCGCAGTGTTAAGGCAACGGGAAATTGGCGGAGCGCAGTACGCCGTTAATTTCTTCACGCTTTTTCTATAAGTAGGTATATGGTAACGCCTATTTATGTGGCGTGCAATAGTAATGTTTATTACTATCTGATATGCATATGATTTTTGGGTTCAAGGAAATTGCATGATCATTTTACAGGAAGTAGCAGATCGGGCGCCAGTGTGGGGCGTCGCCTAAGTCAGAATGACGTCCACTTCCATACCGCGCCGCAAGGGGGGGCATCCCGCCGGGATGTCCACAAAGCAGTTGCAGTCATCCCACAGTGCTGGCTGCCCGATACTTTCATTCTCAGGCCGCATATAGACCTCTGTTCCTTCAAGCCTCGCCATCATAAAGCGTCGCGCGTCTTTTCGGCAGGAGCCGAAATCGTTGCGCATTATACCGCGCTGCCGTTGTAACCCGTAGCGCGCCCGCCCGGAAATTTTACGGATAAGAGGCCGGGCCAGCAGTTCAAATGCCGCCGCAGCCGCCACGGGGTTGCCTGAAAGGCCAAGCAGAACACTGCCGCCCACAGCTGCACCCAAGGTCATAGCCCCGGGCTTCATGTGCAAGCCGCGGAACAGCATATGGCCGCCGTGTCGGGCCGCCAGTTCTTCCGCCAGGCGTGAAATGAGGTCACGCGGTCCCCAGGATACGCCGCCTGTGGTGATGACCAGATGGCTTTGCCCCAGCATGGTTTCAACGTTACGCCGCAATTTGTCGTAGTTGTCGGGGCAGGTGCTCATGCTCTGGATGCGGGCGCCAAGATTTTGCAAACGCACGCCCAGCAGCGTTCCGCTGATATTATATATACCGCCTCGGGGCAGCGGGTGGCCCGGCGGGCACAGTTCATCTCCCGTAGAAAGCATGCTGACCGTGGGGCAGCTGTATACGTATGCATGTGTGTGCCCCTGCCCGGCCAGCAGGCCGAGTGTTCCGCTGTGCAGAACATCGCCGCGCCGTACCAGAGACCGCCCCACAGCCACGTCATGCCCGCAGGGGTGACAGTTGCGGCCTGGGGACAGTTTGTGACGTATGGTGACGCCACAGCCGTCAACCGTCGTATCTTCCTGCCACATGACGCAATCCGCCCCCTGAGGCATCATGGCTCCGGTAGTTATACGGGCCGCCTGTCCGGGCAGAAGAGGATCGCCTGGGCCACCGCCCGCATACAGGTATTGAACCACTGGCAACGTGACGGGAAAATCTGGATTGGCCAGGGTAATGTCTGCGCTGCGCAGGGCATAGCCGTCTACCTGGGCGCGGTCAAAAGGGGGCTGCGGCAGGCTGGCGCAAATGTCGGCTGCGCTCACGCGCCCGCAGGCTTCGAGAAGTGGCAGGTGCTCGGTCTTTTCTGTCGGGCGGGCACAGGCAAGAAGGGCGGCCAGCGCTTTTTCCAGAGGCAGGATGTCCTTCTTTTCTGACATATGCGGGGATGCATAGGGAGGGCAAAAAGACATATCAGACTATCCTGTGCGGGCAGGTATAGATGTTGATATTGTCTTTGCGCACAAAACCCAGAAGGCTTATCTGCCTGGTTTCAGCCAGCTCTACTGAGGCCAGGGACGGCGCGCCCGGGGCCATAAGCAGGCGAACACCGCTGACAACGGCTTTTTCCAGCATATCCACGGCCAGACGCCCGCTGAATATCATAAGCTTGCCCTGCGGCGACACCCCTTGAAGCTGCATGGCTCCAATAAGCTTGTCCAAGGCGTTGTGGCGGGCAATGTCTTCATAAAACATCAGGATGCCCTTTTCGGTAGCCAGAGCGCAACTGTGGGCAGCCCCTGTTTGACGGAAGAGCACGCAGCGCTCTTCAAATTCCGCCTGAAGCTTGTGTACCTGGGCAGCTGTAAGCCGCACCTCTGCTTTTTTTGCGGGGTTGTCGGATGAAGGTTCAGAAGTTGTGGCTATCCGTATGCTTCCGGCAATGCGCGGCCCTTCAATGCTTTGCCCGTGTTGCAGAATTGTTGTGGCGCATGCCGCACCCTCTGCACTGTGTATTTTTTTGGCGTGGGTAGCAGCAATGCTATGGGCCGCGGCGCTGTCGGCCGAGGTGAATTGATTTGCGGCATCCTGATCTGGAAGATCTTTGTCAGAAGCAGCATGGGCCGCGTGTTCTGAAATTTCAGCGTTCTGTGCCTGGGGATGATGGATGTGCAAGGACGCTATCTGGCTGGCACTCCGCAGCATGCCCAAGGTAAAAAGGCGGCCTACCGCCAGTTCCTCAAGGTGTGTGGGCATGCAGTGCATGCGGGTTACAGTTTTGTCATTACAGATAAGGTCGTAAGCCTCTTCGCGCAGCAATATATCCTCCACCTTGTGTCTGCCCGTACTGTTGATACGGGTGATGGCGCGCAAAACACAGGCTGGTGGCAGTGAAAACGTGGGCATGGCGGGGAAGAATTCTCCTGCGGGAAGGGTTAGGGGCGAACTGGTTGGCCTTCTGACCGAAAGCTATCCGTAGCAGGATGTGTGGTTATCCTGATTCGTCAGCAATATATTTTTCATTTTTGATTAAAATGCTCTGAAAAACAAGAGCACTGAACAGGGCGCATTCACTCTGCTTTTTCCGGTTTGACCGCACGACGTCGAAAGTGCCGCAGCGCCGCCCTGAATGCCTGGGAGCATGCCGAAAAAAGATGCTTTCCAATACCAGTTTACTCACATATATATAAACAAGCGGTATCTTACGACGTTACTTTTGACACCCCGAAATCTTTGAAAAAGGAGACATTGCCATGAAAAAACTGCTGCTCTGCCTTTTTCTTCTGCTTCTGGCCGTTCCGGCGGATGCGGACGGCGGCGATCTGGTCTGGAAAGATTTTGAGTCCAGATGGATGAAAGCTTTTACCCCCGGTTCTGTTACTGTGCAGGATCAGGGTCAGGTAAAGATATGCACTCTGGACGAGGGAGTGACGGCAACTTTTTTTCTGAATGCTGACAGTAAAGTGGAGCGTGCTGTGGTGGTTAATACGGCCGCATCCTCTGCCCGGTATTTTGAGGGCGTAGCTCAGACCATCAAGGTTCTTGCGGGCCAAATTCCTCAGGCAGAGGCCGTCAGCGCCGCTTTTGCCACAGTGCAGCCTGCCACTCTCTGGCGCGCGGTTGGAGATTTTTGCTTTGAGCGCGTGCAGGATTCAGATGCAGGCTGGTTTTTTTATGCCAGCCGCAATGAGCAGTGCCCTACTGAGGTCAGATAGGCCATAGCGTAGGGAGCTGACGAGCGAGATCTGTATTTTATGGAGAGAATTCCATTTCACGATCTTGAAGGGCATAAAGGCTGGCAGCAGGCAGCCCTGCATTCTGGACAGGCCGATCCTTTTTGCTGCCTGCCTGCGTGGCAGCTTTCCTTCCATGAGGTTTTTGCGCCGGAACGCCGTCTTCTTGTGTGGCACGAATCGCAGCATACTACGCACAGTATGGTGGTGCTGGCAGAGCAGGTGTTTGCGGCAGACTCGGTTCTGCTGACGCCAATTGATACCTTGTGGTTTTTCAGTTCTCCCCTGCTTGGCCTTCATGCCGTGGATATGCTGGCACACGTGATGGACGAACTTGCAGCCCGTTACGCTCCTTTCTTTCCCCGTATCGTTCTCAGCGGTTTGCAATCGGGCAGTTTGTTGCCGCAGCGGCTGCTGCGGACCTTTTCACACCGTTTTGATTTCTTCATGCACTCTGAATCCGTACAATGTGCTGCCTCCCTTGGGGGCGGGCTGGACGGCTTTTTGTCTCGAAGGTCAGCCAACCATCGGGCAAAACTGTCCAAAGGGCGACGGCGTGCGCAACAACGCGGCATTGAGTACGAACGGCACATTCCTGCCACTGAAGCTGAGGCTCAGGCTGTTTTCGCGCGCATGCTGACTGTGGAAAACAAGAGCTGGAAGGGCGTGGGGCAGTGCGGCATGGCAGAAGAACCCGCCAGAAGTTTTTATGACGCCATGCTGCGGCGTCTTGCCCCCGCGCGTGGCGCACGCATCATGTTTGCCACGTACGAGGGGCGAGATGTGGGATTTATTTTTGGCGGTATGGCGGGTGATGTGTATCGGGGGCAGCAGTTCAGTTATGATCTGGAATGGAAGGACGCGGGCATAGGGAACCTCCTGCAACTAGAGCAGGTGGCGTGGCTGTGCGAGCAAGAGGCAAGCCGCTACGATATGGGGCCGCTTACCGGCCCGCGCATGGGTTATAAGGCTCATTGGACTGAAAGACAGCTGCCCATACAAACGTGGCTGATGGTTAAAAAACAGCGAGACTGACTTTGTTTCTGGTTTTGTACGGCAGACTCAAGAACTTGCGAGTCTGTAACGTGCCGGATTCTCCACTCTTCCGGTGGCCTGATTTTTTCGGGCTTATGCTGGGCATCCGCTTTTTCAAAGGTTTTTATCAGTTCTTCATACTCCGCCTGAGGGATGATTTGCCGCCGCAATGGCGGCGTCTGCCGTATTTTCACTCAATACCCGTGCAACGGGACCTGCCGAAACTCCGGGCGTCTGTTCCAGCAATCCTGCCAGATAGTCAATTTCGCTGTTGATGTCGCACAAGAAGCTGCCGTTGCGCGTATCGTGCGCGTAGGGGCATGCACTTTGCTCGGGGGCGTGCTTTTCATGCGCCAGATTTTCCATCCGCCCGGCGAGAGTTTCCACTTGTGCCGGATCTGGCATGGCATCTCCCAATATTCGGCCAGAACTAAAGGCCGTAATGCAGTCGCACAGGCGTTCAGCCGCGGCAATTATTGGCAGCCACGCCGCAGCCCGGATTCCTGCCGGGGGCGGTTCCGCCATATGTTTCTGTAGTTGCGAGCGGATGTTGGACAGATCTCTGTACGCCAGATGACGGGCGTCAAAAATGTGTTGCCGCTGCACGTTGTGCAATCTGGCGTCATCCTGGTCTTGAGCGCAGGTTGCGCGCAGGTAGTTGGCGGCATCCGTAAGGGCCATGATAAAGGAATTGCCCAGCTGCTGTGTGTCCACCTTGGGCCAGAAGGCATAGCCAAAGACAATAACAATAAGCCCACCAATGGCAGTGTCCTCAAAGCGCTGCAATGCGTAGTCAATGGTTCCTGCCCCGGGGATGATCACGTCTACCAGAACCAGCACGAGAGGGGCCAGTATAACAGCCTGCATGGCATACGAGCGTGCCTTGCCCCAGGAGAGCAGGCCAGCCAATAGAGCGATGGCAAGGACCAAGGGCTGACCTTTTGGTATGTAGGCCAGCATCAGGGCTGCGATGACAACGCCACCAGCAGTGCCAAGGGTACGCAATACGGCGCGCGCGAAAACAGAGCCGAAGTCTGGCTTCATAACCAGGGCCACAGTAAGAGGAACCCAAAACCAGTGGCTGCCGTCAATTACATACTTGCTGGCAAAGGCCACTCCCATACATAGAGCGAAAACAGAGGCATTAAAAATGGCGTCGCGCCCGATGGTCAGTTTGGCGCGCAAAAGCAAAGTCCTATGATCAGCCCGGCCATTCTGGGGCAGAGGTTTGGTCTTTGGTGCGTGATGCACGCCCATATCAGTAGTGTGGTCAGGGGGCGTGCGGTCTGGCTGACCCTGCTCTTGTTCGGCGTGGGCCGTATCCACGTAGGTGAGACGGCCCTTATACCAAATAGCATCCACAAGTTGCTGCAAGCTGCGGATCAAATGGCTCTGGTGGTTCTGGGCAATAAGGGCATCTGGCAGGGGCGGTGGAGGGCTGCGGTGGATCAGTGCGTCAGCTAATGTGTTGAGCCACAAGGCTACCGCATGCAGGCTCTGAGTTTCGGTCTTTGGGGTCGCAGTTATAATGGAAAAAATATTGTCTGCCGCTTTGATTACAGCAGCCTTCTGCGCGATATCTGGCGAAGGCCCCTGATTGCTGCGGTAGCCTTCGGCCATCAGGGCCGCATACAGAGGATCAAAGCTGTCTGTAACTTTTCTGCGGGCCTGTTCGGTGAAGTCTTCTTTTTTTGAAGCATCGTCATCATCAGCCTTTTGATCGGCAAAAGCCGCCAGCGCGCGAATATGCGTTGCCAGAATAATCCGTTGTGGACGGTGTCTGTCCATGAGGATTTCCAAGCCTAACAGTAATATATAAAAGACCGCCCCCACGAGAAAGAGCAGAGCTGGCATCCAGAAATTGCCAATAAAGGGCAATCCTACGGCTATGCAGGCTGTGAGCATGGCCTGCATGCTTCCTACGGAAAAAACCGTACCGTAGCTGCTTATAATTGCCGCAGCAAAGGAAATGACTGTCATAGCCGCCAGTGTGGCGGGATAGGGCAGGAGCGTCAGATAGCCCGCCAGATAGCCCGCCGCCCCAATGGGCACGCAGATGAGGGTTTGCCGGATAAGCGAGCGGTATGTTGAAGTTCCGCTTTCGCCGGAGCAGAGCAGCAGGGTGCCCATCGATATCCACAGGCCAGCCATAATGTCGCCTGCAATAATGCCAATGGACAAAGGCAGGCCAACACAAAGAGCTGCTCGAAGGGAAATATCCCAGCGAAGGTGGGCGGGATGCTGCCGTACCAGTTCGCAAAGCCAGCCTGCAGGTTCATTGTGGCGCAGAGGGGGCATGATTTCTCCTTGGTGTACAGCATAGCGAAAAGGCAAAGTGTAATGGCGGCATACCTGATACTTTTACGCGCTCACGGCAAAGCCTGGCTGGAGCAAGCCTTTCCCACAGTGTAGGAAATCACAGGCTTCATGTACATCCTGCTTTGACACCACGGGCACAGGTAACGGGGTCTGCTATAATTGATGGAGCATTCGAGTGTAATCATATTATCAGCTTGAGCATTTTACACTTGAAATAGTCGTATTACGGCGAGCAAAGCTCGCCTGTGCTTATTCCGTGGCAAGAATTTGCACACAAATTTTTACAGAACAATTAACTAATTTCATTCGTAACTTGCTCTAGTAATGCGTAATATTTTTGTTGGATCAAAGGTAAGGTTTTGCCTGTTGCGATGACGCCGGATTCGTACAGAAAAGAAATTGTCAGTATCCGCATATCCTTGAGCAGCGCAGATATGGTAGGAAAAATATAGAAAATTTATTGACATTTTCTAATGATTATCCCAAATTTAAGGCTGCCCTCGTAAAAATCTGAGGGAAAGTACTAGGAGGACTGTCATGAAACGTTTTATAGTTGCTATGGCGCTTGCTCTTTCGCTTGCGCTGCCGGGCTTGGCCGCTGCCGAGGGCACCGGCATGTATTTGGCCCCCAAGTTTCTCATGAGCATGCAGAACACCGGACAGATGGAACGCAGCAGCGGTCTGGCCGGCAGCGGCGTGGACAGCTACAGCCAGTTCACCCTTGGTGGCGCTCTGGCTTTGGGTTACGACTTCTGGCCCCAGCAGATGCTGCCCATTCGCGCTGAAATTGAATTCGCCCTGCGTGGCAACAGCGAAAAAAGCTGGAGCGACGGCGGTGCCAACCTGCGTGACGTCAAGGGCGTGTGGAACAACTCCACTCTCTTTGCCAACCTGTTCTGGGATTTCCGTAACGACAGCGCCTTCACCCCCTATGTAGGCGGTGGTCTTGGTCTGGCGTTCAACTACACGGGCTACACCCTCCGGGGCAACGATGGCAGCAAGTTTGAGGCTGATGACCGTTTCACCAACTTTGCCTGGAATCTGGGCGCTGGTGTTGCCTACAACATTAACGAAAACTTCACCGTTGACGCTTCTTACCGCTTCGTGGGCCTTGGCTACAATGAAGTCAGCGCCAACGTCGGTGGCGTTAAGTATGAAATCGGCAACCGCCCCTACAACAACGAATTCATGCTTGGCCTGCGCTACGGTTTCTAAACCGTAAAAGAACAACAAGGATTTTTGCTTAGTGCTGCCCGCTTCAATGGAGGCTGCAGCAACGTTTTAAGTTGATCCTTACTGCCCAAGCTGTCGTTTTATATACCCACCGCTTGGCAGCACGCCACAGGCTTTGAAAGCTCCCCAGAATATCTGGGGAGCTTTTGTCGTTATAAGATAATCGTTATTGA
>NZ_JASGDK010000143.1:0-5299 GCF_047607245.1 Desulfovibrio sp.
CTCTGCCGAACTGGGCCGTACCCGTCTGCTCATCAACGAACTGCTGCAACTTGGGCAGGGTTCTGTGGTGGAACTGAACAAGCTGGCTGGCGAACCGCTGGAAGTCTATGTGAACGGCAAGCTTGTGGCACGCGGCGAAGCCGTTGTCATCAACGAAAAGTTTGGCGTGCGCCTTACAGACATCATCAGTCCCATTGAAAGGGTGAAGCAGCTTGGCTAGCCTCGCTCATGCAGCAGCCTCCGCCGCTTCGGGCGGCGTGGCGTCTTCTTCCTTGCCCGCAGCGGCTGAAGCGGGCATGTCGGGGCAGGCGGTACGTGGCGCTGTGGAGCAGGGTGCGGCTTCATTGCCGCACGGGCTTGACCGGGTGGTGGACAACGCCGTTGAACTGGCCCGTCAGGGGCTTGGCGCAGCTGCGCAAGCTGCGGGACGTTTTGCCGATACCCTTTCTGACAGCCTCGACGGCGGCTTGGCCGGACAGGCGGCTGCCAAGGCGGCGGAACACAGTACAGGCCTTGGCGAAAGCTCCTTTTCCTGGAGCAGTTACGCGCAGGCTGTGGGCATTCTTTTTTTGCTGGTGGCCATATTGTGGCTGGTTGTGTGGCTGGTGCGCCGTTTCGGCAAGTTCAATTTTCTGCCGCGCCCGGGGGCCTTGCCCAAGGGAGCTCTGGTTATGGAAGCGCAATTGCCACTGGGTCCGCGTAAAGGGCTTATGGTGGTACGCTTCTTGAATAGAAGGCTGTTGCTGGGCGTGACCGACCAGCACATAACCCTTCTGACCGAGGAGCAGGCGCAGCATGAGCCGCAGGACAAGAATTTTCAACAAGTCATGGAAGACGCCGCTCGTAGCGCTGACAGCCGCTAGTCTTCTTTTTTTGCTGCCCCATCTGGCCCATGCCGCTCAGGACATGGCCATGCCCACCTTGCAGCTCAGCCTGGCCGGCGGCGCTAAATCGCCGGAAAAAGTCTCGGTGCTGCTGGAAATTCTCTTTCTGCTCACCGTACTCTCCGTGGCTCCGGCCATCATGCTCACGGTCACCAGTTTTACCCGCATCATCATCGTCTTCAGTTTCCTGCGTCAGGCTATGGGCGTGCAGCAGTTGCCGCCTACCCAGATACTTGCCAGCCTCGCCATTTTTATGACGGTGGTCATCATGTATCCTGTGGGCAAGCAGATCAACGACGACGCCCTGCAGCCCTACCTCAGCGAACGCATGGATTATAAAGAAGCTCTGGACAAGGCGCAGGCTCCCCTGCGTACCTTCATGTTCAAGCATACCCGCGAAAAAGACCTTTCCATCTTTTATTCCATCAGCAAAATGGAAGCCCCCAAGAGCAAGGAAGAAGTTCCTACTATGCTGCTGGCGGCGGCCTATGTCATCAGTGAACTGAAGACGGCCTTCACCATCGGCTTTCTTATCTACATTCCCTTTCTTGTGCTTGATATGGTCATTTCCAGCGTGCTGCTGGCTATGGGCATGATGATGCTGCCGCCCATGATGGTATCCATGCCGTTCAAGTTGCTGCTTTTTGTGATGGTCGACGGCTGGAATTTGCTTGTGGGATCGCTTGTCAACAGCTTCCTTCTCTGACGTGGAACTGGCATCATTTTTGTATCTACAGGGCGCCAGTGATTGGCAGTGTCAAAAAATTCCCTCGGGGGTAAGCGCATGTCTCCTGATTTCGTTATCGGTTTTGGCCGCCAGGCCATTGAATTGTGTCTCATGATGGCTCTGCCCATGCTGTCTGTGGGGCTGGGTGTTGGTGTGCTTGTAAGCGTTATTCAGGCCGCCACCCAGATTCAGGAAATGACCCTGACCTTTATTCCCAAGATCGTCTGCATGTTCCTGGCTCTGCTGCTGGCCTTGCCCTGGCTTATGGAGCGCATGATAACCTTCACGCGCGACGTATTCATTAATATCCCCAACTACGTGCGCTAGCTGTATGCGGTTCTCTTATACCTCCTTCAACGCAAGCGTGGGGCTTTCCCCTTGCTCAATACTGCGGACGATGCATCATGTATCGGACTTTGTATAATCAGTATGATGTACAAAAAAGCATAGATACAACCGCAAATATCACAGATCAGAATAAGTCTAGAAAAAATACAGAAAGAGTTTGTCTTTCAATAAAAAAAGGAAATGTCTGTGACATTTCCTTTTTGAGTTGTCTGATGGCGCTTAGTTGTGTAAATAAAAGGGCGAACGCCTTGTTAAACGCAACAGAGCGTTCTTGTTTTTTGCATAAACCGCGCGTTGAAGTTGCGGTTTATTGTGTCGGGTTCTTATCAGGATTTGGCGCGCGCAGCCGCAGCCAGTCCCAGCAGAATGCCTCCAGCCTGGGCCACATTAAGCGAATCAAAGCTTCGCGCCAGCGGTATGCGCATCATGTGTGCGCAACGCTTGGCAACGCCGGGCCGCAAGCCTTTATCTTCGTTGCCCAGCACCAGAACGGCGGGCAGGCACATAGGTTCGGCAAAGGCGTCAAGGCTTCCGGAACCCGCCTGGCCTCCTGCACCGTAAATGGTCAGCCCGGCCTCTTCGGCGCTGTCCAGGGCATGCCCCAGATTGGTCACGCGGGCCACGGGCAGATGCTCAAGAGCGCCTGCGGCGGCGCGGCGCGCCGCTGGTCCAAGGTAGGCGCTGTTGTGGCGGGGCAGAATGATGCCCGCGCCGCCCAGGGCGTAAAGGGTGCGGCAGAGCGTTCCCACATTGCCGGGGTCCTGCACCTGATCAAGGGCAAGTATTATGGGCAGGGGAGCCTGCTCCACAGTCGCAAAAATGTCTTCAAGCTCGCAAAAGCTGGTGACAGACAGACGGGCCACCACGCCCTGATGCCCAACGGCATCGCGCCCGGCTTCACGGCTGCCGCCACTAGCGGGACGGCACAGGCGGTCCAGCACAGGCTGATCCACCAGGGTAAAGCGCACATCGTTTTTCCGGCAGAGGTCCTGCATTTCGCGAGCCTCGGGACCACGAAGTCCCTTTTTGCAGAATACGCAGTCAATGCGCTGCGGGTCGCTGGACAGGAGTTCCAGCACGGGTTTGAGGCCCGGGAGAAGAGGGGCGTCTTCGGATTGAGTATGCATGCACGCCTCCGCACGAGGTAAAACGGCTGCTACGGGCGGCCGAGGTAAAAATTACGAGGACAAGGGCGTCCACAGTCATGCGCTGTGTACGCATCTTCCCGGCTCATGGCAAGCCGGGCAGACAAGGAGTTCACCATGACGGTATATAGTATGGACACTGCTGCGCAAGGACGCAAGGGCGTAACGGCTGGTCTTCGCCTTTGTGTGCTGGCAGCCGCGTGCTGCCTCATGCTGGCCGGAGGCTGCGCCTCACGGCAGGACGGCGGGTCGGGCAATCGGGGTGTCTCCTTTTCCATTCCCGATGATGACCCCACTCCTCTGAGCAGCAAGGAAATGGCAGCGCTCAAATCCACAAGCCAGGTGGATAAAAATGTGCCTCCCGAAGCTATGGATGACGTGACGCGGCAGTATAAATACTACCTGCGCAAGGGGCGTAACTCTGTTTGCGTCTTTTCCAAAAGGGCAGAAGGGTACTTGAGCTATTCCCGTCAGGTTTTTCGTTCGCGTGGTATTCCCGAAGAACTGGCCTACCTCGCCATTATAGAAAGCGGCTACCGGGTTGATGCCCGCTCTCCCGTGGGGGCCACAGGCGCGTGGCAGTTCATGCCTGCCACTGGCGAGCGCTTTGGCCTCACACAGGACTGGTGGACCGACGAGCGTCTTGATCCTTATGAGTCAACTGAGGCAGCAGCGGACTATTTGCAGAAGCTGTACGACTACTTTGGCGACTGGCCAACAGCCGTGGCCGCCTATAATGCGGGCGAGGGCAAGATCAGCCGCGCCAAGGAAGGCACAGGCGGTAAAAATTTCTATGAGGTCAAGGCGCGCAACCACATGCTGGACGACAAGGCCCAGCTGCGTGACGAAACCAAGCAGTATGTGCCGCGCTTTCTGGCAATTACCAAGATTATGCGCAACCTGCCCGAGCTGGGGTTTGAATCCATCCGTCCTGAAAACGCGCCGGGCGTGTTGCGCCTTACGGCGCGCCCTGGCACTGACCTCAATGGTCTGGCCGAGGCCTGCGGTATGAGCTGGGGCGAATTTGCCGTCTATAATCGTCACCACAAACGCCGGATTACAGATACTGGGCGTTCGACCTTTGTCTATGTGCCGACCAGAAGCGAGCGGAAGGCTCAGGCTTTTCTGGGGTCGTCCCGCTGTACGGCCTATGCCGGGTGGGGGGCCATGCGTGTGGCCAGCAATGGCGATTCGTGGGAAAAGATCAGCCGTCGCAGCGGAATCCCAGTTGCCCAGTTGCGCGCGCTCAATCCTGGTGAAAGCCGGCTGAGCGCCGGGCAAACCGTGTTGGCCCCGCGTTCGGTGGACATGTCTGCCAGAGCGGTGGCGGCGCTGGACGGCAAGGGTTCGACAAAGGCCGAAAGCGGCAGGAAGTCATCCGCATCTGAAAGATCGGTAGCTCAAGCCCCGGCATCAGCGCCAACCCGTTCCCAAGCCCAACCCGTCCGGCCGGCGGTTTCGTCGGGCAGTCACACGCTTCAGCCCAATGAAACCCTGTACGCTGTGGCCCGGCAGTACAATGTCAGCGTCAAAGATTTGCAGGATCATAACAATATAAGCAATCCCAGTGCGCTTCACGCCGGAACCGTACTGCGCATTCCCGGCGGCGCTTCGGCCGGGGGAGTATCCGCAGGCTCTGATGGCAGGGTGGGCAGCAAGGTTCCCGCCAAGGCATCCAGAACTACATATACTGTGCAGGCTAAAGACAGTCTGTGGAAAATCGCGCGCGAGCACAAGGTCAGTGTTGAGGATCTTATGCGGTGGAACGGCGTAAACGAGAAGAATCTGCGCACAGGTTCTGTGCTGGTCGTGGAACAGTAGCCAGGCCAGAGGGGTTTTCTTTGCGGGGCATCGGTTTTCAGAATGTGCCGTTTTTGGTAAAACCCGCTGCTGTCGCGACATAAAGGGGTTTTGCCTCAATCATGATGCAACAAACTGATAAAAAAAGAAGAATTTGGTTGACACCTGCCCCCCTTTGAGGCAAATTCTCGTTTCGCGCAACGGCGGTGACTTCAAAACGACACACAAGCGAAACAAAGTTTCGCGAAGTCGAAAAAAGTGATTGACGGGGTTCGAAAAGAGGAGCATAAGTCTCCCTCGCTCATACAAAACTGAATAATGACTTTGACTTGCGATGCCAGGAACTTTTCGGAAAGCGAAAAAAGTGATTGACAGTTTAAGCAAAGGGGAGCATA
>NZ_JASGDK010000144.1:0-3756 GCF_047607245.1 Desulfovibrio sp.
CGGCAGCGCGGCGGCGCTCCAGCAGGTCAAAAAGTCCGGCCATGCGGGCCATGTCCAGCCCGGCGGCCAGTTCGTCCAGCAACAGAAGCGGACTTTCCTGCGCAAGGGCGCGGGCCAGCAGCACACGTTGCAATTCACCGCCCGACAGTTCCGCAAGACGGCGTGGAGCCAGCATGGTAGCCCCGCAGGCTTCCAAAGCTTCATCCACCGCCGTATGATCCTTGCTGCCATAACAGCCCAACCACGAAAGATGCGGATACCGCCCAAGCAGTACCATCTGCCGCGCCGTAAGCTCACGCGGATATTCACCGCCCTGCGGCACAACAGCCGCCAACCGCGCACGCTGACGCGGCTTTAAAGCCGTGAGCGCCCTGCCCTGAAGAAAAATCTCCCCTTTCCTCGCTTGCAGCACGCCAGAAAGGCTGCGCAAAAGCGTGGTCTTGCCGCTTCCATTGGGGCCAAGAAGGGCCAGACACTCACCGCTGCGAGCCGCAAAGCTCACGCTCTGCAACACAGGTCGCCCCTTATAGCCGCAACACAGGTCGCGCACCTCCAGCATGGGCGGTTGGGCTGCCGTGGCAGAAAAGCCGATCAACACCGCCCCCTGAACTGCTCTGCGAAACACCTTCCGGGGTGCTTCGCGAGCGAATGCACACTCTGCACGGCGGCATGGCCGGACTGCCTGTCTGCCTGGCAACCTGACTGGCAGTCTGACTGACAACTTGGTTGATGACCTGCCTGATAGTGCGGCTGCTGGCATATCTGATGGCTTGCCCAGTGCCTTGCCCAGTATCTTGCCTGATGGCATGCGAGCGGCGGTATCGGCAAAGATCGCATCATGGCCGCCTCCGCACCAGCAGGGCAAAAAACGGGCCGCCCAGAAGAGCTGTCACCACGCCCACGGGCAATTCCTGCCCTCCATCCAGAACACAACGGGCCAGCACGTCGGCCCAGACAAGCAGCACGCCACCGCCAAAAAATGCTCCCGCCAGCAGGGGGCCGTGACCGCAGCCCAGTACAAGGCGCAGTACATGAGGCACAACCAGACCCACAAAACCGATAACTCCGGCTACGGCCACGCAACCCGCCGTCATGCAGCTTGCCCCGGCCAGCAGCCAAAGCCGCGCCCGCCCAACATGCAGACCAAGCTGGGCAGCCTGTTCGTCGCCCAGGGTCAGCACGTCCAGCGCCCGCCACCCCCAGACAACCGCCGCAAGGCCGGGCACAAGGGTTGCCAGCAGCAAGGGCAGGCTGTCCCATCCACGCCCCTGAAAAGATCCCATAATCCAAAAGACTATGCTGGTTACAGACTCTTCATTGAGCGCCTTGATCAGGGCCACCAACGCGCCAAGAAAGGCTGCCACGGCAATGCCCGCGAGTATGACGCTCTCACGCCTGAACCCTCCGTCTCCCCTGCCGAGCCACAAGGCCCCCGCCAGAGCCAGCAGTGCGCCCAGCAAGGCAGCTGGAGCCACCAGAGCCGCCGCCCCCGGCAATGAAATATGCAGTGCCGACAAAGGGCCGCTTAAAGCCCCGCCAATGAATCCCCCAAGGGCGAGAGCCATACTCGCGCCACAGGCTGCTCCGGCAGAAATACCCAGCGTAAAAGGATCAGCCAAAGGATTGCGTAACACCCCCTGCAAAGCCACGCCTGCTACCGCCAGAGCTCCGCCGCACAAGGCCGCAAGACACACACGGGCAAGGCGAATCTGCCCTACTACCAGCATGAGTGCCGTATCCTGCGGCGGCGCGGCCAGCCCCAGTTGCGCGGCCAAAGCGTGAAAAACCTGCCCCGCTGACAGCGAAACCGGCCCCGGCAGACAGGCCAGCGGCAAGGAAACAAGCCACAGCATCACCAGAACCGCAAACGCGGGCCACAGGCGTGCAGAAGTATGTGCGGAAGGGGAGGAAGAATATGATATCGCGGTCATGCCCGCCCTTTGCAGACCCAGCGCAAACCGCATGGGCATAAAAAAGGCCTCTTCCATCACAAAACAGTAACTGTTTCATGAAGGAAGAGGCCCGTATTTCCTCGATCCTGCCGGCAAAATCCCGTTGCCGTGGCGGCTCAGGCCGCAACCCGGCCCATCACAAAATAGTGGGGCCGTGGGGCAAGGCAGGTCTTCCGGCTTGGCTCCCTTTCACCGGCCTTCCCGTTTCCAGTGGCGCTGTGTGGTGCGAGGTTCATGAGCCTTACGGCGGCGGGTCCGCTCCCGCATTTCACGGGATTCCCTTTTCAAGCCGGGCAACCCGGCTACCATTGCCGCGCCTACTGTAGGCGGGGGCGGCAAGCCTGTCAATGCGGCGCGGTTATAAGAAAACAGCAGACATACGCCATCCGGCTGTTCATACTTGCCGATGCGGCATCTGGAAACTCTTTGCGCGTGCTCGACGAAGGCATGCATGCTGCACCATTGACCGGAGACAGCAAAGGTCTTTCAACCAGATGTCAGTTTTTCTGAATCCAGATGATGCTGGCCTGACGCCCCGAAGCCTTGGCGCAACGGTAAGAGAAAAACTGGTCGTTATTACTGGCAGTGCAAAGATCCAGACCAAAAATATTGCGCCCCGGAATTCCGGCCTGCACAAGTTGATGGCGGGTCAATCCCCATAGGTCCATCGTACTGTTGTTTTCATCGAACCAGGGGCTGAACTGCGGCCCCCATTCCCTGTCAAAGTTGACAAACTCCGCTTTGCCGGGGCCAAGACTCGGCCCCCGGACGGCAAACACGTCCTGTGGCTTGATGTCATAGCGCTCACAAAACCGCACTACGCCCGACAGGGGAAAATCGCAACGGTTGCCACGCCAACCCGCATGCATGGCCGCCACATATTTACCGCTTTTGTGGGCAAGCAAAATGGGCTGGCAATCCGCCGTCTTTATGAGCAGCCCCATACCGGGCTCCGCCGTGGCCATGCCGTCGCCCTCTTCCTGCGTTGTTGCATTGCAGGCCACCGGAGCGGGCTCAAAGGCCATTACGTCGCCGTGCACCTGCAACAATTCAGCCCATTGGCACAAGCCCTGGGGTTGCAGACTTGCCAGCATACTTTCACGATTGGCCGTAACCAGCGCCACATCATCCCCAACGCTGAAGGAGATGTTGCCGCCGCCGTATTCTCCGCGACAAACACCGCCAGGACGGGTTTGAAAAATGCAACGCACAGAGTCCAGACCTGGGAACACAAATGGTATATAGCTTATAGACACAGCAAACGCTCTTCAGTGCATAAATGGTGAACCCGCTGGTCCCAGGGAGCCAGAGGAAGGGAGGGCACAAGCTGAAAATCAAAACAAAACCCTACTCGGGGGCAATCAAGCCCGGCCTGTAAAAAGCGGTCATAATAACCGCCGCCATAGCCAAGGCGGCCACCTGTAAGGTCAAAAGCCAGACCGGGCAAAATCATCAACTGGGGGGCAAAGCCAGTGCCATTTCCTGAAGAAGCAGCGTGCGCTGCCCCGGCGGCCACACTTTCCGGGCCAACGCCCGGCAGAGCTGCATCAGGCTCAAGAAGGCCAAAGGGGCCGGGCTGCAGCTGTTCACGGCTGGCGCAAGCCACAAAATCCATAATACCGGGTTGCCCGCGCCGCACACGCGGCAGCCAGAGAGTGCGCCCTTCGCCCCACGCAGCATCAAGCAGCATACGGGTGTCCATCTCGTCCTTGATGCCAACATAGAGCGCCACTGAAGACGCCTGACGCCAACAATCAGCCATGAGCAGATTCTTTTGTGCGGCCTCTGCACGTTCTTTCGCAAG
>NZ_JASGDK010000145.1:0-16903 GCF_047607245.1 Desulfovibrio sp.
GTATTTGTTGGTCAAGGTGGAACAGGGGGTGCTTCGGGGGGGATGCAAGGGGGGCCGAGAAGGGGGCGAAGCCCCATAACCGGCCCCGCCTTGCCGCGCGCCGCGCAGGCGGCAGAACTAAAGAGAAGGAAAGTCTCTGTGCCCGCAGGGCACGATGATCTTACGCAAAAGCGACGTTATTTTTATTTTCCAGCCCACCGCGCCAACTATTTATCTTTATCTCCTTCACTTGCGGCAGCCTCTTCCGGCCACCACCAGCCAGCCCTTTCACAAAGCAGGTCAATATCACCTGCTGCGGCCAGGTTAAGCATTTGCCGGAACTGGCGCACTGCCTCATGGCTGTGGGCGTTGGCTTCAAACAGTCCGGCGAAGAGGCGGGCGTCCTCTGTAAGCATTTTGCGGGCCGAATTTTGCCGCCGCCGGAAAGACGGCGTAAGAAAAGGCAGCAGGTCATCCTGCCCTGCCAGCAGGGCAAAATAGGCAAGATTGGTGATAAAGTTCATGTTCTGGATGCGCGCCATAGCCCGATCATGCTTTTCCGCCGTGGTCAGGAATGTGCGGCAGCCAAGATCGGCAAAAAAACTTTCGACTTGGGCCAGATGTTCCGGCTCCGTATGATGGCCAGGTGTGATGGCCACAGGCAGATCTGTTTCGGGTTCGGGACAAGGGCCAAAAAGAGGATGTGTGCCTACCACCGGGCCGGGCCAGATGCGCTCCATCTGGCGCAGGGGCTGTTCCTTCACCGAAGTGATGTCCACCAGCACCGCAGTGGATGGCAAATGAGGGCAGACGGCGGTGGTTACATCGTCAAATACAGCGGCTGGCACGCAAATAATGGCCATGCCTGCCCCGGCGCAGGCCTTTGCCAGCTTTTCCGGCGTAAGGGGCACATCCACGCCCTCCACCACAAGACCCGCAGCCGCGGCTCGTTTGACAAGCATGGCCCCCATGCGGCCCTGCGAGCCCACAATAACTGTTTTACCCCGCGTGCAGCGAAGGGTGGGCACGGCAGGCTTCTGGCTGGCGGCCTGATCTGCCTGACTCACCGCTTCATGCTCTGTGGGGCCCTCCGCTTTGGAGGTTGGGTCAGTTTGGCCTGTCATGCCAGCTTCTCCCATATATTCCAGAACTGCGGAAACGACTTGCTGACCACAGAGGGATCGTCCAACCGGGAACGCACTGTGGCTTCGGGCTGGCACAGATCCAGAAGGGCCAACGACATAGCGATACGGTGGTCGTTGTGGGCCGACAGGTTTTGTCCTTCCGCCAGCACGGGATGGTTGGGTTTGCCGTTGTTGCGCCCGCCAAGACCGTTGATGAGCATGCCGTCTGAAAGTTCGTCCACGATAACGCCAGTTTTGGCAAGTTCTATGGCCGGAGCCTTGATGCGGTCAGATTCCTTGTGGCGCAGGTGGGCCACATTGCGGATGCGCGTGGAGCCCTGAGCAAAGGCCGCCAGTATGGCTACCGTGGGCACAAGGTCGGGGCAGTGCCCCATGTCCAGTTCTACGCCGTGCAGGCGGGAGGGAGACACCGTGACTGCCTGCGGCTCCACCCTTACCTGTGCTCCCATTTTTTGCAGAATTTCCAGCATGGCGCGGTCGCCTTGCAGGGAGTCGGCGCGCAGACCTTCCACACGTACAGGGCGGCGGCCCAAAGCGCCAGCGGCCAGCAGGTAGGACGCGCCCGACCAGTCGCCTTCCACCGTGTATTCTCCGGCGCGGTAGTGGCCGGGGTGCACGGTGACGCGCAAACAGCCGGGCCGGGCTTCGGCGAGCTGACGCCATGCGCCGTCAGGCAGTGTGCTCCATTCGGCCTCGGGGGCGGGGCGGGTGTGCACTTCAAACTTGATGCCGTAGTCTGTAAGGCATTGCAGCGTCAGGCCAACATAGGGCCAGGACACGGCCTTTTGCCCACCCAGAGACAGGGTCAGGGGCGCTGGCCCCATAGGCGCGGCCAGCAGTAGGCCTGAAAAATACTGGCTGGATATATCCATGCCCAGTTCCACCATGCCGTTGCACAGCGCCGGGTCAAGGCCGTCGGCGGTGATGACGCAGGGGGGACAGTCCGGTTTTTCTTCAAAAGCGGTTTTTGTTCCCAGTGTGGCCAGAGCGTTGGTCAGCTCGGCGATGGGCCGCTCGTGCATGCGCCCTGCGCCGTGGATGCGAAACACTCCGTGCCCGGCGGCCAGTACAGCCGTAAGCAGGCGACAGGTGGTGCCCGATTCCTCCACGTCACAGGAAAGAGGTGCGGCGGCGGTACCGCCCGAAGGCCTGCCGTTCATGCCCGTGACGCGCCATGCCCCGGAAGAGGCGGTGCTTTCGGGCAGTTCTTCCATTGTTGCGCCTGCCGCGCAAAGGATGGCGCGTGTGCGCTCCAGGTCGCGGCTTTCAAGCGTGTGGCGCACAATGGATGTGCCGTGGGCCAGGGCTGCGCCCATAAGATAGCGGTGCGAAACCGACTTTGAAGCCGGGGCGGTAACTGCCACAGTTTCCACTGCGCCTGTAGCGCTCACATTGTTGGCGACTGCCACGGTGTTCTTGGTCTGGCTCATGATTCTTACTGCTCCGATTCATCCGTGTGAAGGTCAAGGCGGTCCAGCTGCGGCCCCATAGGGTAGCTGCCCAAAATGCGAAAACTGGTACAGGTCTCGTGCAGGGCTGTCAGCAAATCGGCATAGCGGGGATCTTCAAGGTCACTTTCCACATCGGCAAAGAAAACATACTTCCAGCATTGGCCGCGCAGGGGGCGCGATTCCAGCTTGCGCATGTTTATGCCGTGCGTCGCCAGCAGATCCAGCACGTGCGAGAGCGCTCCTGCCTTGTCGGGCAGGGTGAAAAGCAGCGACGTCTTGTCTGCTCCGGTATGGCCGGGCTGAGGATTCTGTACCTTGTTGCCACCTTGCCCGCCGCTGACCTTGGGGCCGATGATGACAAAACGTGTCCAGTTGCCGGGCTCGTCCTCAATGCGGCTGGCAAGAATACCGAGGCCCATAAGGTCGGCCAGCTTGCCGTGACCGATGGCAGCTGTGTGCCCCTGGTCTGGGCCCTGTGCGGCCCGTTGGGCAGCAGCAGCGGTAGACTCTACCGGAACCAGCCCCGCATTGGGCAGATGGGTGCGCAGCCAGCCGCCGCACTGGGCCAGAGGCTGGGGGTGCGAATACACGGTGCGCACGGCGGCCAGAGAAGGCGCATTGCTCAAAAGGCAATGAGAAATACGCGAAAAAAGCTCTGCCTGAATAAAGACATCGTGCTTGAGAAAAAGGTCAAAGCTGACGCCAACGGTTCCTTGCAGGGAGTTTTCCAAAGGAACAACCCCCAGCTCGCAACGTCCCGAAGACACTTCTTCAAACACCTGCACAAGGTCGTTACAGGGGTGAAAGGTGGCCGCATGCCCCAGATACTCCACCCCGGCAAAGTAGGAGAATGTGCCTTCCGGTCCGAGGTAGGCAACGTTTTGCGGGCGTTGCAGGGCGCGTGATGAAGAAAATATCTCGCGCCAGATGGCTCGCAGATGGTCCTCGGGCAGAGGGCCGGGATTGCGGGCGGCCAGACTGTCCAGCACTTCTTTTTCACGCACGGGCTTGAAGATGATGCCCGGCACATCGGCCTTGATGTGGCCCACTTCACGGCTGAGCGAAGCTCGGCGGTTGAAAAGATCCAGCAGTTCCTGATCGACAGAATCGATTTCAGTGCGGATGGCCGAAAGACGCTCGTCAGCATTGTGGGCCTGTTCGTTCGCCCCCGGCAGGGAGGCGGAACCGGGCCAGTGGCTGTTGGTATCGCCCATGTTAAACCTCCTGGATGTCTTCGCGTACGCGCATGCCGAAATGACGGCCTGCTTCATCCAGACGGCAAAGAATCCTGTCACCGGGCTTGAGCCCCACAACACTTACGGCTTCGCCTTCGGGCGTAGTCAGACGGATGGTTTCTGCGTTTTGCAGAAAAACAGCTCCGGTCTTTACGCCGTCTTCGGTCTGCACCTGGGCTTCCACCAGCAGCATGGGCCGAACTTCAATTTTGACCCTGCCAAGGGTGGCCACGCTGGTTTCACCAGTGTAGTCCACAATAAGCACTTCCTGTCCGGCCTTGAATTCGCCAAGGTAGGTGGTCTGGTCACCGGGCAGGCGCACATAGGCATGCACAGCTCCGGCGTTGACGCGGAAGGGGCGGGCGGCCACGTATTCGTTGCGCTCGGTTTCGGCGTGCACAAGAAAGGTAAAGGCGCTGGAATTGCCCACCAGCATGCCCTGACCCTTGCGCAGCAACGAAAGGGTGTCGGCGCAAACGCGGTGCCCCAAGCCCACTGGCTCCACACGGGTGACCACTCCGGGCACAAGTTCCTCCCGGCTGCGGGCCATCTTGCACTGGGCTACAATATCCTTGAGATCGGCCACGGCCTCTCTGGATACAACAATGCCCGCCACACCGCGTTCCAAAATTCCTGCGGCAAGGCGGGCCTCGTCCAGCGTACCGGCTTCAACCAGCACACTGTCGCTCTGGGCCAGAAGGTTTTCTACAGGTATTACCTCCCAGCCGCGAGCCAGCACCACGTGCTCGCCAGTATGCAACCTTTGCAGCACAGCTTCTTCATCAGCCTTGACGTTCAGCTCGACCAGAGGAGTTTCTTCCGCGGCCCAGACAGGGCAGCGCGAAAGACCAGCCACATGCTCAACCTGTTCTGCGGGAACAATCACGCCGTCCACGCCGGACTCAAGAGCCAGGGTTACGTCGCCTTTGTCGAAGGGCATGCAGTTGAAGTAAATGCGCGACATGTTTATTCCCCCACAATGGTCATGGCCTGATCCACAGAGGCATTTTCGTGCACGATGGCACGAAGGGCCTTGACCAGGGCAACGCGGTTGGGATGCTGGAAGACGTTGCGGCCCACGGAAATGCCCGCTCCGCCCGCTTTGACGGAGTCGGCAACCATCTGGAGGATCTGGCGGGTGGATTCCATACGTTCGCCGCCAGCGATAACCACAGGCACGCAACAGGAGGAAACCACTTCGGAAAAGCTGTCCACATCGCCAGTGTAGGGAACCTTGACGATGTCCGCGCCCAGTTCCACGCCTACGCGGGCACAGTGGGCCACCACATCTTTATCAAAGCCGTTTTTGATCTGCGGGCCGCGGGCGTACATCATGGCCAGCAGGGGGATATGCCAGTTGTCGCAAGCTTCGGCCACCCGGCCCAGATCGGCCAGCATGAGGCGTTCGTTGGGGTCGCCAAGGTTGACGTGAACAGAAACGCAGTCTGCGCCGTGCTTGATGCCTTCTTCTACCGTGCCCACCAGTGTTTTGGTATTGCCGTTGGGCGTCAGGGCTGTGGAGGCGGAAAGATGAACGATCAGGCCGATGTCCTTGCCGGCACTGCGATGAGAGCAGCGTACAAGGCCCTTGTGCATGAGTACGGCATCCGCACCGCCCGTGGCCATGTCGTTGACGGCTTCGCGCATGTCTACAAGACCGTCGACAGCGCCGATGGTAACGCCGTGATCCATAGGTACAATAATGGTGCGCCCGTTCTCACGATTGATGATGCGTTCCAGCCGGACTTTTTTGCCAAGGTACATGGCTTGCTCCTTTCAGTTGCTGTGCTGCGTATTGCAGATCAATTACATACTGCCTGTCGCCATGGACCGCTCGGCGGCTAACTTTTGGGCCGGCTGCCCATACAAGAAAAGGGCCGCCGGCGGTTTGCCTGCGGCCCTTTGAACTTGCTAACTTTTTTTCGCGTCAGCGAAGCTCCCGACCACAGGCATCCATAAAGTACGCAAAAAAATACCAGCTATAAAAGCTAGCGGCGTAAGCGGAGGTGTGGTTGGAAGAAATGCGCTGCATTACAAAAATCCTTATTAAAAACTTCAAGAGAAGAATTACGCTGGTTATCGGGGCGCTGTCAAGAAATTATTGAATAGTTATGTTATTTTTCTGTAATTAGATGTTTTTGTTTGGCATTTTTATCTGTCTTAGCTTTGGCGGCTGGTTGCCCTTGAGCTGGCGTGGCGTCATTGGGCGTGCTTTGAGGGCGCAGCTTGCGGGTTTCAAGCCGCTTGAGCACAAAATCTCCGGGGCGTACATCTTCCGGTACGGCTTCAAGAGGAAATTCCGCCCGGCCCAGATTACGGTGGCCTCCGGCCTGCCCCACATCGTAAAAACAGGCATCGGCCAGACGCCCAATATCTCGCCCGCCGTCACCACGAAAGATAACAATGACGGTTTTGCCCACAATGCCGCCAACCGCAATCCACTTGAGGTCGTGCACCCGTGTGAAAAAGTCGGCCACAGCCACCAGCAGGTCAGCGCTGGTGACCTCATTAAGCCATGCAAACGCTCCGTTGCTGCGGCAGTTTGTAAGATTGCGGAAGGCGCGTGAGAAAAGCGGCAGCCATTCACGCAGATATTCGCTGCGGATGATACGGCGCAGGAGACTGTTGTCTGCATGGCGCGAAAGCCATTGATAAGCGCGAAAATCGTCTTCATCGCCCGAGCGCTCGAAGGCTGCGGTATCCGTGCGGATGCCGTACAGCAGGGCCGTGGCCAGCCTGGGGCTGGGCCGCATGCGCAGCGCCTGAAAATACCGTGTCATAATGGTGCTGGTTGCACCAAGCCCCGGGCGTATATCGCAAAGGGCCGGCGCAGAGGGCACAAAGCAGCCCCCATTGGTTGGCAGGGGGTGGTGGTCGATGATGCAGTCAAAGGCAATGCCCTGAAAGGCCTTGTGGTGGTGCGGCTGCGAATCCACCATAGCAAAATGGGTGTACTGTTCGGCCTTTTCAGGTTGCCATGCGCGCACGGGAATGCGCAGGTAGCGTATCATGGCCAGATTGTCGGGCCGGGTCACCTCATTGACGCGGGCGATATCGGCATTGTGCACGCGCGGCAAAATGATACGCCTGAGGGCCATAGCCGAAGCCAGAGCATCAGGGTCCGCGTTGATGAGAATGCACCAGCGGTCATCCTTGTCCAGATTCTGTCGCCATTCCTTCATGCGGGCAACAAGTTCGGCATTGGGCAGCATTGCTGTGGTCATCCTCCCGGGGCTGATCCCTGATTGCGCAACAGCGCGTTTTTATTTCCAGACCGGGTGTTTTTCCGGTCCGGCTTCCATATTACCGTGACTCGTTGGCAAGGGCAGCCAAAACGGGCAGTGATGCCGCAAGCCCGTCCCAATTAAAAATCTCCACCATATGGGTCGCTGCAGGTGGCGCGTCAGCCATAAGGTGCAAGGCCGTGCAGCGCTGCGTGGGCGTAAATGCCGTAAGCGGCAGGTGCTGGTCACTATTGCCCGGAGCGCTCCAATGCAACATGGCGGCCTGACTGGGCAGGGCGGAATGCAACAGAGCAGATTGACCATAGCCCAGGAGATGTCCTACGTCCAGACAAAGGCTCATACCGTGATCTGCGAGGAAAGCGTCGCCCAGGCAAACAACGTCGCTGTGTGCCACATTTTCCAGTAAAAGAGGCGGTGCGGGTTGCGGTTGCCCATGCCAGTGCTTTGCAAAATCCGTTAGCAGATGGCGCTGAAAAGCAGCAGAACCCTCCGGTGGATGCAGAACAGCTGCCTGCAAGGTCATGTGCGGGACAAGGGTGCGAATCCTGTCCAGCACAGCCAGCGTCAGCCGGGCGGCCTCACGGGCCGGATGGGCATTGCCTGCGGCAAGACGTGTGGGCCAGGGCAGATCTACAGGCAGATGGGCATGCCAGCGCAGGGGCAGGGCGGCAAGGGCGTCTGGCAGATCGGCAGGCCCATAGTCCAGACAGCCTTGTGCTTCAAAAAGGCACAGGCCTACCTCGTCAACCTTGCCCGATAAAAAATGGGCATTTTGGGCGACATTGGCGGGAATGACAAAGGAAGGTGCGGCGATGCGCCCTGCAAGAGGGTGCCCGTCAGTACTCTGCGAGGCGGCGGGCGTGGCTGTACAGGGGGGAGCTGCGGTTATGTCAGGCATAGCTGCAACCTTGCCCTGTCAGCAGGCGTTCAATGTTGGCCGCACTGGGGGCGGGATGAAAAAGGGGCACTGCTGCGGTGGCCGTGTTTTTGCCTGCCATGCCAGATATGGCGGGGGTTTCCGCCGTGCGCGCCAGTTGGCGTGCCGGAACGAGCAGGCTGCGTGAGCCGCCATTGTGTGCGGTATGTGTGCAGAGGAGCAGACGCATGATTTTTCTACTGTAGGGTTTACACAGCCAAGAATAACGCTGTCTGGCAAGAGCCCGAGGCTATGCCGGCTGAGTAGCCGCAGCCTGGGGGATTCAGCAGTATTGACGCCCGGAGATCTGGCCGCTCCGTAAAGTCTGGCGGTTATTACCCTGGCTGCCGGGTTGGCCGTGTCCAGACCTTTCCGCCACTGTATGTTGTCCGCAGCGCAGATGCTGGAGGTTCCGGCTATTCAGCGGTTTATCCCCGGTTGGCGTTGATATACGTAAGGCAATCCTTGGCGCACAGGGGACGGCTGAAAAAATACCCCTGAAAGGTGGAAAATCCCATTGAAGTGAAGGAATTGAGCTGTTCCTGATTCTCAACGCCTTCCACCACCGTGCTGATGCCCAGACTTTGATTTAATTCAAGCACGCTGCGCACAATCTGTTGATTGATATTGTTGTCGATGTGTTCCGTCAGGGAGCGGTCAATCTTGACCGTGCTGACGGGAAAGGCCCGCAGGTAGCGCAGTGAGGCGTATCCCATGCCAAAGTCATCAATGGCAACCCTGATTCCGTCGGTGTGCAGGCTTCTGAGCATTTCCAGAGCGCTTGATTCTGGCCTGACCATTGAAGATTCGGTAATCTCCAGCTCAAGCTGGCCGGGCTTCAGGCTTGCGTCGCTGAGCGCGCCCCACACATAGCCGGAAAATTTCGGATTCTGTAGCTGCATGGGCGAAACATTGATGCACATAATCATGTCTGCGTCCACAAAGTTGGCCCAGGCCGCTCTTCGCCTGCACGCTTCTTCCAGAATAAAGCGCCCAAGGCGGTCTATGTTGCCCGTATCTTCCGCCAGAGCCACCGTTATGGGCGGCGCAATGCTACCGTAGGCCGGGTGGTTCCAGCGCAGCAGGGCCTCCACACCGGTAACGCGTCCGGTCGCGTTGTTGAACTGGGGCTGGTACACAAGATATATCTGTCCCGGCTCATCAAGGGCGCGGGTCAGGTCCCCTGCCAGAGCATTGGCGAGCCTTCCTACCTCGCCGGGTTGCCCCAGGCACTTGCGGTTGTCCGCCACGCCGCCGCCGTTGGCAGCTGTAAACAGATCCTGCATGACCTGTTTGCTGCGTTTCTCGCGGATGGCATCGGAAATGACGACAAAAGGCATATAGATCAGCAGGCCCACAAGCAGATTCACCGCCTGAAGTATGGGGCCGTTGATTGAACCTGAGACAATGTAGCCGCTTATGAGCGCGGGCGTGGTCCAGGCAATGTCTGCCGCAGTTGCCGGAATGAAGCCGACGACCGTGGCCGTATAGGCTATGGCGGTCTGCACTGCGGGAACCAGAATGAAAGGAATGACGTACACAGGATTCAGCACAAGGGGAATGCCAAACAGCAGAGGTTCGTTGACATTGCACAGTGTGGGCAGCAGGGCGAACAGGCACAGCTTTTTAACGCCGCGATCCTTGCCGCGAAGAAAAATAGCCAGACACAAGGCCAGTGTGCAGCCCGAGCCACCCATACGGGTATACGCGTCAAAGAACATTTTGGTGAAAATGAACGGTGGGGCCGTGCCGTGAGCAATGGCGTCCATATTTGCTAGGGCGGAGGGAATGAGAATGTCGTTCTCCACCGCAAAAAGCATGTTGGGCCCGTGCGCGCCGAAAAACCAGAACACCTGCGCGGCCATGCTGTACAATACGCCAAACCCAAGACTGTCGCCGCCCTTGGTAAAGGGATGGGCGAGTAGGCGTCCGGACAACTCGTGCAGATTGGTCATGTCCAGAGCCACAAGCCCCGCGCGGATGACTCCAAAAAGCAGGATAGTGATGATGGAGGCGGGCATGAGCGTAAAAATGTCACGGGCCACCGGATCATTTCCGGCCATTTCCACTGGCAGGCGCAGCCACGTGCAGCGTGCCAGGCGCAAAAAAATACTGCTGGTCGCCAAGGCAATGCACATGGCCAGCAGCAGGCCGTTGCTCAGAGAAAAAGCCGTATCACCAATGCCGGATTTCAGCGGTGCGATAAGTACGAAAAAGCATGAAAGCGTCACTGTCGCCATCATCATTGGGCTGACATATGGCGTCTGTTTTTTCTGGTTGGCGTAGGTTGCGCTTACTCCGCCTATGGCGCACAGCAGGGCCAGAGAAGCGATGGAAAATGTGCCGTCAATGAGATTTTTGCAAACCTGCCGCCATGTGGGGCCGAATGCGCGGTCAATGGCCAACTGGGCGGGTTCGTAGGGAATGTTTGCCAGCATGATCATGAACGCGCCCACAAGAACGAGCGGCAGAACGATGATCAGCCCACGCCTGACGGCGATACAGACAGGCTGAGCGCTGACTCTGTCGAGCAGGTCGATGAGTGGATAGCCGAAAGAGCTGGCAGACATGACATTCCTGTTTGAGATGAGAGTTTTTGTCCGTAGCCGTGGTTACTGCGGGCGCTCTCGTTGCATCCTTGCTTTCACTGTAAAACCAAAAAATCATCTGCGGGGCTGCCGCGTTTTTTTAACCAGGTATATCCGTTGAAAATACCTCAGGCCGCCGGGCCATATGCATTGAGCACATTACGAATGAAACGAGTCAGTTCTTCCGTAATTATTTGTGTACAAATCCTTGCCGCGGAACAGGCGCAGGCGAGTTTTGCCCGACGTAATTTGGCTATTTCAAGTGCAAAATGCTCTAATTAAGTGTGGGGCGACACAAAATCCGCCCCACACTTGTATTATTTATACCAGCTTGCTGCTCTGCCAGCCGTGTTCCTTGGCGGCAGCTTCGGCCTTGGGGCCGCCCAATACGCAGATGTTTCCGGTTTTGGAGACTTCTGCCAGCACTTCGGCGAAATCGTTAAAGTGCTTTTCAGTGGTAGTGAGTATTTCTTCGCGCATGATGCTGCGGGCGGCGTCTGTATCGTTGGCGAGCCAGCGGTTCAGGGATTGCGCGCCCTTGGCGTCGGGCAGCAGATAGCTGTCCAGATCGCCAATGGCCCCTACTATGGCCTGGGTCAGCTGGGCCTTGTCGAGCTTGAAGCTGCGCAAAAAGTCGGCCATGCCGTCAAAGGCTTCAAGCGTGGCATCCACGTTGGGGTCGCGGTAGGAAGCGCAAACAAGGGTGCCGCCCAGGCGGTCCAGGTTGCAGAACGCACCGTAAGCGCCGCCGCGTACGCGTACGCGCTCCCACAGATAGCCCATACGCAGGTAGCGCAGGATGACGCTGGCAGAGCCGTGGTACACGTAGCCCTGATCGTAGATGTTGGCGGCCTTGCCCACGTAGTTGATCTGAGCCGGGGCAATAAAGGCTTCGGCTGCTGGCAGGCTCATCGGTGCCGCGCCTATGCCGCTGGCTGCTCCGGGGCGTGCCGGGGGCAGGGCTTGCAGCAGTTGGCGCGCCTGGGTTTCAGCCAGTGCAAGGCCAGATGCCTCGGCGGTGCAGTCAAAAATAGCGCCGGGGCGGGCCACGATGCGGGAGCGCAGTTCCTCAAGGTCGGCCAAAAGGCCCTGCGGTTCCTTTTCGAGGCGTTGGAGCATGGACCGCACGCTTTCAAGATAGCTCAGGCCAGAGGTGCGTTCGGCAAGAGCCCCCGCGCCCGTGAAACGAGCCCGCAGCCGGGCGCTTACCGCGGCGTGTCCCGCTGCCTGAAGCGCATTTTCCAGGCGGGCCTTGGCTTCCAGAAGCATCTGGCCCAGGCGCTCTTCAATAATCTGGGCATCCTTGATGGGTTCCAGCAGGATTTCATGCATGATGCCAAAAAGGTCAGGCAGCTTGTCGTACACAGCCTTGCCGGAAATGCTGAGGAAGCTCAGGGTTTCACGGCTTTCGCGCACTGTGCCCATCACGGGATCGGCTCCCACCCCGCCAGTCTTGGCCGCCATAAGTGCGCCAAGTTCCGTAAAGTCGCGCCGCGCCGTGCCTGTTTCTGTCAGGCAGCGGGAAAGCAGGGGCAGCAGAGGCACAAGGTGGTCCGGCACATTGCTCAGGGGCAGCAACAGCGTTGTGTAGGCAATGCCCTGCGTGGGCAGTTCGTGGCTCAGGGCCACTTCTGGCAGTTCCACTATGCTGCGGGGAATGGAAGCATTGTGGCGGGGGAGGTCTTCCAGCCCCAGGGCGGGTATGCTGGCCAGAGCCTCAGGGCTGTCAGGCGCGCTCTGCACTTCTTCAAGACGCAAGGTTTCGGCCACCATCGTCGCGCGTTCGTCTGGCGTTGCGGCTGCCTGTACCGCGTCCACACGGGCTTTTTCCGCCTCTTCGCGGGTCTTGCCCAGTTCGGTGTCAGGCAGCAGCACCACCGTGGCGCGGTGCTGGTTGTTCAGGAACCAGTCCTTGATGGCTTGCTCAAATACGGGCTCGCCTGCGTCGATGCGCGCCTTGAGGGCCTCAAGCGGGGCTTCCCAGGCAAGCGGAGCCAGCGGGTCGCCGTCGTACAGCCACGTGGACAGCGACTGGATCATGGCCGAAAGACCGCGCGGAAAGCGGCCGGAATTGTTTTCGCGGTAAGCGAATTCCACCGTGTTGACGGCAGCTTCCACGGCGGCCTTGGGAATGCCTTCTTCGGCAAGCTGGGCCAGCGTTTCAAAAATAAGTATTTCTACCTGGGGGACATCCTTGGGGGTCACGCCCTTGAGCCCGGTGGAGTAGTACATCTGGCGCAGGTCGGTCTCGAGCCCGCAGCCCGTGGTGTCTTCGCCAAGGCCGGAGGCGATGAGCGCCTTGCGCAGGGGAGAGCCGGGCAGACCTTCAAGGATGTGCTCCAGCATTTCCATAAGCAGGGCCTGGTTCACGTCGCCGCGTTCGCCCAGCAGCCAGCTGACCGTGAGAAGGGCGCGTTTTTCGCCTTCGGAAGCGGCATAGGGCACTTCGATCTGGCGCGGCGTGTCCAGACGCTTTTGCAGCGGCACGGTGGAATCCACTGGCCGCGCCGTATAGCCTTGCAGCGCTTCGTTGACGAGGCGCAGACGTTCGGCTTCCGGGTCGTCGCCCCAAAAAAAGAAACGGGCATTGCTGGGGTGGTAATAGTTGCTGTGGAAGTTGTAAAAGGCCTCATAGGTGAGGTCGGGGATGCGTTCGGGATTGCCGCCGGAATCAAGACTGTACAGGGTGTCGGGGAATAGGGCCTGCTGGCTCTGTTCCGAGAGCACGGAGTCCGGCGAGGAATAGACGCCCTTCATTTCATTATAGACAACGCCTTTGTACGACCAGGGAGCGTCGGCGCTGGGGGCTTCCACATGCCAGCCTTCCTGCTTGAGGATGTCTTCACTGATGCGCGGGTGAAAGACGGCGTCTATGTACACGTCGATGAGGTTGTAAAAATCGCGCAGGTTGCAGCTTGCCACCGGGTAGCAGGTCTTGTCGGGAAAGGTAAAGGCGTTGAGGAAGGTTTGCAGGGACCCTTTGAGAAGTTCCACAAAGGGTTCCTTGACCGGATATTTGTCAGAGCCGCAGAGCACGGAATGTTCCAGAATATGGGCCACGCCTGTGGAATCGGTGGGCGGCGTGCGAAAGCTCACGCCAAAGCACTTGTTTTCGTCAGTATTATTGATGGAAAGCAGTTGCGCGCCAGTGGCGTCGTGCCGCCACAGCCGTGCCGTGCCATCCACTTCATGCAAATGTTGTTCTGTAACAAGAGTAAAGCCAGTATTGTTCATAATATTTCCTGCAACTATTTTTAGGGCTTGTTGTTATTAACGGCAGTTGAGCCAGAACTATAAGGGCTGTGGCGGTGTTTGAAAAGGGGCGGCGGGTCAGGCTTCGCCAGCCCGCGTTAACGTTGGCCGTGCAGCATTTTTTCGCTGACCGGGGGGCACAGAGCCACAATTTATTGTTGGCCGTGCGTTGCGAACGTCATTTCAATTGTTTCCGCGTCGAATATCTTCTTTTATTCCGGCCGGGTGTCATTAGGATGCGCTTTCTGCAAAAAGGCTCGTTATCTTTGGTATAACAGGAAATTCATCTCATGGCGACACGGCCTGGCATGTAAAAGGGTTTTCTGCATATTATAAGGTATTATTGCACTGGATTATAATGAACTGCATTCCGGGGCAGCCGCCCGGCCAAAAAGAGCGCGTCAACGCTTGCCAAGCGCAGCGCGATCATGTATGTACTCGCTTTCTATCAAGCACACCCAGGCAGCGGCCCGGGGTGCCCGGTGGAATGCCGCGTGTGGCGGCGTTCTTTTTGCGCCGCAGGCGCAACACCGGGTTGCAGGGTCAGGGCGTGGGTGGAAGAAAACAACCCTTTGGAGGAATCCCAATGGCTTATGTCAGCATGAAGCAAATGCTGGAAACCGGCGTGCATTTCGGTCACCAGACCCGCCGCTGGAACCCCAAGATGCGTCCTTACATTTTCGGCGCGCGTAACGGCATTCATATCATCGACCTGCAGCAGACCGTGAAGCTCTTCCGCATTGCCCACGACAAAGTTGTGGACGCTGTGGCCAAGGGCGGCAAGGTTCTCTTTATCGGCACCAAGCGCCAGGCTCAAGAAGCTGTGGCCGCCGAAGCCGGTCGCGCCGGACAGTACTATGTGACCAACCGTTGGATGGGCGGCACGCTCACCAACTTCGTCACCATCCAGAAGAGCGTTGATCGCCTGAAGAAGCTGGAAGCTATGTTCGCCGATGGCAGCATCAACCGCTACCAGAAGAAAGAAATTCTGCTTCTTGAACGCGAAATGAACAAGCTGGAACAGACCCTCGGCGGTATCAAGAATATGGATCGCCTGCCCCAGCTTGCCTTCATCATCGACCCGCATCGTGAAGACATCGCCGTCAAGGAATGCCGCAAGCTCGGCATCCCGATTGTGGCCGTGACCGACACTAACTGCGACCCCGATGTCATCGACTTCATCATTCCCGGCAATGATGACGCCATTCGCGCCATCAAGCTTTTTGTGGCCGCTTTCGCCGAAGCCTGCATGGAAGGCGAAGCCATGAGCAAAGACCACAAGGGCGAAGTTGCCAACGCCGAAGAAGCCATGCAAAAGGCTGCTGCTGCCGAGGTTGTGGCCGAAGCTGCTCCCGCCCAATAAACGGCTTTACTGCTTTCGCATTTTTGGGGGCAGCGCAACCTGATAGATGGCTGCGCTGCCCCTGTTTGGATGCAGCAGGGCAAATTTAAGTGTACGTTTGATAACTCCGGCGGCAGGCCGGACGCATTTTGGAGAATACAATGGCTATCACCGCTCAAATGGTAAAAGAACTGCGCGAAATGACTGGCGCGGGCATGATGGATTGCAAAAAAGCTCTGGTGGAAGTGGAAGGCGACCTGGAAAAGGCCGTTGACTGGCTGCGCCAGAAGGGCATGGCCAAGGCTGCCAAGAAGTCTGGCCGCGCTACCAGCGAAGGTCTTGTAACCGTGACCCTGAGCGATGACGGCAAGACCGTGGCTATGGCTTCGCTTCTGTGCGAAACCGACTTTGTGGCCCGTGGCGAGCAGTTCCAGGCTATGGCTGCCCAGATCGCCAAAAGCGTGCTGGACAATGCCCCCGCTGACGCTTTGGCCCTTGAAGGCCTTATGGGTGAAGAAGTGACCCAGCTTATCGCCTCTGTGGGCGAAAACATGCAGATTGGCAAGTTTGCCCGCCACACCAAGCCTTCCGAAGGCTCCGTGATCGGCCAGTACATCCACGCCAATGGCAAGATCGGCGTGCTGGTGTTCCTGACCTGCGGCAAGGCCGAAAGCGCCGCCAAGCCCGAAGTGCAGGAACTGGCCAAGAATATTGCCATGCAGGTGGCTGCCGCCAGCCCGATGGCTCTTGACGCCGCTTGCCTTGACCCCGCCGCTGTGGAACGTGAACGCGAAGTTTACCGCCAGAAGGCACTGGAAGAAGGCAAGCCCGCCAACATCGTGGACAAAATCGCCGACGGCGCCGTGAAGAAGTTCCAGAAGGAAGTGTGCCTGATGGAACAGCCTTACATCCGCGACGACAAAAAGACCATCAACGACATCGTGCGTGAAGCTGGCAAGACCATTGGCGACGAAATCACCGTCACTGGCTTCGAGCGCATTCAGCTTGCTGCCGTATAATGATATCCGACTTGTCCGAGCCGGAAGGGTCTGCCCATCCGGCCAATTATAGTACGCCTTCGGGCGCAGCAGGTTACTGACAAAAGGGGGCTTCGGCCCTCTTTTGTCTTTTTTTCAGGCCAGGCCGGCACTTTTTGCAGAAGCCTGTTTCACAAGAAGGGGCACAGCCCCGGAGCATAATTGTATGCTGGATTTTTCATGGATTACGCATCTCTCTGCCTGGGCTGGTCTGGGCACCCTTGTGCTGCTGGAAGTTGTGCTTGGGGTGGACAACCTGGTCTTCATTTCCATTCTTGTGGGAAGGCTGCCGGGCGACCGCAAGCGTCAGGCCTTTTTGGTGGGGCTTGGGCTGGCTTTGCTCATGCGTATGGTGCTGCTCACCGTTATGGCCCGTCTGGCCACGCTGACAACGCCTCTGTTTGAGCTTGGAGGACACGGCTTTTCAGCGCGTGACCTCATTCTTATGGCCGGGGGCGTCTTTCTGCTGCTCAAGGGCACGATGGAGCTGCACGACCGGCTTGAGGGCCACAGCGGAAGATACGCCGGAGAGACCGAACACCATGCCGGATTCTGGCAGGTGATTTTTCAGGTGGTGGTGCTGGACGCCGTGTTTTCGCTGGACTCCATCATCACGGCAGTGGGTATGGTGGACCATGTTTCCATCATGATGCTGGCGGTGGTTATCGCTATGGGCATTATGGTCATGGCCGCCGGTCCTCTGCTTGGCTTTA
>NZ_JASGDK010000146.1:0-3627 GCF_047607245.1 Desulfovibrio sp.
CTACCGCCATAAAGAACCCATTGCCCACGGCGACGCTTCACAGCCTGTGGTGCTGGAGCACCTTGGCGTTACCAAGGCACGCGTGCTGGTGATCGTCATTTCCGACCCTTCGGCTGTGCGGGCCATTACCATTGAAGCCCGCCGCTTCAACCCCAACCTCCACATTATCGCGCGCACGCGCTTTGTGTCCGAAGTGGCGGCCCTGCGCCAATTGGGAGCGGACGAAGTTATTGCCGAGGAATTTGAAACTTCCATCGAAATTTTTACCAGAGTTCTCAGCCAGTACCTTGTGCCCCGGCAGGATATTGATACGTTTGCAGCCCGCATCAGGCAGGAAAACTACCGTATGATCCGCCGCATGAGTTCTCCAACAGACACTCTGGACAGCACAATAAACCGCCTGCCGGATATGGGGGTGCAGGCCGTGCGCCTGGGGGCAGCCTCGCCCCTGTGTGGGCAAAGCCTTGCCCAGAGCGAATTGCGCAAAAAGCATGCTGTGACTGTTATCGCCATACTGCGCGAGGGTATCACCCAGGCATCGCCGGGGCCGGATGCGGTTTTTGAGAATGGCGACATTGTCTATCTTTTTGGCAAAACTGACAAACTGATTGCCGTAACGCCGTTTTTTTCCGGTCCTGTGCGGGCTTCCACAAAGGGCAAGGAAGGCGAGAGAGAGCATCTTCAGCCAGCAACCTAAAAAGCCACCTCTCTTTATCAGGAAAGCTTGCGCATTTTTCCGTAGACGTCTACCATAGTGGACCCCTTTTGGGGTGGCAGCTCCGGACGGTCTGCCATCATTATTTTTTGAGGACCATAATGCAGGATCACAAAGAGTTGCGCAGCCAGCTTGAGCAAGCACGACGCATCGCCATAGTGGGTGCCAAGGACAAACCCGGCCAGCCCGTGGACCGTGTGGGCCGCTATCTGATGGACGTGGGCTACGAAGTGTACCCGGTACACCCTGTGCGCAAAACCGTATGGGGGCTTACGGCCTACCCTGATCTGGCGTCCCTGCCCTGCCCTGTTGACATTGTGAATCTTTTTCGCGCGCCTCAATACTGCCCGGACCACGCCCGCGAAGTTCTGGCTTTGCCGTGGCAGCCCTCGATTTTCTGGATGCAACTGGGCATCCGGTCGCCCGAAGCCCGCGTTCTGTTGTTTCCCTCAGGCATCACCGTGATTGAAGACGCCTGCATTATGGTTGACCACGCCCACCTGCTGCCCAACGCTGCCAAGACTCAAGGATAAGCTCATGCCTGCTGCATCAGACAAGGTTTTCAACTGCCGCATGTGCGGTCATTGCTGCGAAGGCAGCGGCGGAATTGTGGTCAGCCCCACCGACCTCACACGTCTGGCGGCTCATCTGGGCCATGCTCCGGAAACGGTTGTTGAACGCTACTGCTACCATGTGGGAGACAAACTGAAAATCCGCAGCGGTGATGACGGATACTGTGTTTTTTTCAAGCAGGGACAAGGCTGCGGCGTACACGAAGGCAAGCCTGCCATATGCCGGGCATGGCCATTTTTTCGCGGCAATATTGAAGATTCCGCAAGCCTGGCCATGGCCAAAGAATTCTGCCCCGGCATAAGCCCTGAAGCCCGCCATGCAGATTTTGCCCAGGCTGGACGCAGCTACCTGCGCCAAAAGGGTCTGCTGGCCAAAGACAGCAGCTGCGAAGCCAACGCCCTGATCCTCAAATAAATCATGCGACGTCGTACCCGCCAGATCTCGCTCAGGGAATGTTATAGTGTTCTCAAGCTGGAAAAAGACGCAGACCTTGCTGCAGTCAAAAGGGCTTACCGCAAGCGTGCCTTTGAGCTGCACCCGGACCTGAACCCCGGCAACGCCGAAGCCAGCCGCGAGTTTCAGCTGCTCAACGAAGCCTATGTCGCCCTTACAGGCATCCTCAAGCATGAGGATGAGATTAAAAAAAGAGCTGATACCCGACAGGGTGCGAACAAGGCCAAAAAAGAAAACAAGGACGCAAAGGACGCTGAAAACGCCCGGTCTGACCAGCAGGCCGAAAGCCAGTCTCAGCAAGCCACCAGCGGCGGCGCGGCAAAAGAAACGCAGGGTGAAGAGGCAGGAAAAAAGGCTGACGCTGCAGCGGGCGAGAACTCTGAAAAAAAACGGGCAGCTCAAAGCGAAGCCACTGCCAGCGCGCAGGCCGAGGCCAGCGCAGGAGCCCGTGCTGATGCAGCGGGCGCGGCCTATGCCGAACAGGACGTACTGCGCGATCTGCTCAACGATCCCTTTGCCCGCCGCGTTTTTGAAGATATTTATAGCGAACTGAACAAACAGCAGACAGAAAAGCCGCAGCAACAGGAGCCCCGCCCGCAAACTGCGGAATCTGCCCCGCAAAGCCGCGCAAAACCCAAGCCGCCACCGAGGGAAAAGAAAAACACCACCCTGCACAAGGACAATCTGGCCTGGGGTACCTCCAAATGGTCTTCCGACATGACGCGCAACGTCACTGGCATCGTCAAGGATTGGCTGCGCCGCCAGATTGATGAGGAACAGAGCCTCACCCTGCCCGCCACCAACCTGCTGCCGGGTTGCCGGGTGCGCCTTCAGATTCGCCAAGGCCTGCAGGCTGAACTCAAGACGGTTGAAATAACCCTGCCGCCAGATTTTACCGTGGGCAAGCCTGTACGGCTTCGCGGCCTGGGCAAACGTGTTGGCCCTTGGCAGGGCGATCTTTATCTGACATTGTACACAGAGTAAGAAACTGCAATTTCCGCCAAATCTGGCCGGGTGGCTCACGCTGCCCGGCTTTTTCTTTATTTTGCTGCCTGCGCCATACTATTTGGCATGATACTACCAGTTGCGGCATTGCATTGGCGCAGCATTTTGCAGCACTTTAAAAGTTTATCTATAACCATTAGCAATCAAAAAAACCATTTGACATGACCCAATTGCCTGTTTAAATTTCTTGTAAAGGTAAAATGTTTTAAAAGGCATTTACTCACCGCGAATGACGACCGTGAGAGAGCTTGCTGCTAGACAGCACGCCGAAGGGGCAAGAGCAATCGAAACTCTCAGGCAAAAGGATCACGGTCGGACGCACTCTGAAGTTGGCGCACGCTAATGACAGAAGTTGAACCTCATGAGCGAGAAGACTTGTCATGGCGTTGTTTTATTCATTGGCTCCGCCCTGGTGTGCGGCCCTTCTGAGTTACAATACCCATCACTGACCACAAGTCGGATCGCGCCCGCTGGTTCTGCGGGCGGCCAGTTATACCGATAATTCCTGGCTCCCTCTGCATTCTTGTCCTGCCCTCTTCAGCCACTGGCTTTATCGCCTTGGGTGCTGCCGCTTGATGCGCATTTCCTCCTCACTGGCGGAACATGCGCTAAAGATCTTTATTACTTCCTTTGCCTGCATCAGGCTTCCTGGCCGTCTTGCGACGCAGCCAGCGGAGTTTCTTTGTCCTTTGCTGTGCGTAACGTTGCCTGTGCTGAAAGAGTCAACGCCAGATAATAACACGCCCAATAAAAGGAGGAGACGTTGAAAAGTAGTGCAGAAACATTTGCCTGATCAAACAGATTTCTGCCTGTGACAACTGCCTTATGCATTAGACCCCGGTGCACTAACACCCAAACAGGGAGACGTATCATGAGCGAAA
>NZ_JASGDK010000147.1:0-3903 GCF_047607245.1 Desulfovibrio sp.
GCTTGAAGGCGAAATTCTTGAGGTCATCCACCTCATCCGCGACCTGATGAATCTCTTTGGCTTTGAGTACAAGGTGGCTGTGTCCACCCGGCCCGAGAGCAGCATCGGCACGGACGAAGCGTGGGAAATGGCCACCAGCGCCCTTGTGCAAGCTGTGGAAAAAGCCGGCCTGCCCTATACTATTAATGAAGGCGACGGTGCCTTTTACGGTCCCAAGATCGACGTACGCCTGCTGGACTGCATTGGCCGCGAATGGCAATGTTCTACCATTCAGGTTGACTTCACCCTGCCCGAACGCTTCGACCTCACCTATGTGGGTCAAGACGGCGAACGCCACCGTCCGGTTATGGTACACCGGGCCATCATGGGTTCGCTGGAGCGCTTTATCGGCATTCTGGTGGAGAACTTTGCCGGGGCTCTGCCCACATGGCTCGCGCCCGAGCAGGCTCGCCTGCTTACGGTGACCGATGCCGGAGACGAAGCCGCCGCCAAAATGTGTGACGAACTCAAGGCTTTGGGCATCCGTGCCCAGGCCGACACGCGCAATGAGAAACTGGGATTCAAGGTGCGCGAGGCTCAGCTGGCAAAGGTGCCGTACATTCTTGTTGTGGGAGAAAAAGAAGTGCAGGCGGGCGGCGCTAATGTGCGCCTGCGCAACGGTGATAACTTAGGGCTTAAGTCTGTGGCCGAAATCGCCGCGCTTGTTCGCGCAGACGCCGAAGAGCCTTTCAAAAAAGGAGGGATGCGCTATAGCTTCGCCTAACATGAGATTCCGCCGCGATATGCCGCAAGACAGCGTGCGTCGCAACGAAACAATCCGCGCCCGTGAAGTGCGTGTGATCGCTGCCGATGGTGAGCAGCTTGGTATTCTGCAACGCAATGAGGCCATCGCCCTGGCTAAAGAAGCCGGACTTGACCTCGTAGAAGTTTCTTCCAACTCGGAGCCGCCTGTTTGCCGCGTTATGGACTACGGCAAATTCAAGTACGAGCAGCAGAAGAAAAAGCAGGAAGCCAAAAAGCACCAGACCGTGGTGCAGATCAAGGAAATCAAGGTTCGCCCCAAAACGGACGACCACGATTACGAAACCAAGGTCCGCCACATCCGTCGCTTTCTTGAAGACGGTGACCGCTGTAAGATTACGGTATTCTTCAGGGGCCGCGAAATTGTGCATAAAGATCGCGGCATGGCCATTCTGGAACGCGTGGTGCAAGACCTTGCCGATATCGCCAAGGTTGATCAGGAGCCCCGTGCCGAAGGCCGTACCCTGCAGATGATGCTGGTGCCCAAAAAGTAGCTTTTGCTGCTCTGACACCTGACATTACCTCTTGCGCCCTGAGGCGCTTTGGGGCATTATGCCCTTCCCCTGGTGCGTCCTGTGACATGCCGGGTATATGCTTTCGTTAAGGAGTACGCCATGCCCAAGATTAAAACCAGGCGTTCCGCCGCCAAGCGTTTTTCGCAGACTGGCAGCGGCAAGTTCAAGCGTCGTCGCCAGAACCTGCGCCACATTCTCACCAAGAAGGCCGCCAGCCGCAAGATGCGTCTTGGTCAGTCCACCACCGTGGATCAGACCAACGAAAAAGCTGTGCGCCGCATGCTGCCCAACGGCTAAAGCCCCTGCGCTTTAGTTGGGCGGCCGGTCACCACTGCACGCAGATGTTCACGCCTTACGGCGTTTACTTGCGTTGCCAGACATGACCTCGCCAGACGAAGCTGCCCTGCCTTGTATATCAAGCTGATGGGCACGGGACGCAAGCCTGCGGACCTTTGATAAAATCCTATGACGCGAAAGCGTCGCGGCGCGTGCGGAGCCGCAACTGACGTTCAATCCGCTCCCCTCACTGAGGGCACATGATACTTTACACCCCCCAACGGGCATTCCTCCGCCTGGTTGGGAGAAGGAGGTTACACCATGCGTGTCAAGAGAGGTCTTGCCGGTCATCGCCGTCACAAAAAATATTTGACAGCTGCCAAGGGTTTCCGTGGCGGCCGTAGCCGTTTGTACCGTACCGCCCGTGAGGCTGTGGAACGTTCGCTTCAGTACGCCTATGTGGGCCGTAAACTGCGCAAGCGCGACTTCCGCACCCTGTGGATCCTGCGTATCAACGCTGGCGCCCGCCTGAGCGGTCTGTCTTACAGCCGTTTCATGCACGGTCTCAAGACTGCTGGCATCGACCTGAACCGCAAGGTTCTCGCCGACCTGGCCGTCTACAAGAAGGACGACTTCGCCAAGATCGTGGATCTGGCCAAGGCCGCTCTGGCCAACTAGGCACAGAGCTGGCGCTCCCCGCGCCGGAGCAGGCCTCCAGGCCGCGCTGGCCAGCACGGATAATCCGTATGCTGGTTGGCTTGCGGGAGCAGGGTCATGCATGATATAAGGGGCGTGGACGGTGCGATGCGCTGCCCACGCCCTTTGTTTTTCAATTTGCACAAATATTCAACGTCAGCGCCGCGCAGGCGGTATTGGGAATCCGTATGGATCTGATTTCTGCACTGGAAGGCCTGGTCCCTGAGCTTGAAAAAGGTCTGGATCAGGCTTCTTCATTGGATGAGCTGGAGGCCCTGCGGGTAGACTTTCTGGGCCGCAAGGGCAGGATTGCCCAAATCATGAGCCAGCTTCCCAAGCTGGAACCTGAACAGCGCCCCGCCGTCGGCCAGACTGCCAACAGCGTCAAAGAGCGCTGCAACGCGCTGTTTGAAGCCCGCAAAGAAGCTCTTGAGGCCGGGCGTGAAGCCGAAGCCCTCAAGCGCTTCGACCCCTCTGTGCCCGGTCGCGCCCCCTGGAGCGGCACCCTGCACCCCACCACCCTGGTGATGGAAGAGATTTGCGAAATCTTCAACGGCCTTGGCTTCGAAATTGTGTCCGGCCCGGAAGTTGAAATCGACTATTACAACTTCGAGGCCCTGAACATGCCGCCGGAACATCCGGCCCGCGACATGCAGGACACGCTCTACATTACCGACAAGGTGCTCATGCGCACCCACACCTCGCCCGTGCAGGCCCGCACCATGCTTAACCGCAAGCCCCCGCTGGCTGTGGTGGCCCCCGGCAAGGTGTATCGGCGCGACAGCGACCTCACCCATACGCCCATGTTCCATCAGATTGAAGGCCTCATGGTGGGTGAAGGCATCAGCATGGCGCATTTGCGCGGCACCCTCACGGCGTTCGTGCGCGCCATTTTCGGCGGCGACACCCAGGTGCGCTTTCGCCCCAGCTTCTTTCCCTTTACCGAGCCTTCTGCCGAGGTGGACATAAGCTGCTGCATGTGTGGCGGCAAAGGTCATATTGGCGACGCCCCCTGCCGGGTGTGCAAAACCACAGGCTGGGTGGAAATTCTTGGTTGCGGCATGGTGGACCCGGCGGTTTTCGAAGCCGTAGGGTACGACCCCGAAGTCAGCGGCTTTGCCTTCGGCATGGGCGTGGAACGCGTGACCATGCTCAAGTACGGCATCGGCGACCTGCGCATGTTCTTTGAGAACGACACCCGTTTTCTGGGCCAGTTCGCCCGCTAGGACCGTACAATGCCCCTGTGCCCTCCCCACCACACTGTTCATGCTTTTGAGCAGCAAACCGCGCCAACGCACGGGCTGGCTGGGCTCCGCTGGCGTGCCCCGGTGCTGGCTTGCGTGGTGGCGGCGCTTCTGGTGTGCGCTCCGGGCCTGTGGCCTGTGGCGGATTCCGGCCATATGACAGGTATGGCATGGGCCAAATCGGCCTCCAATGCACGTGATTCCGGTCTGGAACCTCCGGGCGGACCCAAGCCGATGGAAGGTTTGCCGGGCAAAAACGTAAGCCGCACCTCTGAAGGTGGCATGGGCTATACGGATGCTTACGGCAACACCATCACCGAAGCGCAGCCGGAAGAAAAAACCCCGAAGCGCAGACCCGGCCCCGGCGCATA
>NZ_JASGDK010000148.1:0-7542 GCF_047607245.1 Desulfovibrio sp.
CCGCGCTGGAAGCGCTGGGACACACGGACTAGACCCTCTGCGGGCGGCTGTACGGATAAAAGCCTGTGGTATGGATGGATGCCAAGATCACCAGTTACTTCTTTGGCTTGGTCCGGGGGCCCGGCCCCCGGACCTCCCATCTTTGGTCACCACAACCTATGATAAGAAAGCCTAACCGCCGATGAGCTTCATTGCCATCTGCGGCAGCGAGTTCGCCTGCGACAGCATGGCCACCGCAGCCTGACTCAAGATCTGGTTGCGCACAAACTGCGTCATTTCCGTGGCGACGTCCACGTCTGAAATGCGCGATTCGGCAGCCTGCAGGTTTTCCGCCTGAGTATTCAGGTTGGTAATCGTATTTTCAAGGCGGTTCTGCATGGCGCCCAAGTGAGCGCGGATCTTGTCTTTAGAAATAATAGCGTTGGTGATGGCGTCCAGAGACCGCTGCGCGGCCTGCTGCGTAGAGACGGTACCGCCGTCACGCAAGTTGCCGCTGTCATCAATGGCCTGGTTGCCCACGCCCAATGCCGAGGCCGTACTGGTGCCGATCTTGATGTAGTAATAGTCTTCGGCAGAGTCGTTGCCTGTGCCAAAGTGAACCTTCATCTTGCCGGTGGCCGTCAGGCCGCTACCGTCATGTGTGTCTGACGACAGAGAGCCGTTGAGCAGATGGATGCCGTTGAAGTCCGTGGCGTTGGCGATACGGGTGATTTCCGAAGCCATTGCCTGATATTCGGATTCGATCATCAGACGTTGGGTGGAGTCGTAGGTACCCGTGGCGGCCTGTTCGGCCAGTTCCTTCATGCGGGTGAGCTTTTCGTCAATAACGCCCAGAGCGCCGTCAGCGGTCTGAATCATTGAAATGGCGTCGTTGGCGTTGCGCGCACCCTGTTGCAGGGTTGCTATGTCAGCTCTTTGCAGTTCGCGAATGGCCAGACCTGCGGCGTCGTCCGCAGCGCTGTTGACTCGCAAACCCGTTGAAAGACGCTGTACCGACTTGCTCAACTGAGCATAGTGTGAGTTCAAATTTCTGGCTGTGTTTGCAGCCATCATGTTGTGGTTAATAACCAAAGACATGGGACACCTCCTGGGTGGTTACTAGCTGCCCACAATCTGCAATCCATGTGCCAAAAAAAATTATATATTTATATCAGTATGTTGAATTGAAAAAATAGTCGTGGGAATTTTTTTCCGCCCTGCGGTGCGAAAATTTTGACGCTCAAAAGTGAAAAATAAAGGTCCAACCCGGCAGAGTTTTACCTTTGCGGGGGTATCGGCAGTTTTTCAATGCAGCGTTTGCCCGGCTGAAAAAGCAGGTTGCTCTCTGGAGCAAGAAGAAACGGGAGGGGACAAAGCCGTCTTGAGCTGGAGCTAACGGAGGTGAAGAGTGGCCCCTGAAGCACTTTCATCTTGAAAATACTCTGGTAACTGCGCGAACCGTGGCTCGTCGGGGCCGCGTAAGCACAGCGCCAGGCAAGCCCTGCGGGCAATGGCAGCTGCGAGACACGACGCGGCTATTTATTGATGCAATTAAACGCAGTGGTGAGGGGACTTTGAGCTTTGACTATGCACATTCGCAAAGTGCATTTGCGGGGAGGGGAGTATCAATAATATAGGCAAAAGGCTTCAGGCTTTGAGCCGATAGCCCTCTGCCAGTTCAGTTGCGGCATCAAGCAGGCTGCAGAAGCTTTGGTGCCGTTGTGCGTCCATGTGCTGCCCAGGAAGAAATTCATCCACAATTCGACCTTGATCAAGCACAACTACGCGATCGCAAAGACGAAAGACTGATGCCATATCATGTGACACATAGAGCAGCGACAAGCCGAGCTCTATTTTCAGATTTTCCAGCAGATCCTGTAGTTGGGCGCGTACGACAGCGTCCAGATCTGTAAGGGCTTCATCAAGAAGCAGCACATCCGGTTTGGGCGCCAGTGCCCGCGCTATGCAGACCCTTTGCAACTGGCCGCCGCTCAATTGACCTGGATATTTATTCCTGAAGGACCGGGGCAGTTTCACGAGGGACAGAAGTTCCTCGATACGCCGTTTTCGGGCGGCAGCGTTCTCTTCGTGGATCAGTAAGGGCTCCATAATGATGTCGCCGATGGTGAGGCGCGGATTTACAGCGCCGCGTGAATCCTGAAAAACTGTCTGTACGTGTTTTCTCCAGCCTTTGTTGCGAGTCTCCAGCAAGTTAATATCTTCGCCCAGCACTGAAACATTGCCACTGTCTGGTTTTTCCAAACCAAGCAGTATGCGAAAGAGCGTGCTTTTTCCCGCGCCGTTACGGCCCATAACTGCCAGACTCTCCCCCTGATGCAGGCGCAGGTTGATGCCGCGAAGAACCTCGTGCCCTCTTATGCCTCGCCAGCGGCATGTGCCGTAACTCTTTTGCAATTCTTGGCATTCAAGCAGTACCGCGCGTTCGCTTTGAGCATTTTTTTCTACCGAGTCTGGAGCCGGGATATTTTGTGGTTCCGGTTCACACTCTTTTTCAGAAACAGCTTGCAATGTGGGGATGCAGGAAGTCTTGAAGGCGAGCAGGAGCTCTTTGGTGCAATTATGTGCCGGGCAGTGCAACAGGGCGTTTGCCTGACCCTGTTCCACAATCCTGCCATCCTGCATGACAGCAATCCTGTCGGCCATGCAGGCGGCGGTGGTCAGATCATGATCAATATAAAGCAAGGCAAAACCATGTCTGGCCTGTAAATTTTTCAGCAAGCGGAGAATGCGCACCTTACCGGGCAGATCGAGACTGGAAATAGGTTCGTCGGCGATGATGCACTGGCTTTTGCGGGCCAGGGCCAGAGCGATCATCACCCGGTGCAGCATGCCGCCGCTCAGTTCAAAGGGATGGAGCGGCAGAACAGCTTCCGGGCAGGCAAAGCCCACTTCGCGCAACCGCAGGCGCATGGCGGCCTCTTCACGTCTGCGCGGCACGCAGCCTGTATCCCGAAAGGTCTCGCGAAAGGTGTGCCGCACTGTGAACAGATGATCAAAGCAGTCGCCGGGATTCTGCATAATCAGCGCAGGTGCGCCCCGGTGCAGTACAATGTCGCCTTTTTCCTGCACAATGCCGGGTGGAAGCAGATTCATGACGGCCATAGCCGTGAGGGATTTTCCTGATCCGCTGGCGCCCATAAGGGCAAGGGTTTCTCCGGCGTTTATATTGAAGGAAACACTATCCACAAGTCGCGGTGTTTCTTTCCCTGCTGCCCTGAGGCTCAGATTGCGTACCTCCACTATGGGCGAGGTTGAAGGGGAATCAAGGATGGCGTTCACGATCAGGCTCCTGCGGCACGTAAAGCCGGGTCCAGGCGGTCGCGCAGGGCGTCGCCCATAAGGTTGCAGGCGGCAGTGGCCATAAAAATCATGAGGCCGGGATAAAACATCAGCATTGGCTGCGACCGTATGTAGTTGCGCGCCTCGGAAATCATGAGTCCCCATTCGGGTGTAGGCGGCTGGATTCCCAACCCAAGAAAGGAGAGTCCCGCAACATGCAGCAGCATGTGCCCCACATCCAGTGTGGCCAACACAAGAATCTGCACAAGGATCGCCGGTAAAAAATGTCGCAGGACAATGCGCGTGCGGCTGAGCCCCATAGCCCGCGCAGCCAGAATATGCCCACGGCTTTTGAGGCTGAGCACATGACTGCGCACCAGCCGTGTATACCACGCTGCATGTGTCGCGGCTATGGCGATAATAAGGTTGGTTAATCCAGCACCCAAAATACCGATAAGAAAAAGCGCCATCACAATGGTGGGAAAGGTCATCATGGCGTCACAAACGCGCATGATGCCGGAATCTATCTTGCCGCCAAGGTAGCCTGACATGCACCCCAGGCACAGGCTGACAGCCACAAGGCCTGCAATAATATACAGCACTGTGGACAGCGAATACCGTGCGCCGACCATAAGACGTGAAAGAATGTCGCGGCCCAGATGGTCTGTTCCAAGAAGATAGGTAGCCCCGGAGGGCAGAAATTTTTTGGTCAGATCAATTGCCTCGGGGTCATGCGGTGCCAGCCACGATCCCAAAAGGGCGCAGGCCAGCATGGGCAGCAAGATACAGAGTCCGACAACCAGTTTCTTGCTCATCGGGCCTCTCCCAGGCGAATGCGTGGATCAATGCGTGCGTATAGCAGATCAGTGATCAGGTTAACTACCACAAAGATAAACGTGGTCACCAGCGTGAAGGTCTGGATGACAGGGTAGTCATGATTATAGATGGCCGAAACCACATAGCGGCCAACACCGGGCCAGTTGAAAATATTTTCAACAATCACCGCACCGCCCAGCAGTTCGCCAAAGTGCATGCTCATAGATGTCAGTACAGGTATGAAGGCGTTGCGCAGCACGTGCTGGCCTATGATGCGCCATCTTTTCAACCCGCGTGACCGGGCATAGGTCACGCTGCGGCTGTGCATGTGCTCCAGCATGCTTGCCCGAACAAGACGGATATTGATCCCCATAGACATGAAAGAAAGCGTAAGCACGGGCAGAACAAGAAATTCGGGGCCGCCGCGGCCCATTGCAGGCAGAATGTCCAGATGGCGTGAAAACAGCAGCACGAGCAGAAAACCCAGCCAGAATGAAGGCATTGATACTGCGCTGAAAGCAAAAATCCGCGTGAGGTGATCGGGCCAGCGGTCTTTGTACAAAGCCGCCGCAATGCCCAAGGGCACACTGATGAAGATGGTAGCCGCCATAGCCCACATGGTCAGCTCGATTGTCGCAGGAAGGTAGTAAAGTATTTCGTGCAGCGCGGAATTGCCCGTCACATAGGACTGGCCCATGTCTCCCTGAAGGGCGGAGGTCAGCCAGTCCAGGTATTGCCTCCAGAGGGGATTGTTGAGTCCCAGGTTCTCGCGTGTGGCGGCAAGCATGCTTTCGGTTGGGGGCAGGCCTGAAAGCCGTAGGTATGCCATGGCAGGGTCTGTCTTGCCGTGGCGCAATACGGCAAAAACAAAAACAGATACGCCCAGCAACAGGGGAAACAGCAAGAGCAGGCGGCGGCATAAAAATCGTAGCATTGCGGATTTCACTTCAAATTATTGGCAGGGTGCAGCTGCTGTCGCCTCGTCACAGGCTTGTCCATACCGTGCGGAGGGAGTGTGTTCCGCGTGGTATGGACAAACCTTGGGGGCAGCTCACTAAGGAGCAATCTGGCCTTATGGCCGTGCAACACGGCCCAGAGGCAATTCGTATGAAACGGGACTGAAGGAAAAGTCCTGTATATTCTTCTTTTTAAACAGAGCCTTGTCGATAGTACGGCTTACGGGAACGTAAACCGCTTCGTCATGCAGCATAGTCAGAATGGTGGTGAAGAGGGTCTGCAGCTCTTTTGCATCTGTTGTGGCAAGGGCTCTGGTTATGGCTGCGTCCAGCTCTTTTTTTTGCGGCAGGCCGCGCTGTGCCTGAAAATCCGCGTGCCCGGCCACGCGCATGGCTGCCACATACGAAAAGGGATCGTACGGCGCGCCGTTGGATTCGCAGAAAATCATGTTAAATCCGCCATCTGTCTGTGAAGCGCCAAAGGCGTTGGGCTCTTCGCCCATCAGCTGCACATCCATGCCAATGCGTGCCAAATTGCTCTGCACTACCTCGGCTATGGAGCGCATGATATTTTCGTTGGCAATGAACTTGAGCTCCAGGCGTAATGTTTTTCCGTCCCTGGTGCGGTATTTATCGCCGGGGTTAAGTTTCCAGCCAGCTTTGTCTAAGATGGCGGCGGCCTCATCAAGCGAATGCGGGTAGGGTTTCAGTGCCACGTCACAGAAAGGAATATCCTTGGCCAGCAGTTCCTCAGCCGGGGCCTCTTGGTCAAGCAGCACGCCTTTAAGAATGGAAGGGCGGTCTATGCCGCGCACAATGGCTTGCCGTACCGCCAGCTCATTGGTGGGAAAGAGAGCGGTATTCATTGCCAGCAAACGGGTATTGCGCGGGGCGGACTGACTGGAGGAGTATGCCGGATCTTTTGAAAGTGCCGCGTAGGCATCCGGGTTCACCCCTGCCGAGCCATGATCGGCAATGGCTGTGGCTATCAGGTCCACTTCGCCGGTTTCAAGGGCCACGGCCCGTGTTTCTGCATCCGGAATAACCTTAATCACAAGCTGGCGCATGCGGGGCTTTTCGCCCCAGTAATTATCGTTGCGCACAAAGCGGTCAAACTCACCCTTGCGGCTTTCTGCCAGAATCCAGGGGCCGGTGCCAATGGGGGCCTTGATGCCTTCGCCAGTATTGCCGTCCTGCGGCATGGCCGCAGGAGACAGAAAGCGCAGGGGACGCACAAGAGTGAGCTCCTGAAGCGCTGCTGCATAGGGCTGCTTGAGTGTCAGCTCGAAGGTGCGGGCGTCCAGAGCCCGGTACGAATCAATCATATCTGCCGTGGCAAGCCAGTCGTGACGCTTGATGTTTTTACGCACGGCATCGAAATTTTTAACAACAGCATCAGCTGTAAAGGGTGTGCCGTCAGAAAAAAGCACATCGTCACGCAGCTTAAAGGTATACACTTTGCCATCAGAAGAAATCTGCCAACTTTCAGCCAGCCAGGGAGTAATTTTACCGCCTTCGCCATACTGCACAAGAGGCTCATAAACCAAAGCCTGTGCAAACATTTTGTTTGCTCCGTAGGCGTGCGGGTTTAGCGGCCCCACATTACTGCTCCAGGCGTAGACCAGTGTGTCTTTACCCCAACTGTTAGCCGCCAGAGCAGGTGAAAAAGCATACAATGCAAGAAATACTGTAAGAAAATAGCAACAGACGCAGCGGCCAGATGACTGAAAAGTTACACGTGATTTACTCATGCTTTCATCCTGGGTAGAGTTGGGGGATGAAACTAAGCCTACGGACAAGAAAGAGTGGTGTCAACTTTTTAAAAATCGTGTTACCAGGTGGAGAATGAAAAGCGATTACTGAGGTTTGTTTAAGGATTATCGCAAGTATGCTATAGAATTTCATAAAGAGTGTTTTAAGATACGAAAAAGTGTATGCTTAAAACAGGGCTAAAAGTATTGCTAAATAAAAAATTTATAAAGGGCTAGCTGGTTATTATTTTGATACAATACGTCAGTAGCAATAAAATTATTTGCGAATTTAAAAGGAAATTAATTCTATCTTTATGAATAATTAGAATTAGTATTGGCCGTTACCTTGCAGAAAAAGCTCCAAAGACAAAATTGTTTAACTAAAATAGCCAAGGTTGGTAGTATTTAAACCACTTTTCTGAACCTGTTCTTTTTTGCGCGTGAGGTGTAATTTTTCTGACACTGTAGTACATTTTGAGGTGTTAATGAGAGAAATGTCCGCCACTTAGTTTTCTTTAACATATATAGTTTATTCACAAAAATTTGATTATGCCCGTCAATGAGTCGTGCAAAATCAGCCATAACAACGCATTGTTAAACTTTGAACTTATGCTTGACAATCTTAATCAGACAGGTAAATTTAAAAGAGGTGCCGTTGTTTCTTTCTATAGAGCGGCACCTTTTGGTATTGGGTTCTCCTCATCAGATACTACGGCAAATTTTGCCTTTTAACGCGATAG
>NZ_JASGDK010000149.1:0-11752 GCF_047607245.1 Desulfovibrio sp.
ATCACAAAAGAAGTATGATGCAAATTGGTCATAGCTGCCTAAGTTCATGAAGCGAAAGGGGACGGATAGCCCGGCGAATACGTATCCACGTGAATACTTGGCATGCACCGCGCGCGACCTGCCACAAATATGTGGCAAATCCGCCTCAAAATCCGCCTTAAACTCTGGCGTAAAGTTTGGCTCAACACTTGTTGCTGACAAGGCATGCATTGCCAGAGCCTAACAGAAAACTGGCCGCGCTTGCTGCGGCTCAGAAGAACAAATAACGGTGAGGAGAAAGAAATAATGACACAGCACAATGCAGCAATGCCAGTACGGGAACTTGGAGATGGATTATCTGCATCCGCCATTTCTTTTGGCGCGATGGGCATGTCGGAATTTTACGGAGCTTCGCCTGATGACGAAGCTTGCCTTAAGGTTCTTGATCATACTCTGGAGTTGGGCGTCTCCATGCTTGATACTGCCGACATGTATGGCCGTGGTCACAATGAACGTCTTATGGCCAAATTCATTGCCCGCCATCCACAAGAATATGCAAGCGGCCGCATTCGCATTGCCACGAAGTTCGGCATCGACCGAGACCCTGCCGATTCATACAAACGCAGCATCAACAATTCGCCGGACTATATCCGTAGCGCCTGCGATGCTTCGCTAAAACGGCTTGGCGTTGAGCGCATAGATCTGTATTACGCCCACAGGGTCAATACCGATGTAGATATAGCAGACACAATGGGCGTACTTGCCGAACTTAAACAGCAGGGCAAAATAGCGCATATAGGCTTGTGCGAAGTTTCAGCCGCTACGCTGGAAAAGGCTCATGCCGTGCATCCTGTGGCTGCGCTGCAAAGCGAATATTCCTTGTGGACACGCGAAATGGAAGCCTCGGTTCTGCCCGCATGCCGCCGTTTGGGCATTGGCTTTGTTGCTTACAGTCCACTGGGCCGGGGATTTTTGACAGGAAAATACTCGTCACCTGAAAACCTTGAGGCCGGAGACTTCCGGCGGGCCAACCCGCGCTTTCAGGGGGAAAATCTTCGTAACAACGCAAAGCTTCTGCCATCCTTGCAGGCTGTGGCTGAAAAACAGGGCTGCACTTCCGCGCAAGTTGCTCTTGCGTGGCTTCTTAGCCGTTATGAGCGCCTTGTGGTCATTCCCGGCACGCGCAGTATTGGGCGGCTTGAAGAAAACTGTCGGGCAGCGCAGCTTCCCTTGCCGCAAGAGGCCATTGCATTGCTTGATGCCGCGTTTGCGGCGGAAGCTGTTCACGGTGAACGCTACCCACAGGAAGGGATGAAGGGGGCAAATGCCTGAGCTGGCGGCGGTTCCGAAACTGGCGCGGCGGGGTATTGAAAGAGGGCTAGCTAGATAACATATAATCGTCTGTTCAGACGTTGCTTTTGTATAATCAGCACTACTGGCTATTGGTATGTCCCTGTCTCGTCGGCAGGGAGCAGACCAATAGCCAGTAGTTTTTTGTTTCGGTCATTAGCCCGCTCAACAAGCAAACGTCATAATAATATGAGTCTGTTGCCAGCGCAGCAAACTGAAAGGTGGGGTTTGTGTGGCAATGTCAGCGGCGGGGCAAAAGGCAGGCTTCAATACTGGGCCGTAGGCCCAGAAATTTCTGTTCAGTAGCCAGATGCGAAGAGCAGTTGCGATTATTTCGGCTTGTTGTCGTTTTTTTCGTTGTCTCGGGTGGTTATATCCGTTTCTTCCTGTTCGCTGGTGGCCTGCTTGAAATTCTTTATGGCCTTGCCAAGCCCGCTGCCGATTTCAGGCAGTTTTTTTGCGCCAAACAGCACTATCACAACCACCAGTACAACAAGCAAATGTTGTATGCTCAGTGCGCCCATATTATAAATCCTTGCAGTTAAGGTTGTTATTTTTATGTCTCAACAGGGACTTTTGATTGACGCCTACAATCATAGTCGCTTGATTGTGCAAAGGCAAACTCGTTCGAAACTTAAATTGGTCAACAGGCAGTCCTCAAACCGCTGCAAATGGACCCCGCAGATTGCAAAATTACGCTGCCTCCATGCACCAATTCAAACTATTGAGTAGTGCAACTCGCAGTCCCAAAATCTGCTCTGGAACCTTGTTTGACCTTGTACAAAGCACATACTAATCTTTTAAAGCATGTCAATGGCGTGAGCATGGTGGGTGACCATTGCAGAAATATTCGGGGGGCACATGTCCGGCCATATTGAGTCTTCAATTGCCATTCCTGTCTAAAATCAATGAGAGCCCTTCCGCGCCTGTCTTGGGCAACAATAGATGCGGCCTTGCTGCCATTTGTGGGATCTGGCGTCAGCCAAAGTATGTATGCAGCATAGCCTTGCTCATGGCCGTTGCCTGGATACTGCCGAGTTTTAGGCGGGCTTGCCAAGGGTAGCGCCGAAATTTTGGGCCCATCGGCTACGCCCTTGACCGGAAAGCGGCTTTGGGAAAGAGTCAGCTCCACAGAGATTCCGAATACGGGCCTCTAGGTTGCGTGGCGGTCTGGCCCGGCCGTTCGTTAGTGATTTTGGCACAATTTGATGCCTGTTTGGCTGGCATCTTTCTGCCAGCGCGGTGCTGAGGGCATGTACCGCATATGCAGGCATTGCAGCATAAAATGCTTCGGTTAATGAGGACGCAAAGGGCATGCTATACAGTATCAAGATGCGGGCAGAAAGCGGTTCGCGTCATATCTCGGGGGCAGAGCGCATTGTGGAGCGGCGTGAAATGGCTCAAGTTATGGACGCCCTGACCAGCCGCGGTCTGGAACATCCCAATGGCCCGGCTGAAAGCGTGACAGTTACAGTTCGGCACATAACCCGGCCTCTTTTGACCATACAAGCCCTGCCCGTGCATGATCCCAAAGTACAGGATATGGATGAAGCCCGCCGGGTGCTGGATGCGGAACTTTGCGCTTTGGGGCTGGAATCCGGCCCTGTGCTGTCTTTGCTGTACGGCTTGCGCGAGCCCATGCGAGGTGCAGTGCTGCTGCATGCAGACAGCCTGCAGCGGCTGGAACCAGACCAGCAGCGCGGGGTACGGGCCACATGTATGGACTATACGGGCAATAGCGGCGAAGGCAAAAATCACTTCAAAGAAGCGCTTTGCCTTGCCAGCAAAGTGGCGTCTTGCCCGCAGATCATCGGCGAATTATGTATTTCCGATGACCCTGATTACACGACGGGCTATTTCGCTTCCCGCGACCGGGGGTATGTGCGCATTCACCATATAAAGGCCAGCGGCATGCAGTTGGGAGGGCGGATTTTTCTTTTCAGAGGAGACCCGGACAGCCTGGAACAGTGCATGGACTATCTTGAGCATCAGCCCGTCATGGTCTGTATGGAGTAGGCATGGACAGTTTTGCCTCCCGTATTGACGCCATCAAAGCCGCACATTTGTACCGGAAGCTGCGCACCCTTTCGACGCCGCAAGGCAGGGAAGTGGTTATTGACGGCCAGCGTGTGCTGCTTTTTTCGTCCAACAGCTATCTGGGGCTCAACACCAACGAGCATATTTGCCGCAAAGCCATCCGCGCTGTGGAAGAATTTGGCGTGGGGTCAGGCGGTTCACGGCTTGTGACGGGCAATATGGCCCCGCATATGCGCCTTGAGGCCGCTGTGGCAGAGTTCAAGGGCAGTGAGGCGGCTCTGGCCTTTACCAGCGGCTACACGGCCAATGTGGGCGTAATAAGCTCCTTGTGCCACAAGGATACCGTGATTTTCAGCGATGCGCTCAATCACGCCAGCATCATTGACGGTTGCCGTCTGGCGCGGGGGCTTACCGCTGTTTACGCCCATAACGATATGGATGACCTGTTGCAGCGGATTCGCCACCTTCGGCCTCGCCAGGGTTTTATCGTCACAGACAGTGTGTTCAGTATGGACGGCGATATTGCGCGTCTGCCCGATCTGGCATCCATAGCCCGGACATATGGCCTGACGCTTGTGGTTGACGACGCGCATGCCACTGGCGTGCTTGGGGCCACGGGACGCGGTTCTCTGCAGCATTTCGGTCTGAGCCACGATGACGTGCCTGTGGTTACAGGCACATTGAGCAAGGCGGTTCCCAGTGAAGGAGGGTTTGTTTGCGGCAGTTCAAGCCTGTGCGATCTGATTCGTAATACGGCCCGTTCCTTCATCTTCACCACAGCCCCTTCACCTTCCACTGCGGCCACGGCTTCGGCGGGGCTGGAGTATATAGCCGCTCACCCGGAACTGGTGGCACGGTTGCAGGGCAATGTTGCCTATTTTGTGGAAAAGCTGGGCCGGATTGGTATGAACATCCAAGGGCAGAGCCCCATTATCCCCATTATGGTGGGTGATGAGGAAAAGGCCGCCCGGGCGGCGGAGGCTTTGCTGGCTTTGGGAGTTTTTGCGCCTTGCATACGTTATCCCACAGTGCCCAAGGGGATGGCCCGGCTACGGCTGACGGTTATGGCCGCCCATACCCGCGAGGATCTGGATTACGCAGCAACCTGTCTGGAAAAGGCGCTTGCTGCTGTTTAGGCAGTGTTGCCTCGAGCGCTTTTCAGTTATTTGCGTCGAGCTTTTCCTTTTATTCCGGGCGAGCCCCGTCAGAGTGCACTCGCTGCATAAAAAGCTCATTCTTCCTAATAAAACAAGCAACTTCCTCTCGTGGCGGCACTGCCCAGGGCCTGCTTTTTGATACGAACTCTGGTTTAAACGCCTATTTCCTGCCCGCCTGGCCGGGGCGCCACGTCAGAGCTGGGCTCACTTTGCGTTGGCCGCCGCACGGCGGTAGGGCTGCTGAAAGCCCTTTCGTTGCTGACCACCTTGTTTCTGCCACCTCTTTTAGCTGCGTACAGGTACTTGTCTGCCCTCTTTACTGCTTTATCAAAAACAGAATTCAGGCATTTTTGCGGGTTGTCCAGGCTGACGCCGTTCACGCCAAAGCTGGCTGTCACGGGCACACTGTGTCCGTCATAGACTATACAGGATTCAATGAAGTTCTGGCGCAGTTGTTCCGCAACGCAAACTCCCCGTTGAATGTCCGTATGGGGCAGCAGCAAAATAAACTCCTCCCCGCCATATCTGCAGCAAATGTCTTCTTCACGTAAGCGGGACAACAGCAGCCGAGCTGTCTGGCGCAGCACTTCGTCGCCGCACGCGTGCCCCCACGTGTCATTGATTTTTTTAAAGTAATCGAGATCCACCATAATGATGACGGCCTGAGAACATCTTTCGGCGTGCTCTTGCAGGGCGTCCAATGCCTGATTGGTAAAGGCGCGGCGGTTCAGCAGGCCCGTCAGCGCATCCCTGTTGGACATTTCCTTGTACTCTGTGGACAGGGAAGTGAGCTTGGTGACGCTTTTATCCAGTTCTTCGGCCATAGTGTTGAAAGCCGTAGAAAAATCGCCAAGAAAATTCACGCGGTGTTGATAGTCGCCCCTGGCGATACAGCGCGCCTGCCATGTCATGTGGCGCAAATCTGCCTGAAGGGATTTAAGCGAGCCGATGACGTATCCTTTTTCAGAACAACTGCAATCCAGATCTCCCTTGCTGAGGGCATTTGTCATATGGCGTATGCCGAAAAGCAAAGAAGATAATTTTTCAATACCCGGAATGTCGCGGATATTTTCTGGAATAGCACTGCATTCAGCAGTGCTGCGGCTTAATATGGCCTGCACATAATTTATAACATCTTCTGCTTGTGAACTGCCTTCACGGGCATAGAAATTTTCAGTGTCGTTTGGATGCGCCATAGGTCATCACCTCGTGGAGGTTACGTAAAAACAACTCTTATAACATGTCATGGCGGGCAATGAGCAGGTATCTTGAGCCGTTATATGGCAAGGTTCGCCACAAACCAGAAGCAAAGAGCTATCAGGCTAAATCTTTTCAGGTGAAGCGGCAGGGAATATTTTTGTGTTTGACGAGTGAAAAATATCTAGATTTTTTTTATGTGTAAAGTGTTTAACTGCAAAAATAGAAAAGTGTTTCTGATATAATCAATGGTTAAAAACAACGATATTTGGCAGTTTTTTTATCGCTGGGTAGAATTGGTTTACTTTCTTCCTCTTCTAATAGTAGTTGCTCTCACTATATGGGCGCTGCTTCTTGCTCTTGCAGAAAGTCAGAATAGTCCACGCCGCAGTTAAATTTATCAGCCCATACGCCGTCACACTTTATACACAGCGAAGCAAACCATTTTATAAAACAAGATGAATGCCTTCTGTTCCGGCAAAGGCGGCAGTCTTTTTATGTATACAATGCGTTGGTCCTCGATAGTGCGAGACAACAGATGAGACAAATTTTACCAATCCTGGCTGCGCTGCTTTTTCTGGCCTGCACCTCAATTTCGGTTGCTGCCGTGGGTGGTGGCGTAGAAAGCTTTTGTTCCTCCGCAAGTCATGCCGCAGCTTTTGCCGGCAGACTCGTGTCAGACGTGAATATGTTAGCCAGCCTGACGGGGCTTGGTGAAAGCGCAGCTGCCCGTGAAAATTCGGCCTTGCCGGAGGCGGCTGACATGTCTTCACCTTGGCACGGGCTACAGGTTGCGCCAGAAGAAAGCACTGTTAGGGCTGAAACGCAGGAGCATGCCGGGATGGAGTGGGGCTTGGCTGAAAATCAGCACGGCTCTGCCAGTCAGCAGCAATCTGCATTTCGCGTCTTCAAGGAAGACGGGTTTTTGCGGCCTCATATTTCAGCATATGACCGGCGGCGCCAGTGGCTGGGGCCTGTACACTGGCTTGGGCCCATAAGCGCGATACCGAATCTCGATTGGGAAATGCTGCACGGTGCGGGCTGGCCCGAAAGCGTCGCCGCAATGCTGTCTCTTGATGCACGGGACGATTTGCACGGCAGATATTTGCTCCAAGGGGAGCACGCGGGGGCTGGCTCTTTGTCAGAGGGTGTCTTTACCGGTGGTGAGGTTGCGGTGGCTGGCCTTGCCGCCAGTGTTCTGCTGGTAATCAGTTATTGCCTGAACAAGAAAAAAATCAGGGCAAAAATGCAGAGCGTGCTCAACAGTGATGCGCTCACCGGCTTGAATACCCTGGAAAAATTCAAGGATGAATGTGCCGCGCGTCTGGAGCTGCACGGTGGGCATTCGCATGCAATTATTCAATTTGATATAAACAAGTTTAAAATTATCAATGATAAATTCGGGTTTGCCGTTGGTGACAAGCTGCTTCAAATATGTGGAGCTGCCCTGCAGACTTCACTTTCAGATTCAGAAATCTGCGCCCGTTGCTTTGCTGACCAGTTTGCCGCATTTGTGCGCTATGAGGGACTGGATACCCTGGGGCAGCGTGTGCGCCATATCGTCGACAGCGTGGAGCAGTGGCGGCTTGAAAACAATTTGCCCAGCAGAATAGACCTGCATTGCGGCGTTTATATTTTCAAAGACGGCCATAGCGCTGCTCATGATATCCAGCTGGCGCTGGATTTGGCGGGTTATGCACTGCAAGAAGCCAAGCAGCATGGCAAGAGTCAGGTGGTTTTTTACGATGAAAGCATGCGCAAGGTCTCATTGCTGCATCAGGATTTGAAAGACGGCATCGGTTTTGCGCTTGAGAAAGGGGAATTGCAGGTCTGGTTTCAGCCCAAGGTGGATATGCTCACCAATGGCATCATCGGCAGTGAAGCGCTGGTGCGCTGGTACCACCCCACGCACGGCCTGCTTTTGCCAGGATCTTTCATTCCGCTGTTTGAGCGCAGTGGCGACGTGCTACGTGTGGACTTTTATATTTTCGAGCAGGTGTGCAGCGCCCTGCAAGGCTGGGTAAAGTCTGGAATCGGTGCCTCTACGGTATCGTGCAATTTTTCAAGCCAGCATTTTGAGCGTCCCGAGTTCAGCCGCAAGCTTGTGGAAATAGCCTCCCGGTATTCTATTCCGCATGGGCTGCTGGAGGTGGAAATAACCGAAAGCACCATGCTGCGTAATCCTGAAGCCGCCAATATACAGATCAAGCAGCTGAAAGAACTCGGCTTCAGAACGACCATCGATGACTTTGGCTCGGGCTATTCATCACTTGGCCTGCTGCAACTCTTTGCCGCTGATGTCATAAAATTTGACCGAAGTTTTGTGAAAAGAAATATAGCGGGAAGAAGGGCGCAGATCGTGCTGGGAAGCATGATCGAACTGACAAAGCAGCTGGGCATGAGCGCTATCTGTGAAGGCGTAGAAACTGAGGAGCAGGCAAAAATCCTTATGCGGCACGGCTGCTATAACGCGCAGGGCTTTTACTATGCCAAGCCCATGCCCGCTGGCGAGTTTGAAAAAGTACTCAGGGTGGGACGGGTTTTTCCCGTCAGTTCCGTTTCTGCCGATGGTGGTGTGAGAGCCGCTGTGGGCGGCCTGGGGGTTCAGGGGGCATAAAAAGGCCACTGGCAGGTTGCCCCCTGCCAGTGGCTGATTATTGATTCTACAACTGAATGCTGTTCTTCGCAGTCAAAATGCCCGGCTGCGCAGAACGGTATTCATATTTTTGCTATGTAAGTTTTTTACTGTCCATTGCCCTGCCATCCATTGCTCTTCTGACAAGGGAAAAGAAGAATTCTTGCATCATGCAGCTTGATGATGGCCTGTGCTGGCTGTTTGGCAGAATCTCGCTGTTGGATTCGCTGGGGTGCAGATATTGAGCCCCTATGCCGCTACGAATCCAGTCCGGGTTGATACCCTGTTTTCTCAAAAGCTTTAGTAGCCATTCGGCAGGGATAGCCATGCGCTTTTTGGCGTCCGAAATGCATGACTGCGACACGCCCAGAAATTTTGCCAAATCCTGCTGTGTCTTGCACCCTGTAACCGATTTTATGCGTTCCATTGCGAGGGAGTAGTCAAAAAAGTTGTTGTCCATCATTTGTTGCTCCTGATCTTATGCCCAACTATCCGTGGCATGAGTGCTTTCTTCTACAAAAGGGGTTTGGCCAGACGTGCTTGCAGCACCTCCCCCATAGGGCCTGATTCTTTTGTATTTTATATGGATACATTCACAGGAATGATAATCGGCAGGGTCGTGCAACCCCAGTGCGCGGCCCTGCCATAGCGACAACTGGAGTCTCCAAAAAAGGAGTTAAAGTAAGCGAGTGTAGTCCCTCCCCGAAAAAGAGGGGCAGAGCTGATACCGACTGCGTTTTCGCATAAATGGTAAATGTAAAAACATATAACCACTTTTAGATATCTGCATCTGCGCGCTACCGTTATGTGATTACAGCCTGTGTAGTGGCTATTTGTCATGTAAAATAGGTAACGCGATAATAGAAGAGAAGCATAAAGCCTTTCTGTGAGAAACAATAAATGTATTTCCTTCTTTAAGTCAAATAGTTTTATTCTTATACATCTAAATTGAATTATATATGAATTGATTTGTGCAATTGAAGTTTTTTGGATGTAAATCTAAGGTGTGCTGTTGTTAAATAAGTTTAGCAGCGCATTTTTTTATTGTGAGAAACATCAGAGTATTAAATTTTATCGTATTGGCGTGCTGAACATGATGTTTAAACCGTAGATAGTAATGAGTTTTGTTTGCTGATTGGGTATATAACCATAGGTGTGCCTGGAAAAATAAGACCACCAGGAGTGATTGTTCATTTTTTTGCGTATTTTTGTATGTCTTGAGTATCTGGTAGGCGAATGAAAAGTTTTACTGAAGGATTGTTAATTGTAATCAGGAATGAATTTTGGGGGATAGGATTTGCATTTTGAAGATGGAGGATCGGAATTCTGCATTGATCTATGTGATGTGTGAACTGACAGATTATTCTGATGCCTGATTACGTTGACAAAGCATGCACTTAGTGAGTTAGTATTTACTGTGGCTCAAAGAGATAATCTTATTGAGAACATAAGATAAACACGATGCAGGTGCTATCCTGTAGCCAATATGAAATCATACCATTATTCCTATCCATAATATTTTATTGAAAACGTTTTTGTTGCAACATCAACTATTCAATAAATGGTCTTAATTGCATGGCGCATGCCTGACTTCAGCGCACAATGCATCCATTTGCAGTCGGTTTCATACGAAAACCATTCAGGCTTTGACCAGCACTGAGCATTGAGCCGCATACTCGGGCAGTGGATTTTAAATAAATATACATCAAGTGCAGGTTGCAAGATTATTGATGCGCCGTTGATTGGCGTGCACGGGAATTAATTATACTGATGTATAATACAGAGTAAATATTTTTCCCATATATTTATATGTAACATTTTGTACTCGTATGTTGATGCGGATATAGTAAATTAACTAGAGAATTCAGGGTGTCATGAAGCAAACAAGCAATAATATCTGCTGCATCTGGAACTCGGATGATCGCGAGGCTTTTGCTGCTGCTCAGAGGCACAGAACTTTTGTTAAGGTGGCTTGTTGCATTCCCTGGAAAGGAAGGCCAAGGGATGTGATTCTTTATGGTCGTTTGCGCAATGTCTTGGGCAGAGAAGCAACACTTGTAGTGCAGGAGGCTGAGGTCCTGTCACGTGGATGCAAAATCCATCAGTATGCGTGCGAGTTTTTTTTCTGTCTGGCGCGGAAAAATCAGAGCAATGGGCTGGAAAGGTTGGGATATAGAGGATCTGGCCGGGTGCTTGGTGTGAAAAAAAACCTTCGGGGTGAAATCAGCCATGTAAATTTACGTTTGGCCAACAAGTGTTTTGTGCGAAGAATGCGCCGGGATAAAAGAATCGACTGGGCGAGCCAGTATTGCCGTGCATCTGGGGCATTACGCATAGTGCAAGCGCCTGAATTTCGTTGCGACCTTACGAGCCTGTTGCACCGTCATAGCCATGAGGCTGATGTTGAAACGCCCATAGTAAATATTTCTGCCAGTGGAGCTTGTGCGTGGATGCCAGAAGAGCCGGATCTCAAGAGTTTGTCCGGCGAGCCTGATATTCTTTTTTACATGGTCCCTGCCACTTCTGCCTCTATGGAGCAACCCTATGTTTTTTTGGGCAGAAAGATGGGTTTTTTCCGTAGCGAATTGCCAAACATACTGGCTGTGCGCATGCACTTCATTTATGAACTGGATTGGGAAAAAGATCCGAGCCGTCTCAATTGGATTGAAATATCCGGTTGTGGTTCTTCGCGTTTGCGTGAGCACCTTGGGCAATATGATCATGACGCGCCCAACGACATATGGTTTGATATTTAAGCCTCGGATTTGGTCTGGATGCCTCAGCATGGCTATCGTTGAAGTTCAGGGCGCAAATTTACAGGCTATGCAACCGGCGACCTCGGCAGAACTAAGAAGAAGCTTCGCTCAAGGGGCGTAAACTGGATTGCGCTGCTGCCGTTGTTATAGCGGCATTTTTGCCAGTGAACCTGCCAGCGTGCTGCGCATGTCGGGCAAGTTGATGTGAGGCTGAATTTGCACTGCGTTCATTTGCAGCGTGTATTTCTCAAGTCCATCGTCAACTGTAAGCTGCCCGCGCGGGCCAAACGCAAGGTGCAGGGGCACAACCACTGTGCTCATACCCGTGAGCTGATCTGTTTCCATGCGGGGGGCTATGGTTCCTGCGTTGGTTCCAGACTTCCAGTGCAGTGCAGTGCTGATGGTGGTGAGGCTCAGCACCGCGTTAGCTTCATTTGCTTCTGAGCGCGGTTCGCCTGCCTCTGGCCGGGAAAGAAGAGACGTGTCTTTTGGGGCAGTGCCTGAAAATTGTTGAGTGGCAGGTTGGGCTTCCGTTGTTGTAGCCCGAGCGAATTCCAGTGAATTTGTATCACCGCAAACGGCCTGAGCCGTGGGGTCGAAGGCGCGGATATTTCCCAGGGGCGTTGGCACGCTGACAGGAC
>NZ_JASGDK010000150.1:0-12092 GCF_047607245.1 Desulfovibrio sp.
AATGATACATTTCGGGCATAGAAGTCGTCGTGCGGCTGCCGCAAGCGTGCGGCCCCGAGTGTACCGGCTGGCGGCTCACCGTTGGCGCGCGCCCTGTGCACGCCCCGATGATACCTGCTCAAACCCATCTACAGGTGGTCCATGAACCGATCCCACGAAGTCGTTACCGGCGCCCTGTGCCTTGCTCTGCTGGCCGCAGCATTCTGCGCATGGAGCGCCCTTGGCAACGAGGTCAACCTGTGCGTAACGGCTGGCTGTTCTTTATACCAAGACACCTCCATTGCGGGCATTTCACTGTGGTGGCTCGGAGCTGGCGTTTTCGCTGCCCTGTGCTTTCTGGCTTTGCTGGGGGCCACCCATTGGGGCCGAATACTGGCAGCCCTGGCGCTCACGGGCGATGTGCTGCTGCTTATGGTAATGGCTCTTACCGCCCCCTGTGTCAGCTGCCTTATCGTGGCTGTTTTCTTTGCCCTTATCTATATGAGCTTTCGCCACGCGGCAGCCGCGCGCAGCCGCGCCAGCAAACCGGGACGTTCTGCCCTGGTGCTGGTATGGGGAGTGCTCTTCATCGTCAACCTTGGCGCAGTGGCCAAATCACAGGCCAATGTCTGGGCCATTACCGATAATGGTCAAGAAGCCTCGGTACATATGTTCTTTTCGCCCTCCTGCTCCAGTTGCCGTGAAGGCGTTGGCATTCTTTCGGGCCATGTGGATGTCGCCTTCTACCCCCTCGCTGAAAATGACGCGGACGTGTACCGCGTAGCGCACATGATGCGCCGCCTTGATCAGGGGGACAGCATGGCAGAAGCCCTGGCCCGCTCTCAGGAAGTAAACGCTCCCAGCGGCTTTGCAGCGTGGAGCCCGGATATGATCTGGCTGCGCTTCCGCATGCTGCGCAACAAATCTCACGTCTTCATGGCTGGCGCTCAGACCGTGCCCTTCTTTGAATACCACGGCTTGCCCTCAATGCTGGTCAAGCAGGCCCAAGCCGCAAGCCAGCGGAACGCCACAGGGGCGGGGTCTGCCGCAGTTGGATCTGCCACAGCGGGTTCCAGTGCTCCAGCCGCAGGCATTCCAAACGGCGCGGGCGCAACCTACCCGCAACAGGGGCAACAGGGCGGCGCAAGCGATGCCCTGCCACTGGAGCCGCAGATCGCGGGTCAGTGCGGCGGGCCGACTCCCTGCCCGGAATAGACACGATATTTTGAGCACACTGCCTTCAAAAAAGGCAGTTCTCAAAGATTGGCAAGCGCACTTACTGCTGCCGCAAATGGCTGGGCTTGCAGCATCTGCCGGGCTGTTGCCTGACAAAATGGGTCAGGCGAAATGTAACAGGCTAAAGCTAAAGGCGAAGCACGGTTGACAGCACGGCAAGCCTGCACATAAGCGCTGCTGCTGGAGATCCAAGGCGAGCTGCTGCACCGCCTTTTCAGCACCGAAACGCTGATGGCCCGGTCTACAGCAAATGTAGCCAGCTTGAGCCGGCAAGAGAACTGCGCCCTGAAATCGGGACGGGGAACCATTCCGATACAAGGGTGCAGTGGCACGCTGATATTGTGCAAAAAATAACGTAAGTAGTGCAGGAAAGCGCTAAATGGGCTTGACGCCCTTTGCGCTTCCACTTTATATGAAACAGCCTTACCCGTAAGGCATGAGGGCGGCATGAAAGCACAGGATTTGTTCAGAAAGCGCAAAAGCGAGATCGTTCGCCTTTGGGCTGACGAGGTGTTTAACACCTACCCGTTTGAAACGACAGGTTTTTTACGTACCCGTGAAGACCCTTTCAGCAACCCTGTCGCCCACATGACCAAGGAAGCGGCCGACGCTCTGTACGACGCAATGGCTGGTGAACACGTGACCCCCGAGCAGACCAAAATGGCTCTGGAGCGTTTCATCAGACTGCGCGCGGTGCAGAAGTTTGCTCCTAGCCAGGGACTGGGCGTGTTTTTTCTTATGAAGCCCATTCTGCGCGAACATCTGCTGCCCGAGTTTATGACTCTGGGCGATGTTGCGTCTTATATGGAAGCCGAATCGCGCCTGGACAGCCTGACCCTGCTGGCCTTCGACATGTATACCGAAGCCCGCGAGCTTGTGGCTAACCTGCGCATCACAGAAATTCGCAACCAGCACGCCCAACTGGCGCGCTGGGCGCAAAAGCTGGAAGGCGGATCTCCGCATTCGTCGGACGAACGCTGAAATCCACACGCATATGCCCGGCATCTTGCCCTTGCCGGGCTTTTCAGGCGTGCGGTCAAGGCATTTCTCAATATCCCGTGGTGGGCTTTTGAGGCAACTTTAGTGGAAGTGAGGTAGGGAATGTTCAATTCATTACTGCTGGTGCTGCTCTTAGGAGCCATCGCCTGGGCGGGAGCGGCCATAGGGCTTGCGCCTCTGTTCGGCGTTGTGCTGCCATATGTAGCAGTCGTCGTCTTCATCGCCGGTGTTATCTGGCGCATGGTGTACTGGGCCAAATCGCCCGTGCCTTTCTGCATCCCCACCACGGGCGGGCAGGAAGTGTCGCTTGACTTCATCAAGCCCAACCGGCTCGACTGCCCCAGCAACACCTGGGACGTGGTGCGGCGCATGTTTCTGGAAGTGTTTTTCTTCCGTTCGCTGTTCCGTAACACTGTAGCCGACGTGCGTGAAAACGACCCCATCAGCAAGGGCCCGCGCACCATTTATTTTTCTTCCAAGTGGCTGTGGGTTTTCGCCCTGCTGTTCCACTACTGTTTCCTGCTGGTCTTCATCCGCCACTTCCGCTTTTTTATGGAGCCCATCCCGTCCTGTATCAAGTTTCTGGAGACCATCGACGGCATCATGCAGGTGGGCTCGCCCCGCTTTTTCATGACCGGTGGTCTGGTGCTGGTGGGCGTGCTTTTTCTTCTTGGCCGCCGCATCTATGACAAGCGCCTGCGTTACATCTCGCTGTTCAACGACTACTTTCCGCTGTGGCTCATCATTGGCATCATCAGCACCGGCTTGTGCCTTCGCTATTTCGATAAGACCGAAATAGCCCAGGTCAAGATTTTCGTTATGGGCCTTACACACTTTGCGCCCGTGACCACTGCCGGCATCAACGCGCTCTTCTTCACCCACCTTACTCTGGTGTGCGTACTGCTGATTTACTTCCCCTTCTCCAAGCTCATGCATATGCCGGGCGTGTTCTTCAGCCCCACGCGCAACCTGGCCAACAATTCCCGCCGGGTTCGCCATATCAACCCCTGGAATCCGCCCAAGCAGTACTTCACCTATGCCGAGTACGAGGATACCTATCGCGACGCCATGGCTGAAGCCGGGCTGCCGCTGGATAAGCAACCCGAAAAGGCCGCCGAGTAAGGAGTCTTCATCATGGCAAAATTACCTACGCCGCAAATGCTTGTCGCCAGCCGTCCGGATTTTCCGGTCGAAGACTGGCTTGACGTCAAGCCGGAATTTACGCCGGGCAGCTTCTGCTATCCGGCCAAAAAAGAAACTATGGAACTGATGCACATGCCCAATCCCCACGAGTGGGATCCGTCCGCCGAGGACTGGAACCTGCCCGAAAACTGGGAAGAAATCATGTGCGACGCCTTTGCCGACAGACTTGAAAAGCACCGCTCGCTCAAGCTGTTCATGGATATCTGTGTGCGTTGCGGCGCCTGTGCCGACAAGTGCCACTTCTTCCTCGGCACCAACGATCCCAAGAACATGCCCGTGCTGCGCGCCGAGCTGCTCCGCTCGCTCTACCGCCGCGACTACACCATGCTGGGCAAGATTCTTGGTAAAAAGGTCGGCGCCCGTGGTTGGGACGTGGCTGTAGTCAAAGAACTGTTCTACTACGCCTACCAGTGCACCGAATGCCGCCGCTGCTCGCTCTTCTGCCCCTACGGCATCGACACCGCCGAAATCACCGCTATCGTGCGCGAACTGCTGCATGAAGTGGGCCTCGGCACTCACTGGATCATGGATCCTGTGAAAAACTGCAGCTTCACGGGCAACCATCTTGGCATCAAGCCCCACTCCTTCGTGGAAATTGTGGAAATGCTGGCCGATGACTGCGAAACCATCACTGGCATCCGTCCCAAGACGCCCTTCAACGAAAAGGGCCACGAAATTCTGTTCATCACGCCCTCTGGCGACGTATTTGCCGACCCCGGCATCTACACCTTCATGGGCTACCTCATGCTCTTCCACGAGCTTGATCTGGACTACACCTTCTCGACCTATGCTTCTGAAGGCGGCAACTTCGGTTCCTTCACCTCCTTCAACATGGCCAAGAAGCTCAACGCAAAGATGTACGCCGAAGCCGAACGCCTGGGCTCCAAATGGATCCTCGGCGGCGAATGCGGACACATGTGGCGCGTGATCAACCAGTATATGGACACTTACAACGGCCCCACCCCGGCCAATATGGAAGTTCCCGTGTCACCCATTACGGGTACGGTGTTCAAAAACGCCGCTTCCACCAAGATGGTGCACATTGCGGAATTTACAGCTGACCTCATTCATCACAACAAACTGAATCTGGACCCCAGCCGTAACGACCATATCATCACCACCTTCCACGACAGCTGCAACCCGGCTCGTGGCATGGGCCTGCTGGACGAACCCCGCTACGTTCTGAATGCCGTTTGCAACAACTTCCACGAAATGCCCGAGAACACCATTCGCGAGCAGACTTTCTGCTGCGGCGCGGGTTCGGGCCTTAACACGGAAGAAATCATGGAACTGCGCATGCGCGCCGGTATGCCGCGCGGCAATGCCCTGCGCTTTGTGCAGGAAAAATACGGTGTCAACCACATGGCCTGCGTTTGCGCCATTGACCGCGCCACTCTGCCCCCGCTTGCCAACTATTGGGCACCGGGCGTCAATGTGAGCGGTCTGCACGAACTGGTGGCCAACGCCCTGATTATGAAGGGCGAATGCAAGCGCACCATGGACATGCGTCAGGAAGACCTGCCCAATGTGGTGGACGACGAGGACGCGCCCGAAGCACAGGGGGAGGGCCAATAAATGTATAACGCCAAAGCAGTTATCGTTGGGATCATAATATTTGTGGCCCTGTTCACCTCCCCTTTCTGGCTGAGCATGATGGGGAAGGATTACAAGAGCACCGGCATTGAGCTGCCCAAGGGCGAAAAGGAATGCATCGAGGACGTGCAGTTCATGCGCGACCAGCACATGCGCCTGCTCAATGAATGGCGTGATGAGGCCCTGCGCAAGGAAAATCGCGTCTATGTGTCCACCAGCGGCAAAAAGTGGAACATCAGCCTTCAGAATACCTGCATGAAGTGCCATAATGACTATGAGGGATTCTGTCAGAAGTGCCATAAGGCTAACGGCGTTGATCCCTATTGCTGGACTTGCCACATCATTCCCCAGGGGAGCAAGTAATGAACAAGAGCAGAAGAAGCTTTCTGAAAGTGGCGGGCTTTTCGGCCTTCGCACTTACCAGCGGCATGGCTGCCCTGTCTGGCGTTGCCCAGGCGCAGGTTGCCCCTGGCAAATATGAGCGCGCGGCCAATGCCCTGCATGCCAAGCGTTGGGCAATGGTTATCGACACACGCCAGTTCACGGGACCTGAAGACTACAAGCCCCTTATCAGCGCGTGCCACAGCTTCCACAACGTGCCGCAGATTCCTGGCAACCAGGACATCAAGTGGTTCTGGCTGGACAGCTACGCTCATGTTTTCCCTGACGACATGAACGCGCATCTGAACAAGCACTCCCGCGAGTCTATGTACCCGCTGCTGTGCAACCAGTGCACCAATCCGCCCTGCGTGCGCGTGTGCCCCACACAGGCCACCTACAAGATGGAAGACGGCATTGTGGCTATGGACTACCACCGCTGCATCGGCTGCCGGTTCTGCATGGCTGGCTGTCCCTACGGCGCGCGCTCGTTCAACTTCAAAGACCCGCGCAAGTTCCTGTCCAACCCTGTGCCCAACCCCGAATACCCCACGCGCATGATCGGCGTGGTGGAAAAGTGCACATTCTGCGCCGAGCGCCTTGCCGTGGGCAAGCTGCCCGCCTGCGTTGAAGCAGCCAATGGCAAGATACTTTTCGGCGACCTGGAAGACCCCAATTCAACGGTGCGCCAGGCTTTGGCCGCCAACTACAGTATTCGCCGCAAGCCCAGCCTGGGCACCCAGCCCGGCGTCTACTACCTTATTTAGGGAGAACAGGCCATGCTTGAAAAATTGCTCGACGGTCCTAAGACCTTCTACATGTGGCTGATCTTCCTGCTGGTTCTTATCGCGGGTTGCGGCCTTGTGTATCTGGATCAGTTGCAGAACGGTCTCTCCGTCACCGGCCTCAGCCGTGACGTTTCGTGGGGACTGTATATTTCGCAATTCACCTATTTCGTGGGCGTGGCGGCCTCGGCCGTCATGCTGGTGCTGCCCACCTACTTCCATCACTACAAGAAGTTCAAACGCATGATCATCTTCGGTGAATTCATGGCCGTTGCGGCCGTGGTCATGTGCGCGCTCTTCATCGTGGTGGACCTGGGCCAGCCCCAGCGCATGCTCAACGTTATGCTTCACCCCTCGCCCAACTCCGTCATGTTCTACGACATGATGGTGCTCATCGGCTATCTGGGTCTGAACATCATCATTGGCTGGGTCACCCTTGAGGCCGAAAGGCACGAGATTGATCCCCCCAAATGGATCAAGCCCCTTATCTACATCTCCATTCTGTGGGCTTTCTCCATCCATACGGTCACGGCCTTCCTGTATGCGGGTATTCCTGGCCGCCATTACTGGCTCACCGCCATTATGGCCGCCCGCTTCCTGTCTTCGGCTTTCTGCTCCGGTCCTGCCATCCTGCTCTTGCTGATGATGGTGCTGCGCCGCCTGACGGGCTTCGAGCCCGGCAAGGAAGCCGTGAAAACCCTGACCACCATTATCGTTTATGCCATGTGCATCAACGTATTCTTCTACCTGCTGGAAATCTTCACCGCTTTCTACAGCGGCATTCCCGGCCATCAGGAACCCATCCACTTCCTCTTCTTCGGGCACGAAGGTCATCTGCCCTGGGTGAGCTACTGGATGTGGGGCGCTGTTATAATGGCCTTTGCTTCTCTGGCCCTGCTTATTCCGCCCAAGCTGCGCGAAAACCCCTGCCTGTTGCCCATCGCCCTCATCATGCTGGTGCTGGCTTCCTGGATCGACAAGGGTCTTGGCCTGCTGGTGGCTGGCTTCACGCCCAACATGTTTGAAGCCTTCACGCCTTACATGCCCAGCGCCAAGGAAATTGCCGTGGCTCTTGGTGTGTACGGTGTTGGCGCTCTGGTGCTCTCCCTGCTGTGGCGGGTCGCCCTTGGCGTCAAGATGGAAGTGAACCACATGCATGACTAGGTTGACCCCAAGGTCAACCATACGGTGAAAACCGTTACCAAAGCCCCCGTGTTCGCACGGGGGCTTTCCTGTGGGGGCCAGCTGTGATAAAATTCTCTTATTGAAGAAATCATATTCAACTGAAAGCAGCGCTGAGCCGTTAAAAGCTTAATGGCGAAAACAGCTCAAACGCTGCTGATACTTATCACTTTTACAAGCACAACAAGGCGACATGCTTGACTTTCATTGCCCCCAAAAGGCATAGTACAGGCCATTGCCGTCATTATTTGCAAGGAGATCACGATGCAACAAGCGCTCAAAGACGCCATAACCATTTGCAAAACATTTTTGCGCAACGGCTATGACGCGCATGTCATCAATGCCCCCTTGCAGGAACATCTGCTCCAGAAGGTTGACCATCTGGCCGTAGACATCGCCTGCGAGCCGGACATGGATACACTGTTCAAGCTCTTCCCCAAAGCCATCGCCGCCCCCGAAAAGCGCGCGCTGGCCATTATGGAAGAAAACGGCGTCACCTACCGGTTCTATCCGCTTGAAGTGGCCGCCGCCGGGCATCCCGAACTTTCGCTGGTCAAGATCACTCCCACGATGATTGATCTCATGAGCCCTGAAGAGCGCCTCAAGCTGCGCCTCACCGGCTTCAATACGCCTGAAGCCAGCGGCGACGTGTATGACGGTTTTGAAGACATCAAGGGCGGAGCCATCTGCCTCACCGGCCTGCCGGACGAAACCCTGCGCCACAACTATTTGCTGGCCATTCGCGCACTGCGCTTCGCCGCAAATTTCGACCTGCCCATCGAACCCAATACCTGGCTGGCCATCATCCGTGCCTCAAGCCGCGTGCTGGACTACGTGCCCGCCACGGATATTATGGATGAATGGCGCAAGGTTGCCGCTGAAAACATGCACCAGTTCGTGCGCCTGCTTTTTGAAGCCCACATTCTTCAGGGACTTATCCCCGAAGTGGCGTCCCTTTCCTGCCTGACGCAGATGCGCAACAAGGAAGGCGACACCGAAAACGTTTTCGAGCACACGCTTGAGTGCATGAAATGCTATCCCGAAGAGGACTTCCATTACGACTGGCTGGGCACGATGGCCATGCTCTTTCACGATGTGGGCAAGCTCTACACCGGGGAATATTTTGACGGCCTGTGGACCTACTACCAGCATCACCGCGTTGGGGCCAAGGTAACGCGCAAGATTCTGCGCCGCCTGCACTTCACGCAAGAAGACATCGACCTGCTGTGCAATCTGGTGCGCAACCACATGCGCTTCCACTTCATGATGACTGACAGGGGCATCCGCCGCTTCAAAGCGCTGGACGACTACCCGCGCCTTATTGCTATGGCGCGGGCAGACCTCAAGGCGCGCGACGGCATTCCCACTTCGTTCAACCATAATATGAAGTACCTGGACCGTGCGGAAACGCCGGAGCAGATGCTGGAACCCCTGCTTAACGGCAATGAGATTATGGGCGAAACCAAGCTGTCGCCCGGCCCGCAGGTTGGCGTGATTCGTGATGCGCTGCTCAAGGCGCAGATTGCCGGGGAAGTTACGGATCTGGAGTCAGCAGTACATTTCGTGCGGGAATATGCGAGAAAATCTGTCGGTTAATTGCCGCAACCTGTCAGTATAGTTTATATTGCTCTATTAGGGCCGTCTCTGCAAAATGGGACGGCCTTTTCTTTTTGATCTGGAGCCTGCTATATAATTTTCATTTCATATTTTGCAGTGTAACTGCCGTTTTTATCCATCAAAACGCAATTCATCTGGTCGTATACATAAATATCGCTATCAATCGTGTTCTTTTGATCGACTATGCTGATTACCATACGCTGTAACGCTGCCTTGTGACTTTGCATATCTCCCTTATGAAGCAGACATGCATACCTGCCTTTTTTTATTTCCTTAACGGTCATGTCATTCCCGCCAGACGCTTTTGAAAACAGATGCGTTATTTTGAATTCTCTACTTTCGGCGTATTCTTTGGGAATAATCATCCCGATGGGGGGATATATGGTATTTCCATGATCCAGATCATACATCAGGCATGAAGAATAGCATTCAACGCTGTCTTCACGAGTCAACATCTTTTCAGAATTGACGGGATAGTATCTTATACTTTCGGTATCACGCTCTTCAAAAAATATTCTATCAAACTCCACAGTCAATGCCTGCTCCGCTATTGTTGCGAGATCCGTCAGCATATGCATGCGGTGAATGATCTTTCGATGCTCTGCATAGAGCATTTCAACACGTTTTTTTATAAAATTTATATATTCAAGCGTACTACAATTATCCTGATTCTCCCTGATTTCATCAAGGCTGCTTCCTGTTTCTTTGAGCAGAGAAATCATGTCAAAATCAAAAAATTGCTCCGCACTGTAAAACCGGTATCCATTTTCCGCGATGTACCTCGGCTGTAAAAGCCCTTTCCGGTCATAATGAAGAAGAGTTTCTTTTGTCGTATGGCAAAGACGGGCAAACTCGCCAACCTTCAAAAGCTTTTTCGTTTCCATAAAACTTCTCCTTGACCCTTGTGTTACCCAGTAGTTTATACTTGAAAAATCTCTGATGAAACCTTTATTTCAGAGACAAAAAATATAACAATCTAGTTTTACAAGGAAATATTCATCATGAAGTGGGCTGAGTTTACCATCGCACGAGCGGCATGCGCCTATTTTTTCATTTGCCCCGGCCTCGCCTACGGGCTTCTCACCTCCCGGTTGCCTGCCCTGAAAACTCAAACAGAAGCAGATGAAGCACAAATTGGCCTTATCTTGCTCTGCCTTGGTTTATCAAGCGTCACAGCTCTGATCGGCAGCGGATGGCTTATCGCCCGATGGGGAAGCGCACTGATTTTACGGCTGGCTTCTCTTGTGCTAGTTCTCGCCATCATTCTGTGTACCCTGGCTTCTGACTCTGTCCAGCTGGGTTTGACATGCATACTGGCCGGACTGGGAATGGGGCTTGTGGATGTTTCTATGAATACCCAGGGCATACAGATTGAGCGGCGCTATGCGTCACCCTGCATGTCGCTTTTGCATGCTGCGTACAGTTTTGGCGGTGTACTGGGTTCCCTCACGGGTGCTCTGTTCGCAGGCTTGGGATTAAACCCCTTTATCAATGCCGCTGTTGTTCTTGGAGCTTATATCTGCTTTCGCCCCTGGGCCGCCCCGAAACTTATGACGGACATGCCTTCTGAAACCATAACACAGCAGCAAAAATCCGGTCGGAGTTTGCCTCTTTTTGTCATCTTGTGCGGGTTACTGGCAATGATCGCTTATGCGGTTGAAGGCTCTGTGGCGGAATGGGGCAGCCTGCTTCTTCACACAGTTAAGGGCGCATCAGAGCAGACTGCCGCCCTCGTCTTTGCAGCCTTTTCAATTGCGACTGTTCTTTGCCGCCTTGCTGGAGACCGCTTGCGGAGTTCTTGGGGAGATTTCTTGCTTGCTCTGGGGGGCGCAGTCCTGACTCTTTGCGGCATGTCGCTGGTTCTGTTTTTTGCTGATCCTGCCGCGTGCCTTGTGGGGTATGCCTTGATGGGAGCGGGGCTGGCCCCCATTGTTCCCATTCTGTTCAGCCGTGCCGGCAGCTACCTGGGCGTCAGCGCCGGAAAAGCCAGTGCCATTGTGTCCATACTATCTTACAGCGGCCTGTTGTTTTTTCCTCCCCTGCTTGGCTTTGTTGCTCACAAAGAAGGGCTTTCAGATGCGCTGCTTATCGTTCTTGCCGCATGCGCCATTCTTTGCTCAGGCACCTTTATTCTCAGGAAAAATGCAAAATGACATCGCAGTACAGAAATACACCCTTAACAAATCCCCTTGTGCTCTCTTCTTCCTCCCGGTAAACAAAAGGCGGGCCGTTACGCACAGGGCATGGCCGAAACCACAACACGCAGCCAGGACGCCCCCGCCCGGCAGGACATAATGATCAATCTTCTCAATCTCACCCTTCCCGAACTGGAAGCCTGGACGCAGGCAGAACTGGGCGAGCCCAAGTTCCGCGCCATGCAGATATGGCAATGGATATGGCAGCGCATGGCGCGCGATTTCGACATCATGACCAACATTTCCCGGCCTTGCCGCGAGCGCATGGCTGCCAAAGCCTGCATCATCTGGCCGGAAGTAACCGCCGTGGAAGAAAGTCAGGATGGAACCACCAAGTTCTTGCTGCGCCTTGAAGACGGCGCACAGGTGGAGACAGTTCTTATTCCTTCAGACTCCCGCGAAGGCGTGCGCCGCTGGACCCAGTGTCTCTCTTGTCAGGTAGGCTGCGCAATGGGCTGTACCTTCTGCTCCACGGGCGAAATGGGCTTTGAGCGCAACATGACTATGGCTGAAATTCTCGGCCAGATTCTGGTAGCCCGCGAACACCTGGGCGACACGCGCCTGCACTGGCCCATGCTGCGCAACATCGTTTTTATGGGCATGGGTGAACCCCTGCTGAATTTTAACGAAATCATGCGCTCATTGCAGAGCCTCAACAGCGACAAAGGATTAAATTTTTCACCGCGCCGCATCACGGTTTCCACCTGCGGCATTGAAAAAAATCTGAAAGAGCTGGGCGAATGCGGCCTGGCATTTCTTGCCGTGTCGTTGCACGCGCCCAATCAGGAGTTACGAGCCCGCATCATGCCCAAGGCCGCCCGCTGGCCTCTGGACCGCCTGATGTCCACGCTCCAGTCGTACTCGCTCAACACACGCGAACGCATCACCTTTGAATACCTGCTGCTTGGCGGCGTCAATGACGGCC
>NZ_JASGDK010000151.1:0-13726 GCF_047607245.1 Desulfovibrio sp.
GTCAGAGTTCTGGTGGTTCGTGCTCTTCGGCGCCATCGTCAATTCGTGCCTGGGGCTTTTCACCAATGCGTCTCCTGAAACAGGCATGCTGACAAGCGGTATTGTGAGCCTTGTGCTGCTTTTGCCGCACTTTGCGGTGACTGCCCGCCGTTTGCACGACGCGAACCTTTCCGGCTGGATTCAGCTGGCTCCTATGGGCCTGGCCCTGCTTGGCGGGCTTGCCCTGCATCTTGACTTTGGCACATCTGCGTATATGTGCATTATGTTGGCTGGCCTGACCGGGCTGGGGCTTCTCATTCTTTACGCCCGCAGGGGCACGGTGGGGCCCAACCGCTTTGGCCCCGACCCGCTGGAAGGCGAATCCGCCGCCCCTGAAGCGCCCGGCCGCAGTGCTTCTGCGGGCACTGGCAGTGGCGGCAACAACGATAATGGATGGGCAAAACTGGCCTCAACTCCCGCCGGAGAGCAGGCCAAAGGCAAGAACGCCTCCGGCATGCAGCCGGGGCAGCGAGCCGTGCCGGATAAAAGAGACTGATCCGCATTTTAACCCCGCTGGTCCGCCTTGGAGGCCGCTTTTCAGCGGCTCTTGCAAGACCTGCGGGTATAGCGTATGGCCCGGAAATCCTATGCCATACTGTGAGGGCAACTATGTTCCGTAATGCAAAAAATGTCGGTTATTATATGATTGGTCAGGGCAGCCTGAGCCAGCTTGGCGATCTTCTGGCTGTGCGCCGCAAGGCTGTGGCTGGTCCCGCCGTCTTTTTTCTGGATAGTTTTTTTGAAGGCAAAGATCTGGCGGACAAACTGCCCGTGGAAAGCCGCGATATGGTGCTTTATGTCGACACCACCAGCGAACCCACTACGGACAGCGTGGACGGCTGCACCGATCAGGTGAAGGCCTTTTTGAAAGGTGCTGAACCCTGCGCCCTGGTCGCTCTTGGCGGCGGCTGTGTGCTTGATACCTGCAAGTGCGTCGGCAATCTGCTCAACAATCCCGGCAAGGCCGAAAACTATCAGGGCTGGGAGCTGGTCAAAAATCCCGCGCCCTACAAAATCGCGGTTCCCACGCTGTCGGGCACAGGGTCCGAAACGTCGCGTACGGGCATCATCTGCAATGAGGAAAAGAACATCAAGCTTGGCATGAACAGTGACTTCACAATGTTCGACCAAGTGCTGATGGACCCCGACCTCACGGCCAGCGTGCCCCGCAACCAGTATTTTTACACGGGCATCGACACCTACATGCACTGCTTCGAGAGCATCACCGGTTCTTACCGCAACGTGGTGGTGGACTCCCTTGCTGAAAAAGCCATTGATCTCTGCAAGCAGATTTTTCTCTCGCAGGACATGATGAGCGAAGAAAACCGCGAAAAGATGATGATCGCCTCCTACCTGGGCGGCATGGCTGCCGGCTTTGTGGGCGTGGTACATCCCATTTCCGCAGGCCTCAGCATGGTGCTGCACATGCGCCACGGCATAGCCAACTGCTATTCCCTGTCAGTGCAGGAAGACATCTATCCCGAGCATTACAAAGAATTCATGACCATGATGGAACGTCAGGGCATTGATCTGCCCAAGGGTATCTGCCAGGGCCTCACCGACGCCCAGTACGATGCGCTCTACGGTGCCAGCATTGTGCATGAAAAGCCGCTTTCCAACCGTCTTGGCCCTGACTTCAAGAACATCCTCACCAAGGAAAACGTCATCGAACGTTTCAAAAGGATGTAACTGCGGCCTCTAGCCCGAACAATACTGTCATGAACTGTCGGCGGCATGGGGCAAAACCCAGCCGCCGTCAGGCACTTTCAGGCCACCGCCGTGCGGCGGTTCCTGCCTGTAACAAGCTGACAGCCTTTGTGGATTTGCACGGTCTGCCCTGCCAGTACCACCACGGTGAAGGCGCTTCGCCTCTGGCAGGTTTTTAAGGAAACGCTGATTTATTCCGGTTGCCTGCGTTGCTTCACTTTTTTTGAAACAGTCGGGGACGGAAGAGTCCACCCCTGCTTCAAAAAAAGATCGCGCCTTGCCAAACGAAATAACTGCGCGTTTTCAGGAGGCTCTTTAATCAGTGCTTCCTTAAGTGTAAAACTCCATAGTGAGGAGTCTCATGGATATTAAAGTCAACTTCAGCGGCCGCGCCATCCGGTATACCGAGGACGAAATCGCCGTTGTGGTCGAGGCCATGCGCAATGCAGATCCCCTGACCCAGGGGCACTATATGCGCCAGTTTGAAAGCAAGTTCGCAGACTATCAGGGCGTGGCTCAGGGAACGTGCTTCACTACCATGAACGGTTGCTCCGCGCTGGAACTTTCAGCCCAGCTCTGCATGTTCAATGAAGGTGACGAGGTGGTCATTCCCTCGCACACCTTCACTGCCTCGGCTTATCCCTACGTCAAAAAGGGCGCAAAGCTTGTATGGGCCGATGTTGATCTGCACAGCCGTGTGGTCACGGCTGAGAGCATTGAGCGCGTGCTCACTCCCCGTACCAAGGCTGTTGTGGTTGTGCATCTGTACGGCTATGTGGCGGACATGCCCGCCATTGCCGCCCTGTGCAAAGAACGCGGCCTGATTCTTATTGAAGACGCGGCCCAGGCCATCGGCGCGGAGATCGGCGGCGTCAAGGCCGGAGCCTTTGGCGATATGGCCATCTTCTCTTTCCATTCGCACAAAAACCTCACCACGTTGGGCGAGGGCGGCATGCTCTACGTGCGCGACCCCAAGCTTGCGGCTATGGTGCCCACGCTGCGCCACAATGGCCACTGCGGTTTCGATTTTGAGCGTCCGGATTACTGGAAGCCCGCTATGGGCAATGTGGACATGCCCTTTATTGATGGCCGCATGGTGCAGCCCAACAACTACTGCCTGGGTGAAGTGGAATGCGCCCTTGGGGCCAAACTGCTGGAGCGCATTGACGAAATCAACGACCAGAAGCGTGCGCGCGCTCTTGCCTTCATTGACGCACTGAAGGATTTTCCCGAGCTGGAGTTCCACCGCGAAGACAGCCGCCGCCACAACTATCACCTGCTGGCGGCCCGCATGACTTCCGGCGTTGATGCCCGTGACCGCTTCATGCGCGCTATGTTCAACGAAAAGGGCGTCAAGTGCGTGGTGCAGTACATTCCGCTGGACAGGTATGATTACTACCGCCGTCTGGGCATGGGCGAAGCCAGCTGCCCCAATGCGGATCTGTTCTTTGATACGATGATCTCTTTTCCCTTCCAGCACTGGCTGACGGAAGAAGAATTTACCTATATGCTGGCGTCCACACGCGAAGTGCTGGCGCAAATCCGTTAGGCGGCATCTTTGCTGCTGACGTGCCACATGTACCAGATGTGCCAGTCGTGCCAGATATGATGGCGTTGCCAGGGGTGCGCCTATGTGCCAGCCCCTGGCAACGCCTTTGTTTTTTGAAAAAGCAGGCGCGCTCAGAGCTTTTTACGTTGAAAAACTAATGCCGCACAGCAGCACAAGAGGACAACGCGCTGCAACGCGATGTAGATTCAGCCGGAATTGCATCTTTCGGCACAATGGCAACAGGCAAATGTTGTACATTTTAAAGTGAATCTGCTCTGAAGCATCCGGACGTTCCAAACGAACAGGCCATTTTGAAGAAGATTCTTGAAAAGGCCTGTCACAGAAGGGTTTACCGTGAAAGAACGCTGTATCGTTATTCCCGCCATCAAGAAAAATGCCGTTATTCCTGACCAGCTTGTAAAAAAACTGGCAGGGGTAACGCTCGTGCAGCGGGCCATCAATACAGCGCGGGGCGTCTTGTCCGGCGAGGACATTGTGGTGCTCACCGACAGTCAGGAGATTTCCCTTATCTGCGAGCGCGCGGGCGTGGGCTTTCGCCGTCATGAAGATCTGCGCTTCACCACACTGGATATTGTCAGCGAAATGCGGGTGCTGCTGGAAGAGCTGGCGCAAGAGTACGAGCATTGCATCATTTTGCGGGCCTCTTGCCCCTTGCTGACCTGGGTGGACGTTGAAGACGCCTGGAAAAAATACCGTGAGGCCGACGCCGACAGTCTTGTGACTGTCAAAAATGTGCGTCAGCGCATCTGGAACATGCACGGCGAAGGTCTTGAAGGCCTGCTGGATGATGACGCCGCCACCGATGAAGAAAAAACTCTGGTTGTGGAAAGCCGCGCCCTTATAATGATGCGCCTGTCGTGCCTTCAGAAATCCCGCGAAAAAGGGCGGGGGCGTATTATCCCCTATTTCCTCAATGACAGGGCCATCGAAATTCAGGGATACCAGGACTGGTGGATATGCGAACGCCTGCTTGAGCGGCGGCATGTGGTCTTTGTGGTGGCAGGCTGGCCCGCCATCGGTATGGGGCACGTGTTTCGGGCGCTTATGCTGGCGCACGAAATAACCAACCACCGGGTAAGTTTCGTCTGCACCCGTGAAAGCGAACTGGCTGTAGAAAGCATAGCCCGCAAAGATTACAAGATCGTGCGCCAGGGGACGGAAGACCTTGCCGACACTGTGCTTGCCCTGCGCCCCGACCTTGTAATCAACGATATTCTCAATACCACCACGGCCTATATGAAGCGGCTCACAACCGCAGGTGTGCGCTGCGTAAATTTTGAAGACGAAGGGCCGGGAGCTCCGCTGGCGCGCCTTGTGGTCAATGCCCTGTATGAAGGCAAAACTACGGAAAATCTTTGCTGCGGGCCGGAATACTTCTGTCTGCGTGACGAGTTCGTGAACGCGGAACGCAATCCCTTTCGGCCAGAAGTCAAAACCGTGCTCATCACTTTTGGCGGCACAGATCAGCACGACTGTTCGCGCCGGGTGCTGGACATCATTGAACCCATTTGCCGGGCTTACGAAATCGCCATCCGTGTGGTGGCCGGGCCGGGCTATGCCCACAAAGAGGCGATGGAAGCGCATCTTGAAAAGCTCGATAATCCCTTGGTCACGTTTACCTGGGCCACCAATGTCATGAGCCGCATGATGGAAGGGGCGGATCTTGCCATCTGTTCCGCCGGGCGCACGGTTTACGAACTGGCCCATATGTGTGTGCCAGCGCTGGTACTGGCCACGCATGAGCGCGAGGCGCGGCATACCTTTGCCCGCCCACGTCACGGCTTTGCATTTGTGGGCATTATGGATCGTGTGGGCGACGGCAGAATACGCAACACATTTCTGGCCATGCTGAAAAATCCCCGCCGCGAGCGCTTCTGGCGGCGGCAAGACAGGCTGGACTTCACGGTCAACAAGGGCCGTGTGGTGCGGCGCATGTTGGGGCTTTTGAACGAGCGGCCCCAAGGAACCGAGCGGTAGGGGCTGTTTCAAGATACTTCAGGCCGCCGTTACAGATTTCACGCCGCCGGGGCTGGTGCAAGGCCAAGGGCTGTTTTTTATCACGGTGAGCATCGGCGAAAACCTCGGCAAAATTTCCGTGCTGCCAACGCGCGGTACTGCACAGTCTGCATCAAGCGGGGCGTGACAACACCGTTGCCGCCTTTCTGCATATCAGAAATGACAGCGGTACTACACCGCTGAAAGGAAGTATTCATGTCCAGTAATGGCAAGGTTGTCGCCATTGTTCAGGCCCGTCTGGGTTCCAGCCGCCTGCCCTTGAAATCTCTGCTCTGCCTGCGCGATTTGCCGGTTATCGACTGGGTCGCCCGCCGCCTTGCCGCCTCTGCGCGGCTGGATTCCATCATGGTGGCTGTGCCGGATACACCGCTGGATATGGTTTTGCTTGAACACCTGCGCCGTCGTGGCGTGCCCTGCATGGCCGGGCCGGAAGACGACGTGCTGGCGCGGTTCTGTCAGGCTGCCAAACTGGCTGATGCCGGGCTTGTGGTGCGCGTGTGCGCGGATAATCCGCTGATCTGGGGCGGAGCCGTGGACAGGCTGGTGGATTTTTACCGTCAGGGCAACTGGGACTACGCCTATAACCATATTCCCCGCAAGAACCTCTGGCCCGACGGCCTGGGGGCTGAAATCCTTTCGCGCGAACTGCTTGATGCACTGGACAGCAAGGCTGTTCAGCCCTCGCAGCGCGAACACTGCCTGAATTACATCTGGGACAACGCCGCTGATTATCGCATTGGCACTTTTGACCCTGAGGAAGACTGGCTGCGCCGTCCTGATTTGCGGCTGGACATGGACAGGCCTGACGATTTTCGCCGTCTGGCACTTTTGCCCATTACGCCGGATATGGACGCACGGGCCATTGTTGACGTGTGCGGCGCGGCATGTGGTGAAGAAAGCTGAAAGCTCGTCGTTTTCCCCATTGGCGAAGCAATATGCAAAAGGCTCCCCGGCAATGCCAGGGAGCCTTTTGCTGTAAGACGGGATTTGCCCTCTGGTGTGGCGGCAAGCCACTCGTACTACACACCGGGCTTTGTAACGCGTGGTGTCGCGCCGTCAAAACAGCCAGCGCTTTTCAACCGTAATAGGTAGAGAAGCCTTAGCGCGAAGATTTACCTTGAGACTTTGATATATAGAAAGACGCTGTTTGTGTCCCCTGCCAATTACAGTGAAGGCACTCAGTAATCTTGTTGGAGTCGAATAGGAGTTCTAGAGGGAGGGGGGTGTGGGAGAGGAGACCCTTGTGCAAAAGGGTCCCTTCCCCACAAAATAATTCAAAGCAAAAAATCTCTAAAATCCTTCTTCCAGCGGCGGCCACACGAGCCAGGGGCCGTCAGGCGTAACAGTCTTTGCCTTGCTGGGGGCCACATGCACTTCACGGCCCCACACATTTATGCGGTTTTGGGCAAACCACTGGATAGCCTGCGGGTAAATGCGGTGCTCCATAGCGTGAATGCGCTGCATGAGGTCGTCGACCTCTTCATCGGGATTCACGGGCACGGCGGCCTGAATGATAACCGGGCCGCTGTCCATCTTTTCTTCCACAAAATGTACGGTGCAGCCGGATATTTTGACGCCGTATTCGCAGGCGTCGGCCCCGCCGTGCACGCCGGGAAAGCTCGGCAGCAGGGCTGGGTGAATGTTGATGACCCGGCCTGAAAAAGCGTCCAGAAAGGCCGTGCTCAGCATGCGCATGTACCCGGCCAGCACAACAAGCTGCGTGCCGTGCTCCTGAAGGGTCTGCACCACCGCACGGTCGTAGCTTTCACGGTCGGCAAATTCCTTGTGGTCCAGCACCACACATGTGACGCCCGCCTTGCGTGCCCGCTCGATAACGCCCGCGCCGGGGCGGTTGCAAACGATACAGCAGATGTTCACGTCAAGAACGCCGGCAGCGGCCTTGTCTATCATGGCCTGAGCGTTGGAGCCGCTGCCCGAGGCCAGTATGGCGATATTCAGTGGCATGAGATTTCCGTTTTATTAGAGCTTTTTTATGCGGGGCCGCTGCCTTCGTGAATCTGCTCTGCTGAATCCTCTTTGGAGTCAGGAGGATCCCTGTGGCAAACTTAAGCAAAATAATCGGTTAGGATGTGAGTATGGGGAGGATACCCTTTTACAAAAGGGCTCCTTCCCCACAAGGTATTTTTCCGTACATCAAAGCCAGCCCGGGTGCGGGCTACGCTTTGGCAAAATGCTCCTGCAAGGCCACAACCAGGGCAGGAATGGTGTATTCCGCTGGCTGGATATGGCAGGGCAGACCGTTGGCCGTCAAAGTGTCAGCCGTAATGGGGCCGATGGCCGCAAGCTGCACTTCAGGATGGGCCTTGAGCTCGTCTGCCGGAATAAGAGAGAGAAAGTTCTCTACCGTGGATGAAGACCCGAAGGTCACGCAGTCCAGCGTGCCAGCCTTGATGCGTTCCAGCACTTCGTCCTTGCGATGGGCGGCGGGCACGGTTTCGTAGGCGGTGATAACGTCCACAACGGCTCCGGCCTTGCGCAGTTCGTCGGGCAGCACTTCACGGGCCTTGGCCGCGCGGGGCAAAAGAAAACGCTTGCCGCTCACGTTGCCGTTTTCGCGGTTCACAAGGCCGTCAAGCACGCCTTCGGCCACATAGCGTTCAGGAATGAAGTCGGGCGTGATACCGCGCTGCAACAGAGCTTCGGCAGTGGCGGGGCCGATGGCGGCCACCTTGCAACTGCCCAGAGCGCGGCTGTCCTTGCCTGCTTCGGCCAGACGCTGCCAGAAATGGCGTACGCCGTTGACCGAGGTGAAGATCACCCAATGGTAGTCGGCCAGTTTGGCAAGGGCTGCGTCCAGTTCCGCATAGTCGGCCATAGGGCTGATTTCAATGGTGGGGCACTGAATAACCTCTGCACCCAGTTCCGCAAGGCTGGCGGCAAGGCCGCTGGCCTGTTCACGGGCGCGGGTAACCACAACGCTGCGGCCCATGAGGGGCTTTTGCTCAAACCAGTTGAGGGTCTTGTGCAGGCTCGCCACCTTGCCCACCAGAATGACCGAGGGGTTGGTGAATTTGGCTTCGATGGCAGCGGCGGGCAGTTCGGCCAGCGTGGATACGAGGCTGCGCTGGCGGGGCGTGGTACCACGGTAGATAAGGGCTGCCGGAGTATCCGGGGCCATGCCAGCGTCCAGCAGGTTACGGGCAATGTCGGGCAGGTTTTTCATGCCCATGACGAAAACCAGTGTGGATGCGCTGGCTGCCAGTGCGGGCCAGTTGTGCACGGAACCGGGCTTGTCGGGATTTTCGTGCCCTGTGATGATGGTGACGGAAGACGCAAAGTCGCGGTGGGTCAGAGGAATACCCGCATACGCCGGGGCCGCAATGGTGCTGCTGATGCCGGGCACTTCTTCAAAGGGGACCCCGGCGGCCACCAGCTCTTCGGCTTCTTCACCGCCGCGTCCAAAGATATAGGGGTCGCCGCCCTTCAGGCGGGCCACAATTTTGCCTTCCTTGGCCTTGCGCACCAGCAGGGCGTTTATTTGATCCTGCGGCAGGGCATGGTTGCCCGCCACCTTGCCCACATAGATTTTTTCAGCATGGGGGCTGGCGTGGTTGAGCAGGCTGTCGTTGGCAAGAGCGTCGTACACCACCACATCGGCGGCAGCCAGAGCGTCACGCCCCTTAAGGGTCAGCAGGCCCGGATCACCGGGGCCAGCACCAATCAGATACACCTTCATCATTACTGAACGCCTCCCCGGGCCAGTTCAAGCAGCGTGCGTGCGCCAAAGGCAGAAGGCCCGGCGGGACACAGGGGGGTGGGTTTGGAGGCCCAGTCAACCCCGGCAATATCCAGATGCGCCCAGCGTACACCTTCCTGAATGAAGTGCTGCAAAAAGAGCGCGGCGTTGATGGCTCCGCCTTCACGCGGGCCCATGTGGCAAATGTCGGCCACTTCGCTTTTCAACTGTTCGGCATAGGGCTTCCACAGGGGCAGGGACCAGTATTCTTCACCGCACGCGCCCCCTGCGGCGCGGATGCGCTCGCTGAGGTCTTCGTCATCGCTGAAAAGACCGGCAATCTGCGTGCCCAGCGCCACAGCGCAGGCTCCTGTAAGGGTGGCAATGTCCACCAGCGCGGCGGGGGTCCAGGTTTTCTGGGCGTAGGCCAGGGCGTCGCACAGGGCAAGACGGCCTTCGGCGTCGGTGTTCTGGATTTCCACGGTGTCGCCATTGGCAGCAGTGACAACATCACCGGGGCGCATAGCGCGGCCACCGGGCATGTTTTCAGCGCAGGCCAAGAGGCCGATAACCCGGCGGGGGGCTTCTTCCTGCGCCAGAGCGGCCACGGCGGCCAGCACGGTGGCTGCGCCTGTCATGTCGGCTTTCATCTGGTGCATATTGGCAGCGGGCTTGAGGCTGATGCCGCCAGTGTCAAAAGTGATGCCCTTGCCCACAAGAATAAGGGGCTTGTCCTGCTCATGACCTGCGGGGGCGTGCTCAAGAATGACAAGGCGGGGCGGACGGCCCGATCCCTGCCCGACAGCCATCAGGCAACCCATGCCTTCTTTTTCCAGCTCATGCTCGTCGAGCACCGTGCAGGCAAAGCCCTGCTGGCGGGCCAGCTCCTGAGCGCGTTCGGCCAGCTTTTCAGGGTAGAGCAGGTTGGGCGGTGTGCTGGAAAGATCGCGCGCCAGGCTCACGGCCCAGGCGGCATTTTCGCCACGGCGGGCAGCGGCGTGGGAGGCGTCGGGCACTTCTTCGCCGTCAAAGCCCAGCGCCAGCCATTGTGGGTCGGCAGGTTCGTCTTTGTCGGCCTTTTTCAGGGCCGTAAAGCGGTACAGGGCCAATTGGGCCGCGCACACGCATTCTTCCACCAGGCGCTCACGGCCGCCAGGCAGACGGGCGAGGGCCGGTTCGGGCAGCAAGATGGAGGCATAGCCTTTCTGGCGGCACAGCTGCACGGCAGCGGCAATGGCCTTGCGGATGCCTGCTGTGTCCACTTTTTCTCTGGGGCCAAGGCCCACGGCGAGAACGCGGGGCACGGAAAGGTCGGGGTGACCGTGCATAAGGGCAAGCTCGCCAGCTTTGCCCTTGAAGTCGCGCAGGGCAGGAGCGATAGCCAGCCAGGGAGCGGCCTTGTCTATCTGGGGGCAAACTTCTGTCAGGACTTCATCCTGACAAACAGGGGCCAGCATGACTTCGCCCTTCCACTGTTCCGGGCCAAGATTTTGAAAGCGTATATCCATGTGCTGCGTTCTCCTCATATATGCCGCTTGCGTGCGTTGGGCGGCAGGCATTTTACCGTATGTGCGGCGGCCTGTCCGGGTAGGGGAATATACGCTGCCCCGGCCTTTTTGCCAAGGGCGCGGGGCGACAGACCGGGCCATGCCGCCGGGGTTGCCGTCCTGACTGGGACCGCGCGGAAATCAGCGCCTGTTGCTGGGGCAAGGCCAGTAGTGGCGGCTGCGATCATGCTGTGTTTATGGCGCGCCTGTACCGCTTTTGGGAGCTGACGCTATGCGGGCTTGCATTTTTTCATCATAACCGTCCCCCCAGTCTCGTAGCGAGTTCATGATGGGGATAAGCGATACACCCGCTTCTGTCAGTGAGTATTCCACACGCGGGGGTACAGTGCCGTATACTTTTCTGTGAACAATGCCGTCCTGCTCAAGCTCGCGCAACTGCTTTACCAGCATGCGCTCGCTTACTTCGGGCAGGCAGCGGCGCAGTTCGCCATAGCGCAAGACAGGACGCCCGGCGAGAAAATATATGATAAGGAGCTTCCATTTGCCGCCAATAAGATCAAGGGTAAGCTCAAAGCCGCAGCGGTAGGGTTTGTTTCCCAGAACTTTAACCTTACAGGCGTCAGGGCAGGTATCGGGATTTGCATCGGGCATAGCAGCGCCTCCGTTTGGCGAAACCAAGTCTACTATATTTTTTGTTAGTATATGATTTTTTAATCAGTACTTGCAAGCAAGCATGAAAGGGATACTATCTGAGCATTATTCAATCCGCAAGGAGCATCACTATGAAAGCACTGGCCCTTAATGGCAGCCCCAGAAAAAATGGAAATACCGCGGTATTGCTGGAAAAGGTTTTGTCACCACTGAAAGAGGCGGGGTGGGAAACCGAACTTGTGCAGATAGGCGGCAAGAAGATTCAAGGGTGTAGAGGCTGTTTGAAATGTGCAGAAAAGCAGGATAGCCGCTGTGTGTTTGACAACGACATCCTTAACGGTGTTCTGGAGAAGATGCTTGCGGCAGATGCTATGATTCTGGGCACGCCCTGCTACTTTACCGATATGAGCGCCGAACTGAAGGCTCTGGTTGACCGCGCCGGATATGTGGCCTTTGTCAATGGCGGCCTGTTTCAGGGCAAGATAGGGGCCGCCGTGGTAGCTGCTGGCAGCGGTGGGGCAACGCACGCCTTTGACAGCATCAATCATCTGTTCCTCATGTCGCGTATGCTTGTTCCGGGGTCTGTATTCTGGAATATGGGGTACGGCAGGGCTGAGAAGGAAGTGCTGAGTGACGAGCGCGCGATGGAAAACATGCACCATCTTGGCCGCACCATCGCATGGCTTGGCAAGGCTATTACACCGCATATGGCGAGTTTTCCTGCCTAGACAATGCTGTCATGAGCGTCTTTACAGCTATTGTTGCGTAGAACTTCTCCCTTTATTTCGGGCGAATGCCGCTGGAGTATATTTTCTGCATAATACGCAAGGCGCGTCCATAACTTCAAGCTTGATAAAGCGTTCAAGACCCGCCGTGCAGCGTTCAGGCCGCAGGCGGGTCTTGTCATGCAAGCTCTGTACAGGCATGGTGGGGCACGGTCTTTGCAATTATTGGGCAAGCAATGTTTTGCCGTATCGGCCGCGCCATTATTCTGTCACTGGAAAAAGTATGCTCGTATATATACACGTTCCCTTCTGTACCACGCGCTGCCGTTATTGCGCCTTTTACTCCAATCCCCTCGGGCGCGGGGTGGACCCAGCATCATCCCCCGTGGTGCGGGACTATGTAGATACCCTGTTTATGGAGCTGGCCCACTGGGGCGACCGTCTTGGCGGAAGCACAGTGCAGACGGTATTTTTCGGGGGCGGTACGCCAAGCCTGCTGCCGCCGCGTATTATAGGCCTCATTATGGAGCGTATTGGCCGCTACTTCAAACTGGCGCACAAAGCCGAGGTGACCCTTGAGGCCAATCCCGAATCACTGCGGGGCGGGCATCGTGTGACCCAGTACCTTGATGCGGGAATCAACCGCCTTTCCATCGGCATTCAGAGCCTGGACGAAAGCATGTTGCGCATGCTGGGCCGTCCGCACAAGGCGCAGGACAGTATGCACGCCGCCTTTCTGGCGCGTGAGGCGGGCTGCGCCAATATCAACGTGGACCTCATGTGGGGGCTGCCGGGGCAAAGCGTGCGCCAGTGGCTGCAAACCCTCAAGGACGTCATGCGTATGAGCCCTGACCACATATCCGCCTACGGCCTGACCATTGAGCCGGGCACGCCACTGGAGCTGGATGTGGAGGACGGACGCCTGATACTGCCGCCGGAACGCGACCAGAACATCATGTTTATGGAAGGCGCGGCCCTGTTGGAGCAGCACGGCTATATGCACTACGAAATTTCAAATTTCGCCCGTATGGGCTTTCAGTGCCGCCACAATATGGGATACTGGGAAGGCGAGGATTATCTGGGCATCGGGCCTTCGGCCACATCGACCATCGCGGGACGGCGCTGGACCAATCCGGCCAGCCAGAAGGCATGGGACTCACGCACCCGTGATGGCAGCCTGGGCCAGGAAGTGGAAGAACTTGATCCGCAGACCCGAGTGCTCGAGCTGCTCATGCTGCGCCTGCGAACGGCAAGGGGCTTGCGGGTAAAGGCTTACCGGGAAATGACTGGGCGCGATTTTGTGCGCGACCATCAGCGTCTTGTGCAGGCCCTGCACGAAAACGGGCTTATTCGCATACGCAACGGCTACCTGCGCCTGACCCGCAGCGGCATGCTTGTATCCAATTCCATTTTGAGCAATTTGTTTGCGCGAACGCGTGAGGTACTCAAGCAGGGGCTCGCGCCCGGCGCTAAGCCTGACGTCAACCCGGCAGCGGGCATAGGTTCGGGCAGCCTTGGCGAGGCCGTACTGGCCGAAGAAGCAGCTGGGCAGATGATTGGATCGTTTGGCGGCAGTGCGGCGGATCAAACGGATGCAGCGGACGCGGCAGAAAATATTGTTGTTCCTGCCGGGCCTTTGGGACGCAAAAGAACCACGGGCCGGAACACGGAAATACGCCCGGTGCAGTGGCCCAAAGCCTGAGGCAATTTGACCTTGGCTGTGCAGCGTTAGGTACTGTTTTTAAATAATTCTTTTGCCCAACTGGCTGCGTCAAAAGGCCATTTTTTACTCCAGTCATGTACCATAAAAGTA
>NZ_JASGDK010000152.1:0-2633 GCF_047607245.1 Desulfovibrio sp.
CAGAGCCACAGTGGCCACGGGAAATCCGGGGGGCATCTGCACGGTGGAAAGCAGGGAATCCATACCGCCAAGAGCCACGCTGGACACGGGAATGCCTATGACCGGGCGCGTGGTGCGCGCGGCAACGGCCCCGGCCAGATGTGCCGCCATGCCTGCAGCGCAGATGAATACCTGTGCGCCCCCGGCTTCACAATCGCTCACCAGCTTTTCTGTGCGTTCGGGGGTACGGTGTGCTGAACTGACGGTAATAAGGCAGCTTACGCCCAAACTTTTCAGCACTTCCACACAGGGGCTCACCCTGTCTTCATCAGACTGCGAGCCCATCAAAATGACCACTTTCGCCATGTCTTATCCTCTGATTCCAGCCCAAAGGCCAGAGGTGATCTATAGTTCCGGCAGGCCGCGCTTGCGCGCAGGACTTATTTTCCTTTCAGCCGATTGATGCCCTTCTGCCCGATATCCCTGCGGTAGAAACCGCCGTCCATGTGTACCTTTTCAGCGGCTGCGTAGGCGGCCTGCTGTGCGCCTTCCAGGTCGTCGCCCAGAGCAGTGATGCAGAGTACGCGTCCGCCGTTGGACACAAGCATGCCGTCTTTCACGGTAGTGCCGCTGTGAAAAACCTTAACGCCCGGCAGCGCGTCTGCATCGGCAATGCCTGTAATGGGCGTGCCCTTGGCATAAGTGCCCGGATACCCTCCGGCGGTCATGACCACGCCCAGAGCCGTCTTGGCACTCTGCCCGATGCTGGCAGGATCAAGCTTGCCAGCAACGCAGTCCAGCATGATGCGGGGCAGATCGCCCTCAAGCCGCATGAGCATGGGCTGACATTCCGGGTCGCCAAAACGTACGTTGTATTCCAGCACCTTGGGGCCGTCGGCGGTCATCATCAGCCCGGCATACAGCATGCCCACAAAGGGATGCCCGTCTTTGGCAAGTTCGCGCAGGATGGGCCGAACAGTAAGGTCGGCCATTTCCTCAAGCATGCTGTCGGGCAAAACAGGGGCCGGACTGTAAGCGCCCATGCCGCCAGTGTTCGGGCCTTCGTCATTGTCGAAAACCCGCTTATGGTCCTGAGCCGAGGGCAGAGGCACGGCGCGTTCGCCATCGCACATGCACAGGAAGGAAGCTTCCTCGCCCACAAGGCATTCTTCAAGCACCACAAAATCGCCAGCCGAACCAAAGGCGCGGGCGCTCATAATATCATTTACGGCTTGCAGGGCTTCCTGTGAATCTGCGGCCATGATGACGCCCTTGCCAGCGGCCAGGCCATCAGCCTTGACCACCAGGGGCGCGCCCACCTTGACCACATGATTTCGGGCCATTTCCACATCGCTGAACACCGCGCAGTGGGCTGTGGGCACATTGGCCCTGGCCATGATTTCCTTGGCAAAGGCCTTGCTGCCTTCAAGCTTTGCTCCATAGCTGTCGGGTCCGAAACAGGCAATGCCTGCCTCACGCATACGGTCGGTGATGCCCAGAGTCAGCGGAAGTTCAGGGCCGGGCACAACAAGATCAATCTTTTCCCTGCGCGCCAGGTCTACCAGCCCGTCCAGGTCATCAACAGGCACGGGCACGTTGACCGCGCCTTCCCTGATGGTTCCCCCATTGCCGGGCGCGGCAAAAACCGCCTCCACACCGGGGCTTTGCATGAATTTCCAGACCAGGGCGTGTTCTCGCCCACCGGAGCCAATCACCAGGATGCGCATGCCGTCTCCTTGACGTGTACTGAATAAAAGCAAAGCCCCGAAAAGGGGGCTTTGCCAAGGGCGGACAGCCCGCCGCAGAACGCGTGGGCTGTCCGCGCCCGACGTTCTTAGTTGGGACTCACTTCAAAATCGCTCATATCAGCCGGAACGTTGGGGTTCGTGGCCGAAACGTCCAGCGGATAGGCCGTGATCATGCACTGGCGGCTGCCAACGCCGAGGTCCGGCGAAGTGTTCAGGCCCACCACAAGGTCAAGAACACCGTTATTGGTCACGTCAGCCAGGTCCACAGCGGCGACGGAACCACGGATGCGGCGCGTCTTCCATTTGAGGCCAAGGCCAACGCCGTCCCAGTACAGGGAGTGAATTTCACCCTGCGGGAAGTAGCGGTAACGGTCGAATATCTGCGAAGCCGTGGAGATGGGCTTGTTGATCAGCAGGGTATATTCGCCGGTATGGCCGATGTCGGCAGTAATCATGTTCATAGGCGCATAATACTTGCTGGGCAGCTGGTAGTTCTTGTCCACGCCAAGTCCGGGCATGCCCTTGTAGTGGTCCATGCCGGTGGCAGAGCCTGAAAAACGCTCCATCGTGGTGTGAATAAGCGTATTATTGTTACCCTGGAAGACCTTGAGGCGCTCGTCGTCAGTCAGCATGATGAGCTGATCGCCCTTGCCGGCCTTGCCGCCGGGCAGCCATGCAATGTTAAAGACAGTGGCGCCAGTGGGCAGGTCAAGCCGCGTGCCGAAGGTGTATTTGCCGCCGGTTTTCACCATTGTGTACACGCCAGGGGCAAAAAGCTTGAGCGAATCCCAGCCCTGACCCACAAGCGTGGGAGTGAAGGTGGGGGGCAGACGCACCACGCTCACATAGTAAGGAATGCGCTCCGATACCTGCGTGAACTTGTTGCCCTTGAAGCTGTAAAAATAG
>NZ_JASGDK010000153.1:0-4841 GCF_047607245.1 Desulfovibrio sp.
AGGTGATCTTTTTGTCCTGCACGATCAGGGGGTCAAGTGCGTCTGCGTGGTCACGCAGGAAGCGGATGGCGTGGTTGAAATAAAAAATCTGGCCACAGAAGCCAGATACCAGGGGCAGGGCTACGGAACCCGAATGATGGAGCATGTAAGCGGCCACTACCAGGGCAGAGGGCGTATTCTGCAGGTGGGCACGGGAGAAAGCCCGCGCCATCTATGCTTTTACAGGCGGTGCGGATTTGAGTATTCGCACCGCCTCAAAGATTTTTTTGTGGACAACTATCGTGAGCCAATTGTGGAAGACGGCGTTCTTCTGAAAGACATGATCTATTTGAAGAAAGCCCTGTGATTTTCTGTGGAGCCCTTGGGGCATCCAGCGGGTCTTATTTTGCTTCGGGCCGGGCCTTTATGCGCCGGCTGGAGCGCAGGGTCAACTCTTCCACAATGGTTTTTTCATAATCCGGGGCCAGTGAAAAATCAGCGTGCAGCTCCGCACAGATCATATTTTCAATTTGCTGCGTTTCTTCCCAGATTTCCAACAGTTCGTCGTCAGCCAGGGTTTTGACACGCTCGGCAAAAGGTTCTTCATCAGCAAAGGGGATACAGGAAGCCATACTTTCTCTCCCGTGGGCAAGGGCAAAAGCTGACGCAAAGGCCAGCGAACGTAAACAGGCCCCGTAGGGGGCGTCCCCTACGGATACAGTTTTTCATCAGCGAATAATTGCGCGGTTTTTACTAACCGCAGTCTGGGGCGCAATATGTCTGGCGTTCCCAGAGGTTGCAATATCGCCATTCCAAAAAGCAGGGGTGACAGGTAACCATTACTCCAGTCAGCCACAAATGTCACGGCCTCAATGGCATTATTGTGCTGCTCATCCACAATTGGTTCCCACTGGCGCAGCATGGCCCTGATGTTTGCAGTGCGCGGGCCTTTTTTTGTATCCCGGGTGAAATTCAGTTCCGGCAAGGCGGCGAACTCTGTGAAGCACTGAGCAGCCTGGCGGGTTTCATCCAGGGTGGGCAGCGTCAGGCGAAAAGCCTCGGCAAGAGCTTGTTCCGTGCGGTGGCTCTTGTCTACAAATTCTATGCGGATGATCTCCATACCGGGCGGCAACAGAGGGTTCAGGCGGTCTGCAATTTCCTTCGGTGGCAGTATTTTGTGCAGGGTCAGGGCAAACCATTCCGCGTGGCTTTCCACGCCCACAGGGAGCGCACGGCCAAACGACATGAGCGGCATGGGGTGAAAACCTTGCGAAAAAGCCATTGGCAGCCCGGCGCGGCGCAGGGCGCGGTCCAGAACTGCCTGCAGCTCCAGCTGGCTCAAATAGGCGCTGCCGCCTGCCTTGCTGTGCCATATGCGGTACTGGGCTGCCTTGACGGTCAGCTCGGTAGTGATTTTGGGCGGGCGGCTGGCCGGAGGTCGGCACACCAGACGTCCTTCTTCATCCCGGCTTGGCTGATGGGCGCGCTGGTCGCGTTGCGAGAAAATAAGCCGGTTACGGTGCAGGTGGCTGTCTGGCAGATTTGCTGTCTGCATAATCGCGCCGGATTCAGAACCATCAGGCGCATCCTGCACCTGTGCCTCAGAAGCGGTGGTGATTTCGGCAGCTTGCTTCTCTGCTGCGGATTCTTGCAACGGTGTGCCAGCACAGGCAGGCGAGGGGGTGTGCGGCATGCGCGACGGTCCGGCCTTGGTGTCGCACGCGCCACACTGACGGCAAGCGCCATAACGGCAGTCGTCGGTAATTTTTTCCCCAAGGGCCCGCTGCCATTCACGCAGTAAAAATTCCTCTGAAATACCCGCTTCAAGGTGCCCCCAGGGTAGAGGGCTGCCGGGTTGGCGTTCGCCTGTGTATTCCTGTGCGTTCAGGCCGCACTCTTCAAGAGCTTCAAGCCAGGGGGCAAGTTCAAAATGCTCCATCCAGCTGGTGAAGATGGACCCTTTGCGGTAGGCCTTTTCCACAACATCGGCCATGCGGCGGTCCGCGCGGGACAGAATGCCCTCCAGATGGCTCATGGCAGGTTCATGCCAGCGCAGCTTGAGGAATTTTACCCCTTTGAACTGCTGGCGTACCAGATGCACGCGCCTATGGATTTCTTCCTGGCTGATCTGGGGCACCCACTGAAAGGGCGTAAAAGGCTTGGGCACAAAGGGCGAAAGGGCGGCTGTAACTTGCAGACGCGGGCTACCGCGCCCTGCCGCGTCGCGAACCTTGATACAGGTTTCCGTAATGGCGGCAAGGTCGTCGTCCGTTTCAGTGGGCAGGCCAATCATAAAATAGAGCTTTACCTGCCGCCAGCCATGCTCAAGCAGCTTCTGGGCGTGCAGCAGCAGGTCTTCTTCGGTGACTCCCTTGTTAATGACGTCGCGCAGGCGCTGGCTGCCAGCCTCCGGGGCGAGTGTGCAGCCAGTGCGGCGCAGATCGGACATGCGCTCGATGATTTCATCATCAATGGAACCCACCCGCAACGAAGGCAGGGAAAGACCGATCTGCTCACGGGCGCAGCGATCCAGGGCGCCAAAGCACAGGGTTTTCAATGCAGAAAAATCGCCCGTGCTCAAAGACAGAAAAGAAATTTCGTCAAAGCCCGTATCACCGAGGCAATCGTCCATCAGATTATGAATGGTCTCCAGCGAACGTTCCCGCACAGGACGATAAACCATGCCTGCATGACAGAACCGGCAGCCCCGTGTGCAACCGCGCGCTATTTCAAGCGACAGCCTGTTGTGTACGGCCCCAACAGGCACAACCTGCTTGGCCGGGTACGGGGTATTGTTGATGTCTGCCACAATGCGGCGTGCGGGCCGGGTATAATCGGCCAGCAGGGGCACGGGCGGCGCTGTGGGGGCTTCGGGCCGGGCTGTGAAAAGCGAGGGCACGTAAACGCCCGGAATGTGCCGGGCCTCAAGCAGCATACGCTCGCGGGACCAGCCAGCGTCCAAAGCCTTTTCCAGCAATTCAAGCACATCGGGCAGACTTTCTTCGCCATCGCCAAGCACCATGACGTCAATAAAGGGCGTTAGCGGTTCTGCGCTGAGCAGCGCGCCGCCGCCGGCGATAATCAGGGGGCAGGCTGTGAGATCCTGCGGACGGTCAGCCGTGCGCAGAGGAATGCCCGCCAGATCAAGCATATAAAGAACGTTGGTGTAGCAAAGCTCATGCGTAATGGAAAAACTCAGGCAGTGCGTCTGCGCAAGAGGCGTGTCTGATTCCAGCGTTGCCAGCGGAGTGGCATGCTCGCGCAGGATGTCTCCGGCTTCGCGTTCCGGGGCCATAACTCTTTCAGCCCACCAGTGAGGACGGCTGTTGACTATATTATACAGAATCTTTTGCCCAAGATAGGACATGCCCACATCGTAGGTATCTGGAAATGCCAGAGCCACGCGCAGTCTTACATGCTGAGGATCTTTGCGGCAGGCGTTGTCTTCGATGCCCGCGTAACGGCTTGGTTTCGGCAAAAGTGGCAGGAGGGAACGCATGATCTTCCTTATGGGGCAAAAGGCGGGGGGTACGAAAAGGGCGGCCTTGCGCGCCGCCCTTGAAAAAAGCCAGTACTGGAAACCGAACTACTTGATCAGGCCGCTGCCGGAACCGCTGAAGGGTTCGGAGCTGAACTGCATCCTGCCAAGGCCACCGGCCACGGTAAGGTTGGTGCTGGCTTCGATGTACTTGTCCTGAAGTTCTTTGGGGGTGCTGGTGTAGCGATAGAGGAAATTTTTTCCCTCAATGCTGCCGTTGAATTCGGGTTCGAAGGGATAGCCGTAAGGCAGCATCATCATCTGCACGCCCTGCTGTGTGGGAATGCTCTGGATGGCGGCCACATCATTGAGGCAATCTTTTTCGGCATCGTACTTGCCAATGGCAAGTTCGCCCGTTACCAGCTTCATCAAACGAATATCGTAAGCCATGCTTTGCTCCTGGGTGTTGATGGCTTTAGGTAGGCACTGGAGCAGCACATGTCAAGGCATTTTCTGTTGCCTTGGCTGCTGAAAAAGCTAAAATACCGTCATGCAAAATTTTGACACTCCATCAGAAAATACTACGGATGCTGCTTTTGAACTTGTTAAAAAGCAGCTTGGTCACAGCTTTGTCCGGCGGGAATTGTTGAAACTGGCGCTCACGCACAGCTCATGGGCCAATGAATGCGCTGCTGGGCAGGAGCACAATGAGCGGCAGGAGTTTCTTGGCGATGCCGTATTGGAGCTTTGCGTATCGTGGGAGCTTTACAAGCGTTTCCCCTCAGCGCGTGAAGGTGAGCTGACAAAGATGCGCTCACACCTTGTAAGCGCGGTGAGTCTGGCTGAAAGAACCCGCGCTCTGGGGCTTGATGTGCTTATCAAGTTGGGCAGGGGAGAAGAAAACCAGGGTGGACGCAAACGCGACGCAGTTCTCAGCGATGCTTTAGAAGCAGTATTGGCGGCTGTTTATGAAGATGGCGGTTTTGCGGCGGCGCAAAAGGCTGTAGCGCACATGTTTGTCGGGCAGTGGCCCAACAGGGCTGGCGACGGAAAAGCCGCAAAAGATTATAAAACCCGTTTGCAGGAAGCCTCACAGCAAAGTTTTGGGCAGGCTCCCCTGTATACGAGAACAGGCAGCCACGGGCCTGAGCATTCCAAGGTTTTTGAAGTTTCTCTGCGTATGCCTGACGGCAGCCTGTTTGTGGCCAGCGGCAGCAGTTGCAAAAAAGCCGAACAGCAAGCAGCGCGCACCGCGCTGGAAGCGCTGGGACACACGGACTAGACCCTCTGCGGGCGGCTGTACGGATAAAAGCCTGTGGTATGGATGGATGCCAAGATCACCAGTTACTTCTTTGGCTTGGTCCGGGGGCACGGCCCCCGGACC
>NZ_JASGDK010000154.1:0-7852 GCF_047607245.1 Desulfovibrio sp.
GTGGGAAACCCGTCCGAACGCTGCATGTTTCTGTTGGCAAAAAAACCCCGGTAGATGAAGGCAGAGCCATCCATCAGAAAAACTGGTTCGGCGGCGAGATCAAGGCGATTCTTTAAAGACATGACGGACCGTTGGTTGAAGTTGAAAACCTGTATGCGTATTACAAATATGCCTCTTGCGAATAAATTGGGCTATGCGTATACTATATTGATGGAAACAAGTCCGCAAGTGACAGCTTCTATTCAAGGATCGCTTCTCCGCGTAAGTGTGGGGGGGTCTTGGAATATGGATACAGCATGGCCCCCAGAAGCTGTAGCCGCTATCGAAACTCTGAAAAGTCAGAGCATCAAGCAACTTTGCCTTGAAAGCGACAAGCTTGAAGCCTGGGACAGCAGCCTGCTGGTCTTTCTTGTGCAACTGACCAAGGCCGCCAACGACCGCCAGATAACCCCGCAAAATCAACTGCCTGAAGGCCTTGAGCGCCTTCTTAAGCTGGCCTTTGCCGTTCCGGCGAAGGCGGGTTCTGATCGCAAAAAAGAAGAACTCAATTTTGTGCAACGTGTAGGTCAGGCCACCATTGACCTGCCCCCGCGCGTAAACGATTTTTTAAATTTTGTGGGTGATGTAACCCTGGCGCTGGGCCGCCTGGTGACGGGGCGTTCTCAGATGCGCTCGCAAGACCTGCTGGCCGCCATGCAGGAATGCGGCGTACAGGCGCTGCCTATCATTTCAATAACCAGCATGCTTTTTGGCCTTATTCTGGCCTTCGTGGGCGCGGTACAGCTTACCCAGTTTGGCGCGCAAATATACGTGGCTGGCCTTGTAGGCATAGGCATGCTGCGAGTTATGGGCGCTATTATGGTAGGCGTGGTTATGGCTGGCCGGGTTGGTGCGGCTTATGCTGCCCTTATTGGCACCATGCAAGTCAACGAAGAAGTCGACGCTCTGGCCACTCTTGGCATATCGCCCATTGATTTTCTTGTTCTTCCGCGGGTGGTGGCCCTGACGGCCATGATTCCCTTACTGACGCTCTATGCCGACCTTATGGGCGTTATTGGCGGCTATATCGTGGGCACGACCATGCTGAGCATCAGCCCTATGGAATATATCAACGCAACCATGCAGATGGTGCCCTATAAGCATGTATTTATCGGCCTTACCTACGGCACGATTTTTGGCGTTATCATTGCCATAACAGGTTGCTACCAGGGTATGCGTTGCGGACGCAGCGCCCAAGCCGTGGGTCTGGCTACCACCACAGCCGTGGTGCACGCCATTGTGGGCATTATTGTGGCCACAGCGGTGATAACTGTCATCTGCAATGTGCTGGACATCTAAAATGGCCGAACACAACGTCATGCCCCCCCAACCCGTCGCACCAGGCGAAACGCCCCAGAACGTTCCGGCTGCCAAACCGGAAGAAAACGTGCAGTCAGCCCAGCCTGACCAGCAGGATCTGCGCATCAGCGTGAACCAGCTGCAAGTGGGGTACGGTTCTTACGTTCTCATGCGCGATGTGACCTTTGACGTGCACGCCGGGGATATTTTCTTCATAACTGGCGGTTCGGGCTGCGGAAAAAGCACGCTTCTTCGGGTGCTCATGGGGCTTAAATCCCCGCAGTCTGGCGCAGTTTTTTATGGCAAGACCGACTTCTGGGGCAGCAACGAGGACCAGCGCCGCAAACTGGTGCGAGAAACAGGCGTGCTTTTTCAAAGCGGCGCACTGTGGAGTTCAATGACGCTGGCGGAAAACGTGGGCCTGCCCTTACAGCAGTATACGGACCTCAGCGATGAGGCCATACGGGAGCAGGCCAAGCTCAAGCTGGCCCTGGCTGGCCTTGCAGGTTTTGAAGACTACTACCCGTCAGAAATCAGCGGCGGCATGTGCAAGCGCGCCGGACTTGCCCGGGCTCTGGCCCTGGATCCAAAAATTCTCTTTCTTGACGAGCCCTCTGCCGGGCTTGACCCTGTCAGCTCGCGCCTGCTGGATGATCTTATTCTGGAGTTGCGCGCCAGCCTGGGTACAACCTTTGTCATAGTGTCTCACGAACTGGCCAGCATCTACGCCATTGCCAGCAATCTTATCTTTCTTGATGCCCAAACCCGCCAGGTAGCTGCCAGAGGCAATCCGCACCAGCTGTTGCACGCCTCTGATACTGCGCCCAGCGCCATGCTCTTTCTGACCAGAGGTGAACGCGACCATGCCGACACCGGGCAGACGGAAAAGACCGGTGTTTCCACCCCGGACAAAGGAACGGCCCTATGAGTTCTCAAAAATATAAAACTACTGTAGGAGCCTTTGTTTTGGGGGGATTGTCCCTTCTGGCTCTGGGATTTATTGTGCTGGGCGGAGGCCGTCTGTTCAGCAACGACATGCAGTACGTGCTTTACTTTGACGGTTCGGTCAGCGGCCTTTCCACAGGAGCCCCGGTAGTGTTTCGCGGGGTTCCCATGGGCAGCGTGACGCGCATCAACCTCGTGGCAAACACCCGGGATTCCAACGTTACCATTCCCGTTTACATCCGCATTGACGAGCAAAGTTTTGTGCGGGCCAGAGGTTCGGCCCCCATTTCTGAATCCGTGCGCGAAGAAATTGTGCGACGGATGGTGCAGCGCGGCCTGCGTGCCCGTTTGCAGCTGCAAAGCCTCATCACGGGCCAGTACCGCATCGAACTGGACTTTTTCCCCGGCACGCCGGCGGTTTTCCGCTCGGGCACGCCGGATACGGAAATCCCCACCATCCCTTCCCCCATCGACACCCTGCAGACCACTCTTTCGCAGTTGCCTCTGGAATCAATGGCCAGAGCGCTGGACAGCATACTGCAAAACCTCGCCCAATCTCTGGCTGACGACAGCCTTGGACGAGGTCTTAAAGCCTTTACACGTACCTTTGAAGAAATTGACAATATCCTCAGAAACAGCGCCTTGCGCCAGAATACTGAAAGCATACTGCAAAAGGTCAACAAGGCTGTGGGCACCGTGGACAATCAACTGCCCTCCACCCTTGCCACGCTACGCACGGCGCTGGAAAGCATGGGCCAGGCAGCAGATCAGCTGCGTGTGGTGACAGCCTCAGCGCAAGGACTGCTTGGGCGTGATTCCCCCACGGTTAACGACGTTCGCCGCTTGATCAAAGAAAGTATGGAAACCTTGCGCGCCATCCGCAATGTTGCGCAAATGCTTGAACGCAACCCTGAAGCCCTGCTTATGGGCAAACAAGGAAAACGCTGATGCAACGCCGAATCCTGTATACTTTTCTGGCACTCACGGTTTTGCTGGCCGCCTGCGGCCGCAGCACGCCAACCAATTACTATTTGCTTGAGAGCCGCCTGGCACCCGTCTCTGCTGACAGCCTGCCCAGCAAAAGCTTGCGTGTGGCGCCCGTTAACGTGCCGGAATATCTGGACCGTGACGGCATAGTGAGCCGCGTGGGCGAGTCCACCCAGCTCATTGTGGCCCAGTTTCACAGTTGGGGCGAGCCCTTGAGCCACGGCGTACGCCGCGTCACTCGCGAGGTTCTTACCCGGCCCATGCTGCAAAACGGCGTCAACGTTCTGCCCGCCGGAGACGAATCCACTGCCGACTATGTGCTCTATCTGGACATACAGCGGCTTGATGGCAATTTTGAACAGAAAGCCGTACTGGACGTTCGCTGGACCCTGCGCAACAAGTTCAATGATGTGCTTGCCCGAGGCATCTTTGTTGATGAAGAAACCGTGGCTGGCAAGGGCTATGACATACTCACCGCTGCGGAAAGCCGCCTCGTGCAAAAAATGGCAGAACACCTGGCCCAACGTTTGCCCGGCCTTACGGGGGGCAAGCAGTGAGTTTGACGGCGGCAGCGCAACGCAGCCGCATTCTGCTAGTGGATGACGCGCCGGAAAACCTGCGTATTCTGAGCGAAACCCTGCGCACAGATTACACCATCATGTTTGCCAAAAACGGGCCGGACGCTTTGCGCCTGGCCATTGGCACGCCGCAGCCGGACCTTATTCTGCTGGACGTGATCATGCCTGGTATGGATGGTTACGAGGTATGCCGCCAATTAAAGGAAGAACCTTCCACGCGCGACATCCCCATCATGTTCATTACCGCGCAAAATGAAGAAATGGACGAGGCAACCGGGCTTTCTTTGGGAGCTCAAGATTATATCGTCAAACCCTTTCGCGCATCCCTGGTGCGCAATCGGGTGACCAACCAGCTGAAATACAAGCGCTACCGCGACCACCTCAATGAACTGGTACACGAGCGCACCCGCCAGCTTGCCCTCACGCAGGAAGCCACAATTCACGCTATGGCCACGCTGGCGGAATGGCGCGACACTGAAACCGGCGCGCACATTAAGCGCACGCAAAATTATGTGAAAGCGCTTGCCCTGCATATGGCGGACCTGCCAAAATACCGCAATATGCTGGATGCAGACGCCATTTCATGGCTTTATCTTTCCGCCCCGCTGCATGATGTGGGCAAGGTTGCCATTGCCGATACTGTATTGCACAAGCCCGGCCCACTCACAGATGAAGAGTATGAGGCCATGAAGGAACACACCGCACACGGCAGAGCTGTTCTGGCTGCTGCGGATAAATTTTTAGGTGAAGATTCCTTTTTAAAAATGGCTTGCGATATTGCCTACTGCCATCATGAACGCTGGGACGGGCGAGGCTACCCGCGCGGGCTCAAACAAAATGAAATTCCGCTTCCTGCCAGACTCATGAGCCTGGCAGATGTCTATGACGCACTGCGCAGCCAACGGGTATACAAGCCAGCAATGCCGCACGAAACTGCCGCCAGAATTATCTTCGACGGCAAGGGAACCCAGTTCGACCCCGAAGTGGTGGAAGCTTTTGGAGCTATTCAGGCAGAGTTTAAAGCCATTGCCGAGCGGTACAGCGATTGAACCCATAGACCGATTAAAATTTTGCGCAACAAAAAGGCCGTGTTCACCGGATATTTCCGGCAGACACGGCCTTTCTATATTTGTCTGCTCAGGCAGAGACCAATTTATGTTGAAGACATGTTCGCGCACCAGTTTTTATGGCGCCAACGCCTCTGGTACGGCGTGTCATTCAACGTCAGGGATTAACCATAACCTTCGAAGGGCGCAACAAGCGATCACCCAATTTGTAGCCACGCTGCAGTACACGCGTAACAGATCCGGGGGCAAATTCGGGCCGGGCATCAAAGCCCACGGCCTCGTGCAGGGCAGGATTAAATTCCTCCCCTTCTTCGCCCACAGGGTTCAAACCATGCTTGTTTACAGCTTCGAGCAAAAGCTTGTGTGTCATCGCAACGCCCTGCACCATATCCTTACACACTTCATTAGTGCTGCCATACTGTAATGCCAACTCAAGATTATCAAGGCTTGGCAGCAGATCGCTCAAAACCTTTTCAGCGGCATAACGCACCTGCTCTTCGTGTTCACGTTTCAGGCGCTTTTGAAAATTGTCCATCTCGGCGGCCATGCGCAGACGGTTTTCTTCAGCCTCAGCCTTGCAACGTGCTTCAATTTCTGCAGCAGAAGGCTCGGCGCTCTGCGCAAAATTTACATCGGGCATATCGTCCAGCGAGACGGAATCCATCACGCCATTAATATCCTGAATTTCATCAGGATTGCAAAAATTCAGGCTGCCCTCCGAAAATTCGTCTTCCGTCGGTGCGGCCTCTCCATAAGACTTCTGCATCTTGTGACGCTGCATGATTCCTCCCAAATCGCTCCGCCCTCGGCAGTGCGTTCATTTGAGTTAACTAAGTTCCCACTTCCTTGCTGTCAAGGCTATACAGCCACTTGACGTTTTTGCATTTTGAAATATAAGTTTACAAATAGATATTACAGTATTTTAATCGTACAGCATCCTGAACTGCTTAATAATTCAGCCAACTCGCTATGGTCATTAAATATTTTAGCTGTTCATGGATGTTTTTTTGATCACCTTGAATGCTATTAGTTACTATTGATAAAACAACGGACTCAACGCTCCTGATTTAGCGTGACCGTAACTCTGCCCGGCCACTCTACACACGAGGCTCTTCGATGTCATGCCGCGTACTGGTTTTTATCTGTTTTATTCTTCTTCCCCTGCCTTTACGGGCAGAAGAGTTACTATTTACACCCAAATTAGGGCTACAGCTTCTTCCAGAGCTTTCCTGCACAAGCAAGGATCCCGCTTACTGCGTGCGTCCTATGCCTCAAAATCTTCAAGTCACAGCTCCAGTTGTGGAAGACCCGGACTGGTACGTTTCGCCACCTGGCAGCGGCACTCCCAAACCGCAGTATGTCGGATGCCAGTCTGAAACACAGTATCTGCTTGTTCTGACGGAGGCATTGCAAGGCAATCCTGTGGCTATGGCCGATCTGGTTATACGAGCTCAATGCGCCTCTGCAACATCGGCAGCCGCCTATCCCGGCATTCCTGCCTTTATGCGTTCCGCAGCCTTCTGGCTTGACTGGGCTACCCGATATACGTCTCCTGGCTGGGTATATGCCAGACTGGCACTTTATGGAGAAGGCATGGGTAATACGCGTAGCTCATACACCCGTGGAGCTTTTCTTGGTGATCCCAAATCCATGCATGCCTATGCGACTCGCTGGAACACAGGAACAAACCTGCAGTGGCTACTGCTGTCGGCAGACGCCGGATACGCCCCGGCTGCTCATGAAATCTCGCGCTGGTACCGTTTTGGCGGAGAAAAATGCGGCTACACCCTTCCTGATTCACCCAATGAATCCAAGGCACACCAGTATCTTTCCATTGCGATGAACGAAGGATACGCCCACGCTTTTGGCGACGCGGTTTATGAAATTCTGGTGTCTGGCAATGCCCAGGCACATATGGAAGACGCCTATGCCTATACCCAGATTGGCCGTGCTCTGGACGAAGCAGATAATGGTCTTTTATTGGCAGACAGGCCGCTTCCTCAAATCAAACCTGTGAATCTTGATGATGTTCTGAGATATGCCAAGTGCGCGCTCATGCCGCTTCATCTGATGAACACAGAAGAAAAACATTTTGGCCATGCAGCAAAGCTCGTCAAAGGACTGCGTCCTCTTGAAGCCCAGGGCCTGGCTGCAGCTACAAACAAGGCCACGGTATGGCTGAGCAACTTTCAAAAGCATCAAGAGGCTGATCTGACCGCAGAGCGCGAACGCAGAGACGCTCTTACCACGCAGCTTCGTGAACAATGTTTTTCGGCTCTCGCTTACATTGCCACGGTGTCTGAAACGCGGGCACAGTCCGCAATCCCGCATGACGATGCCCTGGCCGCTTCAGGAATTCCATCATGCTCGCGCGCCCCGCTTTTGCCCTGAGTAAATAAACACAGATTCCTCGAACCGCTCCGGGACGCCGAACCTCTGCCGCTGTTGCCTTTGCGCGTGGTGGAGCCTCGACATTCCTCCGGCCCTTCTGTATATTCCTCCAACTGAGGTGAGGAAAATACTATGACATGCCGGACATTGACACTGCATAATGAGCAGGAGTGGCCCAAGCTTGCCCAATGGCTGCAAGGGCGTCACAACCCAGGTGACGGGGTGGAAAGCGCCGTACGCGACATTATAGCCGCTGTGCGCGAAAGGGGCGACGAAGCCCTGGTGGAATATACCCGCAATTTTGACTGCCCGGACTTTGCGCCGCCGCTTCGTGTAAGCGAGCAGGAAATAGCCCGAGCCGCCGCCACTGTTCCCATCGAAAACAGAGAAGTCATCAGCCAGGCTGCCGCCCATATCCGGGCATTTCATGAAGCCCAGCTGGAGAAATCCTGGTTCACCACAAGGCCAGACGGCAGCATTCTGGGGCAGCACGTTCTGCCAATGGACGCTGCGGGGCTTTATGTTCCCGGAGGCCAGGGCGGCAAC
>NZ_JASGDK010000155.1:0-10532 GCF_047607245.1 Desulfovibrio sp.
ATGACCAGACCGAACTGGGCCACGATGAGGCCGATCATGATCAGCGAATTGCCAAAAATGACCTGCTGCACGGCGGGCGTGCTTGCGACAAACCAGGCCACAAGGGTGGTGACGCCAAGGCCCACGGTCATCCACTGGTAAACCTGGCGCATGTAAATGGAAGCAACGCTATTGACGCCGTTTTGCGCGACACTGCGGGTATTCGACATTAGATCCTCCGAAAAACTGTTGAAGCCTGACCGGCTCCGGTACACTTTGCAGAACTACCGCATGGTACTACCATGAGGTTTTGTCCTTCTGTATGCCGGACAAGCCGTATATCCTGTCTTCTTTCATATACTATATGACACAAGCCCGGTTTAGCAAGTGCCCACCCCGCGCTATTGCCAGTAATCCTGAACGCGCATACATCAGAAAAACGAAAGGGCAGCGCTTGGGGCCACGTGGGGCAGTGTGTGACATTTGTGTTACACTGTGTTGCGGCAGGGCACAGCGCCGCTATTTGGCAGTATCTTGATGGCCGAGGATTGCCGTGATAGCCTTTACGAATTGCCGGACTGCAGTCTGGTATTCATACCGAAGCAACGTAAGGAGTTACATATGAAATTTTTCCGTTCCGGCGTCATGTTTCGCGCTTTTGCTCTGGCTTTCTGTCTTATGGCGGCTCCTCTTATGGCCGCGGGACTGGGGCTTTCTTCGGCTCACGCCGCTACCCCTGACCCGGCTGTGAAGCTTGAGACCAACTATGGCGAGATCATCGTGCGCCTGGACGCCCGCAAAGCACCTATCAGCACCGCCAACTTTGTTCAGTACGTCAAATCTGGGTTTTACGACGGCACGGTTTTTCACCGCGTTATCAAGAATTTTATGGTGCAGGGCGGCGGTTTCACCCCTGATATGAAGCAGAAGGAAACCCGCGCCGCCATCCGCAACGAAGCGGACAACGGCCTCAAGAACAAAAAATACACCATAGCTATGGCCCGTACTGGCGAACCGCATTCGGCCACCGCCCAGTTCTTCATCAACACCAAGGACAACGATTTTCTGGATTTCAAGAGCCAGACTCCCCAGGGTTGGGGCTACGCTGTCTTTGGCAAGGTGATCAAGGGCCAGGAAGTGGTGGACAAGATTGCTGCCGTCACCACTGGCAAAAAAGGCTATTATGACGACGTTCCGATGGAAAATGTCATCGTAAAGAAAGCCGTGGTGGTTGAATAGGCTGGCTGCATGCTGATTGACTGCGCCTGCGCGCAGCATAAAAAAGGGCCGCAAGGCCCTTTTTTATGCTGTGATGTTCAGAAGTTGCTGCTGATGCCGTCGCGCAGATATTCCTAATGGGAAGCTATTTTACAATGCTGTTTTACCAGCATCGCAACAATGGCAAATGAACTTCGGGCAGCGCAGACTTTCATTCGCCATATGGTCATGCCCTATGGCGACGGATTACTTTTCAGCAAATCAGGTCGCTGCAGGCGGAACTCAGGAACGGCAGCGCCAAGTAAAAGAAGACCTGGCTACTTGCCCGCAAGGGCGGCAAAGCGCCGCATGGTGAGGTGGCAGATGGCCACGGCCAGAGCGTCTGAAGTGTCGAGCGCCCAGTCGGCGTTTTTGACGTTGAGCAGCCGCTGCACCATAAAGGATACCTGCTCTTTTTCAGCGCGGCCCGTGCCCACCAGAGATTTTTTCACCAGTGTGGGTTCATAGTCGCTGATGGAAAGGCCCTGGGAGGCGCAGGCTGCCACAGCCACACCTCTGGCCTGCCCCAGCTTGAGGGCGCTGGCTGCGTTTTTGGCGGTAAACACCTGCTCAATGGCGGCTTCTTCCGGCTTGAGGCGGATCAGTATGGCTGAAAGTTCGTGATAAATGCGGGCCAGGCGGTCAGAAAATTCCTTTCCTGCCGATGCCGTGCGTACCACGCCGCAGTCCACCAGTTGCAGCACGCCTGAAACCTCGCGCACAACGCCCCAGCCCGTACGCTGCGAACCGGGGTCTATGCCCAGAACCGTGACGTTACCCTTGGTATTGATGTTAGCCATATTACAGCAGGAAAGACGTGATAACGTAGTCTGCCGCCAATATCAGCACGCAGGAGATAACCACTGCCGAGGTTGTGGCGTTGCCCACGGCTTCGGGGCCCATGCTGTCGCGCCGCTTGTTGGTATAGTAGCCCTGACGGCAGCAGATTGTGGTGACAAGCAGGCCGAAAACTGTGGCCTTGATAAAGCCCCCGGCCACGTCCGTCATAGTCACGGAACTGGCAATGCGGTAGAAATACGCGCCTTCGTTGATGCCGAGCATGAGCACGCCTGTAAGATAGCCGCCAATGATGCCGATAACGTCAAAAACCGCCGTAAGCAGCGGAAAGGCGATAAGCGAGGCCACAAGGCGCGGGCTGACAAGGTAGCCCATTGAGTTGATGTCCATCACGTCCAGAGCGTCGATCTGGTCGGTGATGCGCATTACGCCTATTTCTGCCGTCATTGAAGACCCTGCGCGGCCTGTAAGCATGATGGCCGTAAGCACTGGGCCAAGCTCGCGTATGAGCGTCAGGGACACGGCAGAGCCGAGCATGCCCACAGAGCCGAACTGCACAAGGGTGTGGTAGCCCTGCAGCCCCAGCACCATGCCGCAAAAGACACCAATGAGCATGATGAGAAAAAACGATTTGGAGCCAATGATATAGAGCTGATGTATGGCGCGGGGAAAGATTTTTCTGCTGGCAAAGATCTGGGCTAGCCCATCGAACATGAAGATGGCCGTGCCGCCCAGAGCTTCAATGCCGCGCAGGCAGGGGCCGCCGATAAGGCGTAAAAAGCCTGTGAAGGATAGAGATTGCGTCATCATGGCTCCTTAGCGGCCAGTGCTGCGGCCTTTGCCAGCAACCGCTTTTTTGGACTTTTGCATGGGCGCGCCAAGTTTCATGCGTCCAAGTTCTTCGCGCAGGTTGGCTGCGTCAAGCTCGGTGCCACGCAGGCTGACCATGACCAGCTGTACTTTGCCGCTTTTTTGCAGCCGCGAACGTATACCGCGCTCTTCAAGCCTTTTGCGCAGTTTGTCGGCATCGTCGACGCTTTTGAAGGCCGCGACCTGATAAACAAAGTCAAACATGGGGGCTTGCGGGGCCGCAGGTTTTTGGGCTTGCGCCGAAGCCTGGGTGCCGGACGGTTTTTGGGCTGCCTGTCCGCCCGCCTGCGCACCCGTTTGTACGCCAGGTTGAGCGCCTGCCTGAGGCTGCTTTATGCCCCAGGCTGCCAGACTGCTGCCGTTGGGCCGCTCAAAGGGATAGGCTGATGCGTCTGCTGGTCCCGCAGTTTCCGGGCCTGCTGGAGCGGCTGATGCCGCAGTGCCAGCCGCCGCCTGTGGACCAGCCATATTGGGGTCAGCGCTTTGCGCGCCCGGCCCGTTTTGGGCTGTAGCGGCCGGATCAGTTCCTGCTGGCAGCGTTGCGCTGGGTGGATTCTGGAGGGCAAGGCCGCCCTGGGCGGCTTGTTGCGCCTCTTTGTCCAGTTGCAGCCCGGTCATTTGTTCCACCCGCTGCTCCGGGTTTTGCCCGCGCCCGACCATAAAGCCCATAAAAAAAGACCAGCCTACAGCGGCTATGAGCACAACTCCCAACAGAGTGGCCATAGGCGCTGACAGCCGAAGGGTGAATCGCCGTTTGTCGCTTGCAGCGGGGCTGGCGGCGGTTTTTTGTCTGGGTCTGCGTAACGGTGGGGGCATTCCTGATCCTTGTTTACTTTCTTTCTGCGGTATGCCGGGCGAGTTGGGAAAATCCCCATGCCCCGCCCGGCATTATAAATACGTTGGTTTTTGCTACATGCTTTCCGGCGCGCTGACGCCCAGCACGTCCAGACCGTTGCGTACAACCTGTCCTACTGACCGCAGCAGGGCCAGGCGGGCCAGGGTGCGCGGCGCGTCGTCGGCCAGCAACACCTGATGCTTGGCATAGTAGCTGTGCAGAAGTCCGGCCAGTTCCGTCAGGTAATGGCTCACGTGGTGTACGCCCAGCGATTGCGCGGCAGAACTCAGCATGTCTTCAAACCCGGCAGCTTTGCGCAGCAGGGCCATGTCCTCGGGGGTATCCAGCGGGGTCAGCAGGGCGGCGTCCGTCTTTACGGGAAGGTCGAACCCGCGTTCGGCTGCCCGGCGCAGCACTGCGCAGATTCGCGCATGGGCGTACTGCACGTAGTAGACCGGGTTGTCCATGCTGCGCTGCTTGGCAAGCTCCAGGTCAAAGTCCAGCGGACTGTCGCTTTTGCGCGAAAGAAACATGAAGCGCGCCGCGTCTGTTCCCACTTCCTTGATAACGTCGGAAAGGGTTTCAAAGGTGCCCGCTCTGGTGGACATACTTACAGGCTGGCCTTCGCGCAGCAGGTTCACAAGCTGGATGAGAACCACGTCAAAGCTGCTCTGTTCCTTGCCCATAGCCGCGATGGCCGCACGCATGCGGGGGATGTAGCCGTGGTGGTCTGCGCCCCAGATGTCGATAAGCCAGTCAAAACCGCGCTCGAACTTGTCGTGGTGATAGGCGATATCAGAGGCAAAGTAGGTCAATGTGCCGTCGGACTTTTTGAGCACGCGGTTCTTGTCGTCGCCCAGCTGCTCTGTGGCAAACCAGAAGGCGTTGTCCTTGTCGTAGGTATAGCCGGATTTGCCAAGGGCTGCAAAGGCAGCGTCCACTGCGCCGTTTTCCACAAGGGTTTTTTCTGAAAACCAGCGCAGGTGCTCCACGCGAAAGTCGCGCAGGTCGTCCTTGATGCCGTTGAGGATGTCATTCATGGCTTTATCATAGCACATGTCTTCGCCCTCTGCGGCAGGCATGTCGGGCAGACCGGGATTGGCTTCAAGCATTTCCCTGGCAATATCAATGATATAGTCGCCCTTGTAGTAATCTTCAGGCCATTCCACCGTGCGGCCTGCCAGTTCCAGCGCCCGCAGCCATACAGAAAGGCCCAGCAGGCGCATCTGACGGCCCGCGTCGTTGATGTAATATTCCGTGTGCACATGATGTCCGGCCTTGCGCAGCAGGCGGGTCAGGCTGTCGCCAACGGCTGCACCGCGCCCGTGTCCCACATGCAGGGGGCCAGTGGGGTTGGCCGAAACATATTCCACAAGCACCTTGCGGCCGGGCTCCTTGCTTTCGCCATAGCTCTGGCCTTCGCTTTCAATATCAGTAACGGTTTCATGCCAGAAGGTCTGGCTGAACGTCACATTGCAAAAGCCGGGGCCAGCGGCCTCTGCCTTTTCTATGTCAGGGCAGCGCTCTTGCAGCTTTTGGGCAAATTTTTGCGCAAGCTCACGAGGATTGGTTTTGGCTTCCTTGGCCAGCAGCATGGCTGAATTGACCGAAAGATCTCCGTGGCGAGGGTCGCGGGGCGGCTCAATAACGGTTTTGACGGGCCATGCCAGGCCTTCTTCCTCAATGATGGCCGCCAGGGCCGTGCGCAGGGTTTCAATGGCGCGCATAGTGCTTTCGCATCCTTTACGTATACAGGTTCTTCTGATTCAGGTTGCCACGGTGGAGAAGGGCGTTCAGTCCTTTTCCGTCAGCCATGCCCGGCGCTTTGGCCGGTGCACTTCAATATTGAAAACTTTACAGGGTCAGGCGGGGATCGCCCTTAGTACCTTTGCGGGCGTAACGGCCATGTGTTTGTTCTGGCCGCGTTACTCTGCACGGATATTGCCTGCCGCAGTCTCCGCAGCGTGTGCAGAACTGGCAGACTTTCAGCCGTAGCGCTAGCCCGTAAAATTTCCGGCGCTTTCGGCGTTATTGACCAGTTCCACAGTCAACTGATCCGCTTCGGCGCGGTCTGCCAGGCAGGGAGAAACCATCTTGCCGAGCAGTGCCTTGGGGCCCAGTTCCAGCCAGCGGCGGGCGCCGGCATCATGCTGATTGCGCATGGTATCAATCCACTGCACAGATGAAGTCATCTGGGCCAGCAGACTTTCAAGGGCGCTTTCGCCTTCGTGAACAGCCTTGCCGTGGGCATTGCAGTAGACGGGGAATTTGGGCTTGTTCCAGGTAGTCTTGCGGAGTTGCGGGGCCAGTTCTTTGCTGGCTTCAGCCATCATAGGGCTGTGAAAAGCGCCGCTGACCTTGAGCTCAATACCGCGTCCTTTTACTTCCTTGGCTTTCTGGCAGGCCAGGGCCACAGCTGCCTTGGTTCCGCTGATAACAAGCTGCCCCGGCGTGTTGTAGTTGGCAACGATAACCAGTTCGCCGCATTCGGCTGCCGTGTCGGCCACAATTTTTTCCACCTGGGCAAGGTCCAGCTTGAGCAGGGCGGCCATGGCCCCTTTGCCTTCGGGATCGGCTTCGGCCATAAGGCGTCCGCGCAGGCTGGTCAGTTCCAGCACGCTTTGGGGCGAGAGCACCCCGGCGGCGGCCAGAGCGCTGAATTCGCCCAAACTGTGTCCGGCTGCGGCCAGAGGCTTCGTGCGGCCAGCTACGGCGCTCCAGAGGTTAAGATTCACCACTGTAAGAGCCGGTTGCAGCGCGCGGGTGTCGCTCATAGCGGCATCGTCGCCTTCCCAGTATATTTCGCGCAGGGGCAGGCCGCTGGCCCGCTCGGCCTGCTTCCAGAGATTCATTGCATCGGCTGAGGCTTCGGCCAGATCGCGGCCCATGCCAGCTTCCTGTGATCCCTGACCGGGAAAGAGCAGAACGGCTTGTGACATTGAAAGGTATCCTCCAAGGGCGCGGCAGGCGGCCCGCATATGGTCAAAAAAGGCGCGGCGTAACCGCAAGCCCTCTTTTTTACGTTATCGGCGCGGGGCTTGCAAGTCCCGGTCGGCGGGGCTATGAGTATGCACCCGGCACGATCGTAAAACGCCGGGCGGCAAACAGTACAGGAGCAGCGCAAGATTATGCAGCGACAAGTGGTGGACAGAAAGGAACTGGCCCGGTTGGCAGCGGCCACTGGTGCGGACGTGCCGCAGGAAGCTATGGAGCCTCTGGGGATATATCTTGAAATGCTCTGCCAGTGGAACAAGGCTATGAATCTTGTGGGCCCGCACTCCTGGCAGGATATACTCAGCCGCCTCGTGGCTGACAGTTTTCATCTTGCGTCTTTTTTGGAAAGTCTGCCCATGCCCGATGCGCCGCTGACCTGGGATCTTGGCGCTGGCGCCGGCCTGCCGGGAATACCCTTGCGCATGTTGTGGCGCAAGGGCGCGTATTATATGGTTGAAGTGCGTGAAAAGCGGGCACTTTTTCTTTCCAGCGTGCTTTCGCAAACCAGTTTGCCTTCCACACATGTTTTTCGTGGCCCGGTGGAACATTTTTTTCACGGCCAATACTATCCTGCAGACTGCATAGTAAGCCGGGCCTTCATGCCCTGGCGGCAGTTGCTGGATCTGACCCTGCCCCGTTTGCGCCGTGAGGGACTTCTTGTGATTCTGGCTCTGGAACCCGCGCCGGAAAAACTGCCTGCGCCCTGGCGTTTGGCCGGGCAGCACAGCTATGTTGTTGCGGGCAATGCACGTTGGTTCTGGGCGCTCACGCCTGATATGCCCGAAAACGATCTCAAGAAATTCAGCACCGGACACCACGAAGACGGAGCATAGCATGCCCCAGCAGAGCACTGCCCCTGACCATGCCCATTCAACAACTGTTCCAGCTGAAAGCCTGGAGAACAGTTCCTTTACTGGTATGGACCAAGAATCTGAAAGCCTGACCCCTCATGTCACTCCTCATGCCCTGAGCGGCGCTGGCAGTGCGGAGGGTGCCCGTCATTCGCACGCCCAAGGCTTGGGTCATGCGTGGGCGCTGCCGCGTGCGACGCATCTGGGGTTCCCGCCCGGGCCGGATGTGGCCGGGTACTGGCTGCGGGGATTTTTTTGGGGCGTGGTGACGCTTGTGCTGGCTTTTGCCCTGCGCATGCTTGAGTGGCCCAGTTGGCAAAACCCTGAATTTCGTCTGGGCAGCCAGTGGCTTCTGGCCACGCATGATGCCTACCACTGGGTAGCCGGAGCCGAGGGCGTTGGTCTGGCGGTGGGGCACCCGATGGCGGAAATGCTTCGCTGGATGGCTGATGCGCTGGGCACGTATCCCGCCGCGGTGGCTTTTTGGTTTCCGGCGGTGCTGGCAAGTCTTGTGGCCCTTATTGTGTTCGCCTGGGTATGGGCCTTGGGCAGTATGGAAGCGGGCGTGGCCGCCGGGCTGCTCACGTCGCTGGCGCCGGGCTTTCTGGCCCGCACGCTACTCGGCTACTATGACACAGACCTTGTTACCCTGTTTTTCCCGCTGCTTATGACTCTGGCCCCTGCCAGCTGGGCCATGCGTTACATGCTGTTGCCGCAGATGGTTTTGCGCCGTCTTGCCATTGGCTCGGGCATTATGACGGCCCGGCGGCTGTTCAGCCGTGGTGTGCCCGATGCCGCGCTGGCCGGGCGGCTGCGGCAGGCCGAACATCTGGGCAATCCCCTGCGCTGGCAGTGGGTGGTGCTTTTGGGCTGCTCCGGCGTCATTTCGTGGTGGACGCAGGAATGGCATTCGGTTTTTCCCTATCTTATTCGCTACAACGTGCTTTTGCTGGCTTTCATGAGCCTTATTATGGCTCCGCGCGGTCGGCGCGCGTTGTTGCTTTTGGGCAGCCTCGCCTATGCCCTGCCAACCCTGACCGGGCCCATAGGGCTGGTTTTCAGCTTGTTACTGTTGCTGGCAGGCACCAGGCCGGGGCTGAAAGCCCGGCGCTTTCTGTGCCGTCCGTGGGTTCTGGCCCTGCTGTGGGTTGGCGTGGCTGGCCTTTTGGTCCGCGGCGAAATTCTCACCACGCTTATGAACCACGTCAATGCTTACCTGAAGCATGCTGGCGACGTTAAAAGCACGGGCGAGGGGGCGGTGCTCATGTACCCCTCGGTGAATCAGTCCATCATCGAAGTGCAGGATTTGAGCTTCGCAGCCCTGTTCCCATATTTCCATCCCTGGATGGAGGCCTCTATTCTGGGCCTTGTGGGCTTTTTTGTGGTGATAGTGCGGCGGCCGGGAGCGCTCTTTCTGCTGCCGCTGGCGGCGCTTGGAATTTTAAGCACCAAGCTCGGCGGGCGCATGGTCATGTTTGGTGCGCCTGTAGTTGCAGTGGGGCTGGCTTTGCCCCTGTACTGGATATTGCAACGCCTGTTGCGCACCAGTTTGCGCGGAGCGGTTGCCGGATTGCTTACTTCCGCGGTGCTTACAGCGCTGATGGTGGTTCCCTTTGTGGAAATGATTCCTGCCATGTCGCAGGGGCCCATGATCAACCGTCGCCATGCCGAGGCTCTCACGCGGGCGCGAACCATGACGCCTCAGGATTCCATGCTCTGGCTGTGGTGGGACTGGGGCTATGCCGCCCACTATTTTTCGCACCGTGCTACCATTGCTGACGGCGCGCAGCACGCCGGGCCATCACTGTATTTGCCAGCCGCCGTGTTTGCCACGGATAATGCCCGCTTTGCGCGTCAGCTTATCCGCTATACGGCTTTACGCGGCAACGAGCCAGGCAACGTCTTTGACGGACTGGACGGAAATTCGGCCCAGGCTCTTATGGATAAGCTCCGCTCTGACGAAACACCGCTTATTGAGGCCAAGGGCAAGCTTTATCTGGTGGTGAGCTATGAAATGCTGCGTCTCGGCTTTTGGATAAGCAATTTCGGCAACTGGAATTTTGTTACAAACACGGGTGAGGGCGGGGCGCTTTCCATTGTGCCGCAGGAGCTCGCCTATCGGCTGGACACGGGCGAAGTGCGCCTTGAGGGCAGCACCAGCGCTATCTATGCGTCATCCATTAACGTGTTTGAAGAAACCGGAGTCACCCGGCGCAACTATATTCAGGAGTGGTTCGACGCGCACCCCAACGCCACGCCGCAACAGCAGCAGGAATTTTTGTCAAAGCGGCGCAATATCAACTTTTTCTTCAACCGTGTGACTGACGAAAAATTGGCTATGGACGAAGGGCTGTATAATTCTTTGATGGTGCAACTGCTTATGGGCGAACCGCAGAATCCGCGTTTTTCACCATACTTCAAGCTGGTGTATGATAATGTGTTCGCCAGAATTTACGAAGTACTGTAGAAAAATTACGCGCAATGGGCTGAAATTTATTATGTATGGTTGAAGCCGCTTGCGGGCAGGGGAGCCGCCGTTCCTCATTATTACATCAATGATGATAGGGAACCTTGCGCAGTATACATTCAGCACGGTAGATCTGCTCCAGCAGCACAACGCGGGCCAGTTCATGCGGCAGGGTCATGTCTGAAAGGCGGATCATTTTGAAAGCCTTCTGGCGTACACAATCGTCCAGCCCCCATGCCCCTCCGATGATAAAGCAGGCCCGGCCGCGCGCGTCCTGATCCAGCTGTTGCAGCAAGGCGGCCAGGTCAGGCGAGGTAAGGCGCTGCCCGCGTTCGTCCAGCACAAGGGCCACATCCTGTGGGGCCAGAGCTTCAATAATGCGCCGTCCTTCAAGGGCGTTGCGCTGATCCGGGGGCAGGGCGGCGTCGCCGTCACGCACTTCAGTATATTCCAGGGGCCGCCAGCGGTTGATGCGTGTAAG
>NZ_JASGDK010000156.1:0-3330 GCF_047607245.1 Desulfovibrio sp.
CTCAATGGATTCATCAATGAAATCTTTAAGATGCCCTTCTCCGAAAGCGGTAAGAGCATATGTCGGGCGTGTCGGTAACGTGCTTACCCATTCTTTGCCGCTCATACCGCTGTCATTATCCGATCTCGAGGAAAGATCGGCCGGCGGGTCCTGTTTCAATTCCGGAGTGAAGGAATCAGCAGAATCATTTGCATGCAAAGACTCGGCTTGAAGTAGGACTTCAGAAGTCTCATCAGCATTGTCAACTGGCGTAGAAAAAATTTCCGTAGTGGGGGTGGAAGCGGCGGGCTGGCTTGGTGCGGGGCTTTCCCCAGCCATAATGGCGTCTATTTGAGCCATAATGTGGCCAGCCTCAACATCGCCTTCCGAATTACTGCTCTCAAGATTATCAATCATCTGGCGCAGGACGTCTGTGGAGGCCAGAATGACATCCATAATCTCAGGCGTCACAACCATGCTGCCCTTTCGCAGTTCATCAAGGATGTTTTCAGCCTTGTGGGCGATCTGATTGATACGGTTCAGCCCAAGAAAGCCTGAGGCGCCCTTGAGGGAGTGCATAGGACGAAAGATATCATTGAGCAGGGCCAGATTTCCAGGAGCTTTTTCGAGCTCCAGCAGATTGGGCTCAATTGTCTCGAGGTGTTCTTTGGCTTCTGTAATGAAGTCGGCGAATAATTCTGGGTCAAAAAAATCCTGGCTCATACTCCATACCCTTGCTTGACTGAAAGCGCTGTACCCAAATGGGTAATACTGTCTTTCTTATCGGCTAACCCAAGAGCATCTTTATATTGCGAACCATTTTTTCCGGCTGGGCTGGTTTCACCATATAAAGGTTGGCTCCGAGGCTCATGCCCGTCTGTATATCTTTTTCTTGCCCTTCAGTGGAAAGCACAATGATAGGAATATCCTTGTAGGCTTCCTGAGCGCGAATGGTTTTAATAAAAGTAAATCCATCCATGCGTGGCATATTGACATCCGAAACGATCAAATCCACCGGATCAAGGCTGTAGAGTTTTTCAATGGCATCAAGGCCATCTTCAGCAGTGCTGACCTTGAAACCTTCCCCTTTTAGTACAAAGGCCACCAGGTTACGGATGGTCTTTGAGTCATCGACGACCATGATATGTTTTTTCATAATTTCTGTCCCTGTCCGTCAGATGTTGCCAGCCGTCATTCAGAAAAAGCGGCATGACCTGTTATTCGGCTGCTTGAAAAGCAGCCGCGTGCTGCCGGGAGCGCATTCAGTACCCATTTCAGTTGGGCCCCGAAAGGGAGCCTAAGAACTTATCGCAGCTTGAGTTTGCGAATTTGTTTTAAAAAATTTCAAAATGTTTAGAGGTTATTTATAGTTTTTGCAAGCAACTGATTTTATAAATACTTCTTAGGGTTAAAATTCCAGAAGTTTTTCTACAATCATTTCAGGGTCAACAATGCCATGCAGGTGGTCGTTTATTTCGGCGAGTCCACAAAGCAGGTCTGCGCTGGACCCCAATTGAGCTTCAGCGTTCCAGTTGATTTTCGACTGATCCAGCAGATACATAGTATGAATTTTATCAACAATAAGCCCAAGCTGCATTTGTTCACTGCCGCACACTACAATAAAGCTCTGCGGCGTGTAGCGATGTTGCTGATCAAGCGTCAGCAAGGCATCAAGATGAAGTAACGGGGTTACCCGCCCGCGCAGATTCACAACGCCAGCTACAAAAGATGGAGCCATAGGCAGCCGGGTGAGTGGCATGTGTCGCAAAACTTCAATAATTACCGGCACCGGTAAAAGAAAAATTTGTTCGCGCACATAGAAGGAAACCATTTGTACCGCAGGTTGCGAAAGCAGCAGTGTCTTCAAGGGGATTGTCGGTTTTACCTTGCTCTCGGTATGTTCAAACGTGCTTCCAGCGGGAGCGGTTCCTGCAGAAGGGCTTGACGGCGAAGCAATAACTACCTGCGGAGCCTGTACTGTCAGGTTCGCAATGGCATCGTCACCAAGATACTTTTGCACAAAGGCCCGTTCAGCAGCGCTGAGTGAAGGTGTTGTTTCTCTTTGGACAGGGGGAGCAAAGCACTGGTTGGAAAAATATTCTTCAGGCGTTTTTACCATAGGCATAACACTTCCTGAGCCAGGGCCTCATAACAGCGTGCCCCACGGGAGTTTTGATTAATATCATAAATGCTGCATCCTTGAGCACTTGCTTCACGAAAATGTGTATCAATGCCGATGATCGTGCTGAACATGGCATGCTCCATTTTTCGCTGCATGAGTTCCAATACTCTGGTGCAGGCTTTGGCGCGCTTGTCATACATGGTGGGTAGAGCCCGGTACAAAATAGGTCTGCCAAGCGCCTTGTTCAATGTGTGCAATGTATCAAACAGAAGTTTTAAGCCATGCAAGGCCAAAAAATCGGTTTGAATTGGAATTATCAATAAATCCGCCGCTACCAGAGCATTTACGAGGAGTATTCCCACGTGTGGCGGGCAATCTAAAATAATAAAGTCATAGTCGCTGCTTACAGTCTGTAAACTTCTGGACAGCACGCTTCCCTTGCCGCTTCGATCTTTAAAATCAACCTCAAGCTCTGACAAGCGGATGCAACCAGGAGCTACATCCATGCCGTGCAAAGCTTGAGTTCGCAGCAATAGAGGCCATAGCGTGGACCAGCCTTCATCAGGAGCCAGGAAAAGATCGTGCAAACTGTATTGCACTTCCTCGGGGTATATCCTGGCGTGCAGGGTGGCGCAGGCATGGGGGTCAAGGTCAAGCAGCAGTACCTTTTTGTCCATGCGAGACAGCGCACAACCCAGGTTAACAGAGGTCGTGGTTTTTCCCACGCCTCCTTTCTGATTGGCAATGGCTAGAATCTTTGCGCACATACTGTGCTCTATACCAGCTTGCGATAGACGATGGTCCCTTTGAAATGCTCAAGTTGAAACGCTCGGCTGATATTATGCAAAGATTCTGAATGCCCGATGAGTAGCGCTCCATTGACTTCAAGGTTGTCATAGAATGCGTTAATGACCTTGCGTTTCATTTCATCGTCAAAATAAATGATCACGTTGCGGCAAAAAACTATTTGCGATTTTTCAACGCGCTTCAGTTGCTCTTTGTCACTGAGGTTTATCTGCCCAAAAGAAATGATATTTTTTAACTCAGGCTTAACTTTATATATATTGTCTTCTTTGACAAAGTAGGCATCAATAATTGGCTTTGGCGTGGTGCGCAGGGCATACTCACTGTATATGCCGCGCCGAGCCGCAGAAAGTACGGCTTCTGAGAGATCGTTGGCCGTTATTTTAATATCCCAGCTATTGATTTCACCTCTGAGAACTTCATGC
>NZ_JASGDK010000157.1:0-3834 GCF_047607245.1 Desulfovibrio sp.
CCGGAGGCGTTGCCTCCGGGCTTTTTTGATCTGGTTGTGAGGAAAATCAGCAGTTGGCCTTGAGTTCTTCCAGAAAGCCCTCAGGCACGTCAAAGCCCAGTTTTTGGGCTGTTTCCGCCGCTTCCTTGGCCTTGGCGTGTTCGCCCTGGTCAAAGTAGGCCAGCGCCAGGTTGTTCCAGGCAGGGGCAAAGGCGGGTTCTTTTTTAATGATGGCCAGGCACTGTTCTTCGCAGGCCTTGAAGTTGCCCTTCATGAAGTAGGCCGTGGCCAGGGCGTTTTGCGCCTGCACAAAGTTGGGGTCCCACTTGAGAGCCTTGTTCAGGGCTGTAATGGCCTTGTCGGGCTCGCCGCGCTGCAAATGCACAAAGGCAATGTTGCTCCACGGCACAGGGAACTTCGCGCGGCAGTTGGCGGCTTCTTCATTGTAGCGCAGGCAGCCTTCAAGGTCGCCACGCTCAAGGCAGATGCCCCCAAGCTGCACGTAGGCTTCTGCCAGATGCGGAGAATTGCGCACGGCATTCAGAAAAGCCTCTTCAGCGGCAACAAAATCGCGTTTGGTCAGAAGGGCCAGGCCCAGGTTGTAATAATGGTTGGCGCACTGCTCATTATCGGCAATTTCGGCCTTGAGGTCCGCAATGTATTCGTCCAGGTCGTTGTAGCGAGCTTTCATTGGATATGCCCCTCTTTTTTCAAAAGATCATAGTACCAGCGGCAAAAGTCGAAAATGCCCATGTATTTTTCGTCTTTATTGATGACGCCCAGGGCGCATTCCATAGCGCCCTTGCTGTAAGCCTTGCCGTATGGGCCTTTTTTGGCCGCATCGTGCAGAAATTCGTTAATGAGCTGTTGCGTTGTGCGTTTGGAGATGTCCGTGCGCAGGTCAAGAGGATCGTTGGGCTTCTGGAAAGGGTCCCAGTTGTCATAGCCCAGACGGTCCACAAATTTACGACGGCGCGGATTCATGCGGTCATAAATTTCGCGTTTGAGCTTTTCCTGCTCATCGTTGAGTTCTTGCGGCGTGCCGTCCCGAAAGACGGTGGCGGGTATGCTGCCGTACATGCCGTACTCCTTGCTGTGCGTAAAAACGTCTATGAGTGCGAACTTTGGTGCCAGTCCGTCTTCGCGCGTTGTAGCCGCGTTCGCTCGCACTGGCGATTGCAGCTGTGATTGCCTGCGGCTGCTCTAGGCTTTTTCTTTCTTGGCGGGGCCGATGCCCAGGTATGCCTCATCGTAGCGGGTCAGCAGCGCCATTGACAGCGGCACATAAACCTCATGCAGCTCCTTGAAGCGCGACTGAACGGCAGTGGCAATTTCTTTGCTCATATCTTCAAGTCTGATCTGCATTTTGTCCATATGTACCGTGGGGTAGGGTTTGCCTTTTTCAAAGGCCGAGAACCCGCAGACATGCCCCTGGCCGCCTATGGCGGTGGGAACGCCGTAAAGCCGGCACGTAATGGGGCGGGCTTCGTACATAAGGCATTTGTCATCATCGCCAAGCAAGGGGCAGCGCATTTTGATCTTGGCGGCGACAGCCATGATTTCTCCGGGATTTTCGCCGTCTTTTTCTGCCCTGTAAAGTTCGCGCTTGAGGCGGGTGGTGTGGCGATCCAGCTCCGAGGCACGTTCCAGAATGGCCGAGCGTTCAGGCCCATAGCCAAAGGCGGCTTCAAAGGCCTTGTGGATATACATGGCCTCGACCAGAGAAAGATCGAACATGGCGTGGCAGCAGTCGCTACAGCCTTCCTTGCAGGTCACGCACTGCGGACAGGCCTCCCGTACCCGGTCAAACAGGGTATCGGCCTCAGCCCGCAGATTTTCATAGCGGGCAAAAATGGCGGTCAGATCAGGGATCATGGTCATCCTGTGGCTGTGCGGAAGGCGTATGCGGGCCGTCCGGCAGGTGTGCGGCGGGCGAAGCCAGAGGGCTCGCCATTTGCTTGCGGAGTTCCGGTATTGCCTGAATCAGGCTCGCAGTGCCTGTGCGGGCATATGGGGCCTTTTATCAGGGAGTTCAGACAGGCATGCGCCGTGCCGGAAAATTCGCATTCCGCTTGGTATGTAAGTGCCGCCTGGCGCGCGTGCGTCGGGCGGCACAACACTCAGTCTGTGAGTGAGCCAATGGAAAGCCGAAAGGCTTTCCACCATTGCCTAGTTTTCTTCAATGGCAATGGCGCTGACTTCACAGACTTCGACACAGGATTCACAGCCGAGGCATTCTTCGGGGCTCACGGCTTCAGACTTGCCGTCTTTGATTTCGTAAACTTCAACGGGGCAAACGTCTACACATTCGCCACAGCCGATGCACTTATCCACGTCAACATTCACATTGTAACCCATGATGTCCTCCCAATAGGTTGTCTTGCTTGATTGTACAAGCGGGTAAAAATAGCTTGTGCAATTGGATAGCTTTAGCCTACCCCCCTGTCAAGTGTCCTTTGTACTATACCTGAAAAGCCGCGTCGTGGGCTGATTTACAGGTATGCTGCTTGTGATGGACACAAAGACAGGCACTATAATCCCCCTTGTGAAAACATGCTGCAAAAGGGGGTAATTTAGTCCGTCAGGGCACGAGCCTGGCGTAATAGCCCTTGCCATTACGCATTACTTGTAAAAGAACCTGCCCAGCCATACGCTCTCGTCTGAACGCTTGCAGAAGGTCTTCTATTTTGTGTACGGGGCTAGCGCCTACAGCGGTGATAACGTCGCCCTTACGCAGAAACGGCGAGGGCCCTTGCTCGTTGACGCTGCTGACCACTATTCCACTGCCTGTTTGCGCAGCGCTGAATCCCCAACGTTTTTCCATAAGTGCTCGGGCGTTTTCGTCTGTAAAAAGCGCCGGAGCAATTTCTACTGTGACGGGTGCGCCATCTCTGCGCAGACTCAGCCGAAGCTTTGCGTCCGGGGTCTGGTTACGCAGAATATCAAGGTAATCACGCCGGTCACGGACGGGCGTTGTGTTGATGCTGTCCAGAATATCACCGGGGCGTATGTTGGTCTTTTCCGCAGGGGTACCAGAAAAAATCGTGTTAACCAGCACGCCCCGGGCGTCTTTCAGCCCCAGGGCCATAGCTGTCTGCACGTCCACATCCTGCACGTCCAGACCTAGCCATAATGGGGCGACCTTGCCGCTGTCCATAAGGTCAGACATGACCCGGCGAGCCTTGTTGGCGGGAATGGCAAACCCGATGCCTTCGGCGCGGGCATCCACGGCGGTGTTGATTCCTATAAGAACGCCTTCAAGATTCAGCAGCGGGCCGCCGCTGTTGCCCGGATTAATGGCCGCGTCAGTCTGTATGAGGTCGGTAAACGCGTTGGTGCGGTTGCGTATGGTCCTGCCCAGTGCCGAAACCACGCCCGTGGTCACAGTATGGCTGAAGCCAAATGGGTTGCCGATGGCAATGACGGTTTCGCCGGGAAGCACATCATCTGAATCGCCAAGGCGTACCGAGGGCAAATCTTGCGCTCCCTTGATTTCCAACACAGCTATGTCAAAATCCGGGTCGGCCCCGCGCACCGAGGCTGAAAACTCGCGGCCATCCAAAAGGCGCACCGTAACTTCTTCACCGCCCGCTATAACATGGGCGTTGGTGAGCACAAGACCTTTTTTGCCGTCAACAATAACTCCGGTCCCCAGGCTTTCGCGCTTCTGGGTGCGCGGTGAAGCTCCGCCAAAGCCCGGCCCCATGCCGAAACCCGGCCCGAAAAACTGTTCGAGCGGCGAAAGATACTGCCCCTGTATCATGTGCGTGCTGGTGATATTGACCACCGCCGGAGTTACCGACTGAACAGCACGAACCACAGGTGTTATGCGCGGGCTGCCTTCTTGCGGGGCCG